>JAJYPH010000069.1 GCA_021795575.1 Bacillota bacterium
GCGCCACCTCCCGCTTGCCCACCACCACGCGGTCCAGCTGGTCCAACACCGCTTCAAACGCCTCGGGTCCCGTGCCGTGGGGGGCTCCCGCCCGACCCGCCTCCAGTGCGTCCATGCCGCTCAGGTCCGTCCCTTCCGATTCCAATTGATCACCTGCCTTGATCAACGCGTCGGCCGGTCCGTCGGTTCAACGCGCCGCCACGCGGTCTTCGGGTCTCGGCGCCAGGCATGAAAGAGTCCGTGGCGCCGTACGGCATCGCGTCCGGCCGGCGAACCAGACCTGCCCAGCAGAGATCCGCACGCCCAGTGCACAAGGTCCGCAGGCATCGGGTCCCGCCGCCCTGGTTCTTGCCGCAGTCCAAGTTCCCGGTCGGGCTCTCAGTTCCTGCTATGCCAGCGGTCGGGCCTATGGGGGCAGCGGCCATGGAGTTGGGCCGCACCCTCCTCCCAGCCCGGCGCGCGAGGGGCCTAAGTCAAGCGGACCGAACCGACGCGGCAGGTGTGATCCGCGTGGAGGTGCATCGCATTGAGCGCGGTAGGCGCTGGCCGCGGCCGGACGTGTCGTGGCACGCTTCCTAACAGGTACACTGGGCACCCGCGGAAGCCGTGGTCCGTACGTGAGCCAGAAAACCGGCACCGTGGGCCCGCTACGCTCATTCGGCATGAGCGCGCGGCGGCAGGCGACACCGTCCGAGCTCTGGCGCCACTGCTGGATGCCTGCAACGCGACCGGCGGTGCCCTGTGGCGTGCGCCGCCTTGTTGCTGGGCTGAGAACATCCCGCCCGGCCCCGGTGGCTGATAGTCGCGCTGGGGGTCTTTGATGACGGTGCTACCTGGGCGACGTGGCTAAACGGAGCCCGGCATCGGGGGGGAGCTCGCAGCGGCTTAAGCCAAGTCCTGGTCGCCGAGGACGCGTGCCAGCCGTCACGAACCGCCACCGCCTCGGGTGTACCGAGGCTCGTGGCAGCGGCCCTCAGCGTTTGGCCAGCGAACATCGACCGGCAGCCAGCGCGTGGCATTGACCACCTGGACCGCGCCCAGCACGGCGTTGGGGTCCACCACCTCCGGCCCCGCCAGGGGCCTCGCACGCCGAAGCTACCCCACCCAGGCCTCTACGACGGGGTGTGCGGAAAGATCAGGACGTCTATGACCTCGGGCAACACAGCCGGGTGGGGGACCATCGTGCCGGGGTCGGTCGCCGCTCGCTGAACGAAGCCTTCCGCCGCCTGGCTGGGCGGCGCGTACCAAAGGAGACCCTCATGGCCGTGCCGGCCCGTAACAGGGACGAAAGTCGGCATGGCGAAGGAAGGAGAGGTTCTTCGGCTGAGGTCGGTTTCTCTCGGGTGCTGCGAGCGCGCCCAGGAGACGGAGTCCGAGCGCGTCGAGCCGTGACGATGGGTGCCACCGCCCGCGGGCGCTGTGCCCGCAAGGGAGAATACCGGGATGCTCCCGCCAATGCGCGAACATAGGGCTGGTGCCACCAGCCCCGGCGCCTGCAGCCCGTCGGCCAACGGCCCCGATGGGCCCCGCTGGAGGGGGGGGACGGCCGCTAGCGACCTGCCGATGAGGCAACCGGCTGGCACGAGATCCCGACCTTCAGTGCCCGACACGTATACAAGACGGCGCGGCTCTTGTCCCACGACGCCACCACCCCAGCGACCACAGGTGCCAGAGTTGGGCTGATGCCCGTGAGGTCCAAGCGATAGGCGGTGCTGGACACGCACCAAGCAGCATTGAGGCGCCAGTGACTAGGGTTGCTCCAAAACAAGGAACCCCGGCCGGGCAGATGGATGGACCCAAAGGCCTGCTCCACCGCGCTGGCGAAAGTTTGGAACAACGGAGACGGGGCCGTGATGGCAAACAACCACCGTTGTTGTTTCCAACTAGTCAGAGCCACCGCGTGCCCCCCCAAGTACGTTGACACGTATACGTTGTGGTAGAAGCTATCGAAACCCGCCACGTCGTTGGTCGCGGGAGAGTGAATCCATCCCGGTAAGGTCGACAAGTTACAGCGGCCGCCGCTTGTGACCCGGATTCGGGCTATGCTGCCCCCAGACGCGGCGCCCGCATGACTCCCGCGGATAACGTTGAAGGTCAGCAAGGTCGCGAGGAGGGCTGCGAGCGGGACAACAATTACATATTTATTCATCGGGGGCTCCCTTCAAGGCTTCCCCAGGTTCAGTACCTCTTCGGAACGTCCTGCCATTATATCAGTGGACCGGGCGCACCGCGCAGGCGTGACGGGCTCTGCCAGGAGGTGCGCTTGGTCCGCCGCGCCGAACGCCCCGGCGGCGGGCGACGAAGCGGCCACTACGCGCCCTGGCCGACCGTCTACTGGCTGTTGCGCGCGGGCGGCGCAGGCCGCGCACGCCGCACCCAGGCGGGGCATCCTTCCGGCAAGAAGCCGGCGCTCCTGGCCACCGGCCCGAACCCAGTGTGGTTGTGGGAGACCAACCATCTCCCGGGGCCCGTGACGGGCCTGCACTACCGGCTCTATGTGATTCCGGACTTCTACCGCCGTGCGGTGCTGGGCTGGTTGGTGATCCTCACGGAAGCGGAGTGGCTGGCGGCCACCGTGATCCCCGCGACCCGGGCTGGCATGCCGACCACGGGGCGGCGATGGCCTCCCAACCCGTCGCGGCGCCGTGACCGAGTTGGGCGTGACGAAGCCATTCCCGCCGCCATACGTCTAACGACCGTGCGTAGTCCGATGCGCAGTGCAGGACCCTGGTGTATCGACCGGACGTTCCGGATCACTTCCCCCACTTGGCGGCGGCCCGCCGGTGGCAGGGACCGAGTTTCCCCGGGTACAACACGGACCACTGGCATAGCGGCCTGGGGTGGCTGTCCCCGGCGATGGTGCACCGCGGCGACCCATGCCCGTCACCCTCAGGGTTACTGCCGGCCCGCCTCAGTCCCCGGCGCTGCCCGAGCGCGTGGCAATCAACCCCCTCCCCCCGAGGCTCCCCCGTACAAAAAGAGCGGAACTGCCTTGTGCTGGTCTGGCCCCTGGGGCTTGACACCGACGGATTGTCGGGCGTTGCCTGAGGAAATCCCGTAGAGAGATCGAAATATGTCGAATCGGCCGTATTGCGCGAGTACCGCGGTCTGCGCGGTGTCGGCGCGTCTAAATACGTATGGCGATTAAACACGAAATATCCGGAGCCATGTCGATATCATCGGCCGTGAGCTTGGTGAGAGGAGGCAGTGCAATGCCAACGGCCAACATCTTGTCGGCGGTGACGCGCATCACGGATCTGCTGGTCACCGTCGCCGGGGGCTTGTTCACGCTGGTCATGGTTTACGGCGGCATCCGATTCATGACGGCATCCAGTCCACGCAGCGTCGAGGGGGCCAAGAGCGTCATGGCTCGCGCCGCCTTGGGCCTGCTGCTGATTCTGATGGTTGACGTGGTGAAAAATCTGCTCACGTTTATCGCCAAGTGATGAACCCGGTCTTGCTGTTCCTGCAGTACCTGGACGGGCTGGTGGTGGGGGGCATCACGGCGGGGGCGCAGGCGGCGCTCACCCAGGTGGTGTTTTTCCCCCTCGCCTGGACCGGACCCGCGGTGACCCTGCTGACCTGGTCGCGCGACCTGGCGGGCGGGGCGATGGGTGGGGCGTTGGTGGTAGCGGCGCTCACCGCGGTGTGGCCCAGCCTCATGCGCCATGCCCCGGCGGGCCCCTGGTCCGGGCTCTTGATTCGAGCCGCCCTGGGTGCCGTGGTGATGGGTGCGCTGCCCAGTCTCATGATCCTGGTGCTCACGCTGAACAACACGGTGGTGGCGGCGCTGCTTCATGGATCGGCCGCGGGAGCGGTGCACTGGTCGGCGGGTGCGCTTTTGCTGTCGCCCCTGTTGGCGCTGGGCCTCGTGGGCGTCCTGGCCGCCCTGGTGCTGTATCTGTCGCTGTGGTTCGTCGTTCGGGCTGTGCACGTGTACTGGCTGGCCGCGTGGCTGCCCTGGGCCGCGCTGGGGTACGTGGCCACCGGAGACCCGGCGGTCTTGTGGCGGCCGTGTCGGCGCCTGTTGGCGCTGGTGCTGGTGCAGGCGGCCCAGGCGGCGGGGTGGTGGATCACCGTACGGTTGGTGGTGGAGGCGGCATCCTTCGGGGGTCTCTTGGTGGCCGCCGGCGGTCTGTGGTTTCTCACGCGCATCCCCAACGAGGTGGCGCGGCTGGGAGGCGAGCGCACGTTGTGGTGAGGCGGGAAATTCCCCTGCCGCTGCCCAGCGAAGCCGGGGCACTCTTGGGCATGAGTCTGGGCGACGCCCTGGTCCTGGCGGTGGGGATTGGACTGGGGGCGATGGTCTATACGGCCGGGCCGGGCCATGGGTGGCCCTGGGCGGCGGCTGTGGGGGCGACGGCCGTCGTCGCCCTGGTGCGGCGGGATCACGATCCGTTGTGGATGCATGTCGGATGGTGGAGCTGGTACCACGTGACCCCGCAGCGCTTCGTCCCGGAGGCCTGAGCGGAAGACGGCTCCCGAGAGGTCGAACCGAAAAGTTAAATCTGAAAGGGGATTCCAAAGGGTGGTCAAAATGACGGCCGGAATGCGCCGACTGTACCCGCTCCGCGCCATTGGCGGCGGGATGTGCCTGTTGGAACGGGACAGGTTCGTGGCGGTGCTCGAGGTAACCCCCGTGGGCTTTGCCTTAAAGAGCGAACGTGAGCGCTATGCGCTCGTGCTGCAGTTCACCAACTTCCTGAACGGGCTCAGTTTCCCCATTCAGATTCTGATTCGTACGGACCGGCTGCGCTTGGATGAGTACCTGGCCGAAGTCAAGTCCCAAGAAAATCAGCTCGAGCCCCACCTCCGGCCGGCGTTGGCGGATTACGTCCGCTTCCTGCAGGATTCAGCGACCAGCGAGCATCTGCTGCGCCGTCGGTTTTTCCTGGTGCTCTCTTGGCAGGGCCAGGATTCTCGCAGCCGGCCGCTCAAGCGGGGCGAGGTGTTGTGGGACGAGGCGCAGATGGAGCTGACGCGGCGCCACGCGGCCGTGGCCGAAGGACTGCGCCCGGTGGGGATCCGCATGCGCCAACTGCCGACCGAGGAGCTGTACGACTTTGTGTTCTCGGCACTGTCGGCGGCGGAGCTGCCCAAGGAGGTGAAATGGTCGTGGGACGTCGCGCCCTGGCCCGAGGACTCGTAGCCGACGAGAGCCCGGACGACACCCAGAGCCGCCGCCGGCTGGGATCCGTGTGGCCCGACTCAATTGAAGTACTCCCGGATGGTTTGGCGATCGACGACCGATGGGTGCGGGTGCTGGGGGTGCGGGGCTGGCCGCGCGAGGTGCGCGCCGGCTGGTGGCGGCCTCTGCTGGAAGCGCCCTTCGCGCACGTGGTGGTGCTGGGCATTGAGCCGCTGGGATCGGAAGAGCAGGTGGCGCGTCTCACCCGGCGGCTCATCTGGCACCAGGGGGCGGAGCGCTCGCGGGCTCAGCTGGGGCGCTTGCCGGACGCGGCCGGCCAAACCGCGCTGGCCGACGCGGAGGAGCTGCGACGGGAAGTCGCTCGCGGGGCGACCCGGCTGTTGCGTGTGGGATTGGCGGTGGTGCTGCAGGCACCCACGCAGGCCGAGCTGGACCGACGGAGCCATCAGGTGATGACCTTGGCGGAAAGCCTCATGATGCCGCTCCGGCGGTGTCGCTTTCAGCAGGCGGACATTTTTCGCAGCGTCCTGCCCGGGGGCTTTCCATCCTACGGGGCGCGTGAAATGGACAGCCGTGCCGCCGCCACCCTGTTTCCGTGGATGGGGGATGACGTGCAGCATCCCCACGGGCAGGTTTGGGGAGAGAATCCGCTGACGAAAAGCCTGGTGGTGGTGGATCGCGAGCGTCTGCCCGCGCCGCACAGCCTCACGGTGGCATGGTCCGGGGCCGGCAAGAGCTTCGCCACCAAGGTTCTTATCCTGCGGGCTCGGTACCAGGGCCTGCCGGTCCTGGTGGTGGACCCTGAAGGCGAATACGGTTCGCTGGCGGATCCGGCCCACGTCGTGCATGTGGGCCACGGAGCCGGCCTAAACCCGCTGGCACTGTATGACGAAAGCTCGGGGGAGCGCTCCCGTCGAGGCAACTTTGTCTTGCGGTGGCTGGAGACGATGGGGACCCGTCTGCCGCGGCGAATGGCCGAAACGGTCAAGGCGGACCTGGCGACCACGGACGAGACGGCGCCCACCGCCTGGCTGGCCCAGCTGGCGCTGGCCGACAGCGCCACCGCCGAACGCGTGGAACCCGCCGTGCGGGAGTGGCTGTCCGTGATGGGGGAGACCGTGCAGCCGTTTCCCGACGACGGCATTACCGTGGTGGACCTGTCGAGGCTGCCGCCCAGTCTCACCATGGCCGCATACCTGGTGACGGTGGAGCACGTGGTGGCGACGCTGTACCGGGGCGCGCCCCGATGGGTGGTGTTTGACGAGGCGTGGCACCTCTTGGCGAACCCGCATCTGGCGCCGTATCTGGAAGAGCTGTACCGCCGCGCGCGGAAGTGGCGTACCGCGCTCACGCTGGTGACCCAGGACGCCCACGATGCCTTGCGCTCGGTGTCGGCGCAGGTGTGCCTCCGCAACAGTCCCCTGGTGTTGCTGCTGCGACCGCATCCCGACGCCGTACCGGAATTGGCCCAGGTGTTCCATCTCACCAAGCCGGAGACGGCGCTGTTGGAAGGGTCGGGGGTCGGGGAGGGCCTCCTGATGGTGGACCGCGATCGCATTCCACTTCGGGTCCAGGCCAGTCCTTTCGAAGCACGTCTCATCAAGGAGGGAGAAGCCCATGCCCGTGGCAATTAAGGGGCCTGCGACCCGGCTGGCGCTGCCCGCGGCCGGCCTCTTGCTGGCCGCAGCCAGTGTGTACAGTGCGCATCAGCAGGCGCCGGTTTGGGTGCTGGCACGCGCCGTGCCGGCCGGCAGCTCGCTGTCGCCGAGCGATTTCCGCCAAGTGGCCCAGGTGGCGACGGCGGGCCCACCCGCGCATGCCGTGGCGCGGGTCAACCTGGAGCCCGGTCAGACCGTGGTGGGCGCGGACTTTCGCTCGACCGCGCGCGGCGCGGCGCCGGGCGCCACGGTGTCGGTCGCCCTGAACAGCGTGGCGCTCGCGGGGATCACGGCCGGGGACCGGGTCCAGTTTGCCGTCGTAGGGCGGCAGGGGCCCTGGATCTCGCCCCCGGTGGTCGTCACGGCGCTGGTCGCCGGGACCTATGGCGGCGCCGGCAGCGTGACGCTCACGGCCCCGATGACGGTGCTGACCGCCCTGGTGCAGCACAACCTGGGGTCGGCCAGCGTGATCAACCTGGGGCCGACGCCATGAGCGCCTGGTCGCAGGTGGTGATCGGCACCACCCACGGCGAGTTGCGCACCATGAGCCAGGCGTCGGGTGCTGTGGTGGTGGACTCGTGCGCCGCCCTGGAGCAGCAGCTGACCGACCCCGGCACGCAGGGCGCCGTGGTCACGCAGGACCTGGAGGGGTTGTCGGTGGAGCGGGTGCGCCGCTGGGCGGCGGACCACTCCGTCGCCGTATGGCTGGAGGAGACGCCGCCCCCGGCGTGGCGCGCGCTGCCCAGCAGTGTGACCGTCTGGCACGGCGAGTTGACCGAGCCCACCCTCGCCGCGTGGGTCGAGACCCTCGTGTCACCCTCCAGCTTTGGCGAAGACGGGCATGTGCTGGGGGTGGTGGGTTTGGCGGGCGGCGTGGGGACGACCACGGCGGCGTGGGTGTGGGGACAGCAGTGGGCGGCCCGCGAGGCGCCCGTGCTGTGGGTCGACGCCGACTGGGCGCAGGGGGGACTGACGGAAAAACTGGCGCCCACGCTTTGGCGCGAACACCGCCCACCGCGCCCCGTGGCCTGTCGCGGTGGCACACTCCTGCCTTCCCCCGCCCCGTGGGAACTGCCGCCACCGCCCGTGGACGCCGAGGCGCCTGCCGTAGTGGCCGCGAAGGTCGGAGTGGTGGTGGTGGACCTGGGACGGGATTTACGCGCGTGGACGGCGGCGCGGTGGGCGGCCTTGGCGGACCACGTCGTGGTGATCGGTCATCCCGAGCAGGGCGAGCGCGGCGTCGAAGTGGTTGGCCTGCTGCGTGACTTGCACCCCGGGGTCGAGGTCGCCGTGAAGGGGACAGTGCTGCCCGGACGCCATCGGGGGCTCGCCACCGTGCTGCCCGAGGGATGGCCGGGAGGACCCCGGGCCGCGTCGGAACGACGAGAAGGAGGTGTCCCATGGCACGACTGGTTTCAGAGGAAGGCCGCCGCCGCTTTCAACCGCTCCACGCACGGGAGTCGGTGACCAACCTGGCGGAGGTGAGCGCGCGGGTGGTTCACGAAGTGGAAGCCCGGCAGCCCGGTCAGCTGGGGTACCTGGTGTGGACCGAGGAGCGTCTGGCGGTACTGGGGCGCGCCGTCGACGACTTGTTGGAGGAATTGGACACGGAGGTGGGGGTGCGGCCGCTGGTGCGCCGCTCGGTGTTGAACCAACTGACCGGGCTTGGGGCGCTGGATGCGCTGCTGCTGGACGACCGCGTCACCGAGATCATGGTCAACCGCGCCGACGAGGTGATGGTGGAGCGTGGGGGTGTGTTGGAGCGCGTGCCATCGGTCTTTACGGATGAAGCAGAGGTGGCGGCGTTGGCCCAGCGGCTGGCGGCCCGAGCGGGGCGCGATCTCACGACCGAACATCCGATGGCAGACGCCCGCCTGTCCGATGGATCCCGGATCTCCGTCATCCTGCCCCCTGTAAGCCGATACCCGGCCCTCGCCATCCGACGAACCCCGGAGCACCCGCCGGATATCAACGACCTGCTCAGCAGCGGCGCGGTGACGCCCGAGGTGTGGCGGTTTTTGGGCGAGGCGGTGGCCGGACGGGCCAATGTGGTCGTGGCCGGCGGCGCCGGGGCCGGCAAGACGCATCTGCTGCGCCTCCTCATCGGCGCCGTCCCCGACAACCAGCGGCTGGTAGTCATTGAGGATGTGCGCGAGCTGGACCTGACCCGGGCGGGAGTCGTGTCGCTCGAAAGCTCTGGCCGATACACCACGCACGACCTGGTAGTGCATGCGCTCCGGATGCGGCCCGACCGCATCGTGGTGGGGGAGGTGCGGGCCCAGGAAGCTTTGGACCTCATTGAGGCTATGGCCACGGGCCATCCCGGCAGCTTGACGACGGTCCACAGCCCGGGGCCGGGGTTGGACACGGTGTACCGCCTGGCGCGGGCCGCGCTGCGGAGCGGCACCCCCCTGTCGTTTGAAGTCCTGTGCCAGCAGATCCTGCGGGCGGTGGACGTCATCGTGTTTGTGGCGCGCACCGCCCAGGGCGCTCGGCACGTGGAGGAAGTCGACGTGATTGTGGATGGGACCATACAGCCGCACTTTCGGCGCGACGGCGGGGACCAGCTGGTGCGGGTGGGGCCGTGACCCCGAGTCACGCCTGGGGGTGGTGGGCGGCCGCCACGGTGGCCGCCGGACTGCTGGCGACGCGCCGCGGCGGATGGGAGTCGGCGGTGGGCGCGTGGGTGGGACTCGCGACGGGATCGTGGGCCCTGGCCGTCGGCGGGATGCTGCTGGGGGCGGGGTACCAGGCCAGCACGCGCTGGCGTCAGCGCATGGTGGTGCGGGACGGGTGGGACGCGGACGTGGAGCAGTTCTTGGAACAGCTCCTCTTGGTGGCCGACGCAGAGCCGGCGCTGGCCCGCGCGGTCGACCGGGCGCTGCCGTCCCACCTGCGCCCGCTGGCGCGGCGGCTGGATACCCTGGGCCAGCAATTGGCCGCGGTGTGGCCGGTGCCGGCGCTGACCCAGGCGTCGCGGGCGTGGCAGGTGCTGGCGCAGCATGGGGGTTCGGTGGCGGGGGTGGCCCACCAAATGCTGGCCCAGCTCCGGCTGGACCGCCGCCTGCGCTGGGAGCGGACGGCGGCCCTGGCGGCGGGGCGGGGCACCGTCAGCCTGCTGGCCGCGGCGCCGCTGGGCGTGGTGCTCCTGTTTTGGGGGATGGTGCCCAGCTTCTTCACCGTCATGGTGGGCACGGCGCCCGGTCAGGCGGCGATGGTGCTGGCGGGTGGGGTGGGCTGGGGCGTCCTGGGGCTGGCGCATCGTGAGCGGGAGGAGGGGGAGCGTGCCTGAGTTGTTGGCCGGAGGGGCGGCGCTGCTGTGGTCGGAGTGGGCCACGGGGGGAACACGCGGCGAGCGGACCGTGTGGTGGGGAGCCGTCGGGATCCTGTGGGCCCTGGGAGGGCAGGCCGTGGCCGCGGGGGGGCTGCTGGCGTTGGTGGCGCTGCAGTGGCTGCCGGACGACGCCGGCCCGGCGGCCGAGCGCCGGGCCCTGTGCCGCTTCTGGCAAGCGGTGGCGCTTTTGGCGTCGGCGGGCATTCCCCTGCTGGCGGCCATCGAGGAGGCGGCGCCGGCCGGGCCGCTCGGCACGGCGGTGATGGGCCTGGCCCATCGACTGAGCGAGGGGGATGACCGGGCGGGGGACGCGTTTGTCCAGGCGCACAACACGGTGGAGGGGCGGCAGGTGGCGCAGCTCCTGCGTACGGCGTGGGAGCATGGCCTCGACCCCGAGACGGCCCACGCGCAGGGGCTCCTCCTGTGGGAACGCCTCGCCCAGGAGGAACGCGTGCGGGAGGCGAAGCGTCCCCTCTGGACCGCCGCGCTGCCGGGGGCGCTGCTCCTGATGGTGCTGGTGGTGTTCCTGGTGCCGCTGGCCAGCTTTCTCATCTCGGGGTGGCGCGTGTTGTGAACGCCCCGCGCTGCGCGCCGTGTGGATGTGGACGAGCGCGAGGGGGGCCGCCCCCCAGAGGCCGAAGCCCAGCCACACGACCACCAGCAGGGCCAGAAACGGATGAAACGAGATGGGTTGGTCGTCCGACGGCAGGGGCAAGCGCAAGCGAATCGCGAGGACGGCCGCCAGACCTAACAGGAGGATCCCCGTCCACGCGGGCAGGGGGAGCGGCCCCGCGGTCGAGAGCGCCCAGAGCGGGCCGGTCCATGGCATGAGACTCAATCCTTGGGTCGCGAATAGAAGCGCTAGGGCAACAGGGTCGGCGCGGCCCGTGCCGCCTGGCGGGGGCGCAGGGCGGCCAGGGCCTCGGGGGGACACGGGGTGATGACGGCGGACAGGTCCTGCTGGGCCAGGGCCGCCACGGCCCCGGTGACGGGATCCTGGGAGGGTGTGCCGCGCCATAGGGCGATACGCTCTTGCCGGTGCAGCACGGTGGGCGGGTGCCCCCGCAGGTCGTCGGGGCCATACCACGCAAACGCCGCCGGGAACCCCACACCCGGGGCGGGACTCACATGCCAGCGCGGTTGATCGCGGGTGTGCGCCAGCGCCGCCTGGAGGGCGCGCCGTTCCGCGACCGTGGGGAGACTCAGCACGACCGGTTCGGTCGTGGCCCGCATCACGGTGTCCACATCGGGCGCGGTGATCGGCCGTCCCGCGTCATCGGTCATGAGCGCGACGCCCCGGGGGCGGGGTGCCATAGGGCGGCCGTGTGGACATCCACGGCGCTGGCGTGAAGCAAATCGTGCATCGAAGCACCTCCTAACAAAAAAGGCTCCCGCCGGGGGCGGAGCCAGCAGGTCAACGGCGGGCGAAAGCGGGGGCCGGACGCGGCGGGCGCGAATCGGCCAGCGTGTCTGGCAGCCAGTGGGCGCCGGGACCGAATGCGGACGGACGCTATGGCGGTCATTTCCTTGGGGGAAAGATGACGCCAAAACGCCGCGCCGAGCCGACGGACCGCGGCAACCCGTAAGGTTCGGCGGCGTCGGCAACCGGGTCGGGTAATTGGTCATCACCGACTCTCGAATGGGACCGCGGCGCTCGACCTGGCTGTTGATGGCCCGGCGGGCCGGCACGCGTGTGCTGACCCGGTCGGCGGGGAGCGCGTCGAAGAAGACTCCGCCGCATCCACGTTATGGGGGATCGGCGTTGCTGAGCAGGACGGCGGCGCCACGGTCCCGGCATTGGCGAAGAAAGGCTTTCCGTCACGGTGTCCGCTTGGTGTCGAGGACTGCCTCTTTACCTGATGACGGGTCGCATGGGCGCGATTCGGACATTCAGGGTGTGTAACACCCTCAGAGACGGAGGTAGTGCAATGGCTCTCTCTAAGAACCAGATTTTTCTCTACGCGGCGACCGATGCCGACTACAACAATTCGCTGACGGTCGCCTCGATGTTCGGTTTGCCCGCTGGCCATGTGTTGGGGAGTTTTGCCCACGCCTGGACCGGCACCGCGAGCGGCAAGCTCTTGGTGATTGCGGTGGGAACGCCCGCCAACAATTCCCTGTTCAACAACCCGTGCGGGTACGGCAACCTGGGCGTGGGCGGAACGCCCTTCATCTACGACGATACGCCGCGCGACACCCTGCCGCCCGTGGATACCTACATGAATGCGGCGGGCGAGACGGTGACCGACAGCGCGGACTTGGCGTACAACTATGTGTACTACGCGTTGAACGGCAACTGCAACGGGTGTTACAACGTGTCGCCGGTCGCGCCCAGTGAGACATGCAACGGTCGGAACCCCGGCAGTCCGTACTCGGCCCATTTTGGTGATCAGGTGGCCGCCGATGGCAGCCCGTGTCCGACCGGCAACGCGTGCCGGTACGCCTATACGTCGACCCCGTGTACCGGTGCGTCGTGTCCGGCCTTGAGCACGATTGAGTCAGACGCCAATGATGCAGGCTGGGATCCGGAAGGCATCGCGGAGAGTGTGTTGGCTTTGATGAGCAGTCTGGGGGTCGACCCAGCTCCCATGGACAAGTACATGGTGGTGGCCGCCATGGAGGGGCAGGGTTGCTATAACTGCCCATGTTCCTGCACCGGCTACGAGAATTCGTGCGACTGTGCGTCCCCCGCCACCGGGGAAGGGTTCGGGGTTTTGCAGGACACATGGAACGGCAGCGTGCTGTACCATTCACAAACGGCCCTGGACCAGGTATCGGGACACGGGCAATCCACGACGGTGTGGTTTCCGAAGGGCATCACGCCGTGCACGGTCGTTGCGGATCCAGGTACGGCGTTCGCGGAATTCTATTGGTGGGCGTTCTCGGTTTCGAAGAACAATTGCGGAACTGTAGGCCAGTGGGTCGGCACCCCTTGTTCGCTGGCGTGTTGTGCGATCAAGGAGTATACCGCTCAAACTGGCATCTCGTGCTCCATTTCGACATCGACATGTTCGTGTAGCTCGTAACACAAGACCGACGGGGTCGTGGGCGCAGCCACGGCCCCGTCGTGCAGCGGGGGGCCAGCGCGAAGACTCCCTCCGGGTATCAGCTATCCGGCAGGACGGTGGAGCAGTTGCGGGCTCAAGAGAATCTGGGTCACCGGCGCCATGTGACTAGTATACTGAAGTACCAGTGTCAGGAGCGGGCCATAGAGGGCAGGGAGTTCATATGGGATGCGCAGTGCGCCCGCGAAGGCCCCCGAGGCACTCACCGTGATTCCTCGCTCGACAGCGGCAATCTGAAGCGAAGGTTTCGTGTCACCTGCCAGGAGGCTGACCCCGATCCCCCGCATTTGGACATCGGCAAAGTCGATAAACTGGCTGTGCGTCAACACGTGGCCCGTGATCTCGATCACTTGGCCAGGTCGGACCCCCTGATTCTGTTGGGGCGAGGTGAGATCGACCCACGGACTGATGCGATTCCCTGTCTCCTGTTGCGCGATGGCGCGGTCTGGGGGCAGAATCCGTCCGGCGGGGCCGAGGAGGGTGGCGGACACCTGGCCATATGCCACCATGGCATCGGCCATCGTGAGCGCCGGCGCCGGTCCCGCGCCCCGCGTCCAGTACACAGCGCGACCTTGGGTCCAGTCCAGGACGACCGTCATCCCGGTCCGGGCCACGGCTTCGGTGAACAAGCCTTGGGGCGCGGGCAGTCGGCGGGACGCGACCCAGCTGGCGAGCCGACGGGCCTCGGCCACGGTCGCCGTGCCGGTGAGCTCCCAGTGCCAACCCCTCTGCCGCCACAGCAGCACGGCCTGGCCCGGCTCCGTGAGATGCCACGCGCGTGCCGTCACGCCAGAGAGCACGGTGACTTGCTGGGATACCCCGACGGGGTGGGCCGCTGGAACGCCGGTGCCCCCCGTCTCGACGGAGGCATTCGTGGTGGCCAGGGCCGCGCGAGCCGCCGTGGCCGTCGCGAACTGGCGGCCCCCAAAGCTCCCGTCGGGCGTGAGCGGTCCCCCACGGGCCACCACAGTGCTGGGAGGCGCGGGACCACCAAAGAATGCCGCGGGGGCCCACACCAGCGCCACCGCGTAGTGGGAGGAGGTCGCCGTGGTCTCGGCGGTCAGCCAGGTCTTCGCCGTAAGCGGATGGCCCGGTATGCCTTCAGGCCCACGGAGCGGCATGTTGGCCGATTGCGCCACCACCGCGAGCGCTTCGGTGACGATGGTATTGCCGGACGTCGGACTACTGGGCGACGGGCGAGGCGCATGGGAAGCCCTCTGGGTGGGGGCCGGTGAAGCGCCGGGGTGGGTGGCAGGCGTCCACCCGCATCCGGCCAACAAGAGGAGTCCCGCACTGATGCCCCCTCGCGCCAGGCGATTCGCGAATCTCATGCGTCGTCCACACCTTTCCCCGCGGCGTCTCTTGTTGAGAACCCTGTGCTATGCCATCTAAACGGCGCCTCGGCGAGCGCGGTTACCGGGAGGAATGGCGGTACACCAGGCATGTCGCCGAGATGCCTCGCGGGGGAACGTGGTCACGGCAACAAAGTGGAACTTCAGGATAGGCCCGGGCGTTGACGTGACGTGAGAGCTAAACGTCGAGGGCGCAAACTACGTTTCCGCACGCAGGCGCAAGCCCGGAGAGTGAGCGAGCCAGTTGGGACTGACTCACGCGCAGTCAAGAAGGAACCCTCCAAGTGCCAGGAGGCAAATTGCCATGCGCCAATTGACCTATCGACACCGACTTTACGATTTCCTCCACCGCCTAACCACGTCCAACAAAGAACCCGCGTCATCCGCTACGGTGGCCTTCGACCGGGGCCAACAAGCCCTGCTTCGTGGCAACCGATGGATGGCGGTTCCGCCCATTGCCGCGCGGATCCTCATGGCGTTGCTCGACCAGTCAGGAACAATCGTATCGGAGTCCAAGTTGATTCACGCGGGATGGCTAGGTGTTTTAGCCGCCCCTTAATGGCCTAAAGTTGACGGCGTTGCCCGTCCGGGGATTGCTGGCTAGACTGGCCACGGTGCCATCTTGCGGGAAAGGAAAGCGCCCGGGGTAAATGAATGCTTGCTGAAGGCATTCGCCCGGGCGCGTGGTCACACAACAGTGGTAAGTATAGCAGACTACACCCTCGAACCCCACCCGGACGGACCGGATACTTTTACGTGCGGAGCGCGACCGTGAGTCCGTGTCCGGTGTGTGACGGGGTCGTGGTGGTCATCGGGAGTCGCCGGCGGACGCGGCGACTGCCCACCGGGGAGCGGCAGGTGCTGGTGATTCGCCGGGTGCGGTGCCACGGGTGCCGCCGGATCCACCATGAGCTGCCGGCGTGTCTCGTGCCCTACAAGCGGTACGACGCCGAGACGTTCGAAGCCGTGGCGACCCACGGGCGGGCGGCGGCGGTGGCGGGGGACGAGGGCACGCTGACCCGCTGG
>JAJYPH010000270.1 GCA_021795575.1 Bacillota bacterium
CGGGCGGGGTCGCGCCCCGTGAATGTGTGTCATGGTCCTGGCTTACCACAGCCGCCGCGAAAACGCCAGCCCTGCGACGTCCAGGGGTCCGTCCGCAACGCTCAGCCCGACTTTGGGTTAGCCCTGGAGCGTCCGGACGTGACCCGATCAGCGCCGCTGCGAAAAAAATTGCTGCAGCAGGGCCGTGGCGTCGTCGGTCGCCACGCCGCTGGTCACGGTGACGCGATGGTTCAGGCGCACGTCGGTGGGAATGGCAAACACGCTCTCCACCGCGCCCGCCTTCGGGTCGGCCGCGGCAAACACCACATGCGCCACGCGCGCCAGCACCAGCGCCCCGGCACACATCGCGCACGGCTCCAGCGTCACATACAGCGTGGCGTCCTGGAGGCGCCAGTGGCCGGAGGCCGCCGCCGCGGCGCGGAGGGCCAGCACCTCCGCGTGTGCCGTCGGGTCTTGGCGCGCTTCGCGTTCATTGCCGGCCCGCGCCAGCACCTCGCCGTCGCGCACCACCACGGCACCGACCGGCACTTCGCCGCGTTCCAGCGCCTGGCGCGCCTCATCCAAGGCGAGCGCCATCCAAATCGCATCCTCCCGCGCGTCACGCTGACTCGGCACGTCGCGCCGGGGTTGTGGGGTTGTCTGCACGAAGCCGCCTCGCTTTCGAGATTGAGTATACCGCCCGGGACAGCCATCGCCGGCCCGTCGGCGCACCGGGCCCCGGCAAGAGTCAGGCCCCTGGTCCCGGACGTCCGCACGGTCCTCCCGCCTGCATCGGCAGGCGTGTCACGGCGTGGGGAACCACGCCCTGCCCCCGGCCTCCTGGCCGAGCCCGGGGGCGCCTTGGTGCTGGCCGTGGACGGGCATGCGTGGGGCTGGACCGCCAGCATTCCCGGCTTTGACCTCCTGGCGTAAGACGCTCCCGAGCCCCACCTCCGTATGTCGCGGACCACAGACCGGTACCTGGAGAGGCGGCCCGGGCGCGGCGGCGCCGGAGCCGGGTGATCACGCGGTCGTACCGCCGCGGCGGATCGATCAGCGGGCGCACACCGCGCATGTGGATCCACGAGACGCCGACCGGCGGTGGGACGCGTCGTGTCGCGCTGCCGCGAGCGCGCCCGGCGGCAGGGCGCGCGGCCGTGAGCCGCCCCTACCGATTCACGGCCGCGAGGTTTTCCTCAAGCCATTGACGGTCGTCGGTGGCCGCCACCTGAGCCGCATACTCCCAGGCTCGGGCCAGGTACTGAGCACACGCGGGCGCCTCCTCGGCCAGAGCCGACGCCCGCGCCAGCGCCTCGTAGGCAAAGCCGAGTCGAAAGGCGTCGAGCCCATGATCCACCGTCAGGGCTTCGCACCGGTGCGCGTGATGCAGCGCGGGCTCAGGGCGTGCCAGGATGCTGTACACCCGCGATAGGAGCCACTCCCCGGTCGCCCATTGCGTGGGGCTTCCCACCAGTCCCCAGAGAAATCGCGACGCGTGGGCCGCTTCTACCATGCGGTCGTCGTCATCGGCGCTGCGGTCACGCTGCTCCATCAGGGTCCAGACGCCGTTGAAGAGGGCCGCCGCCAGGGACCGGGCCGGGCGCTCATCCCAATCCGCCGGAACGTCCCAGGACCACACACGGGATTGACTCATCGCATCCCTTCCCTCCGTTGACCGCGCGGGCGCTTCACGGACACGCGCCGGCCGCCCCGACTACGCTCCGATTGCACCAGATCCGGTGCGAAACGCCAAGGCGCCACGACGCCGGCATGCTAGACCAAAAATAATGTCCCGCAGACACTTGACAAGGCACCTGGCAGACGTCATTATGACGTCATGGAACTAACACAAACAACCGCAACGCTGCGGCAGGACCTCATGAACCTGGCGCAGATTGGAGATCCGAGCCTGGCGGAGGCCACCAGCCGCCTTTGGACGGCGTACGACAGCCTGCTGCAGAGTCGACTGCTCGAGCTGGCCGGCCAGTGGGCGGCCGAGGCGTCGCGCGAGTTGCCCAGCGGGCACCTGGAGGTGCGGCTGTCCGGCGCCTCGGCGTCGCTGGCCTACGTCCCCGATGAACCGGTCGAGGTGTCGCACAGCGCCGAGGACGCGGCCCGCATGACGGTGCGGCTGGCTCCCGCGTTGAAACAGCGGGTGGATGACGCCGCCGAGCGCGAGGGCACGTCCGTCAACGCGTGGGTGGTGTCCGCACTAGCCACCGCCCTGAGTGGGCGGCGCACGCAGCGCTCGGGCCGGTCACTGGCTGGCTACGGCAAAAGCTGACGGCCAAACCCGTCGCCCGTCACCATGAGTTCACTTAGTTAGAGGAGTTAGAGGAGGATCTTGATGCAGCAGTTTGACACCCCATCACCCGTAGACCTGACCGTCCGCAACCGGTCGGGCTGGATTGAAGTGACGACCCACACCGCGCCCACCACCGAGGTGGACCTCGTGCCGCTCAACGCCGAGGCCGACGACTTGGTTCGACGCACCCGCGTGGACGCCACCCCCACGGACACGGGGCACCGCGTGGTCGTAGAGGTGCCGGAACCCGACTCGTCGTGGGGCTGGATCGGGCGCGGGTCCGGGATCGGGTTGCGCTGGGGCTCCGGTTCGGGCTGGGGAGTGGGCGTCCGGGTCCGCGTCCCGGAGGCGTCACGCGTGCACATCCAGTCGGCGTCCGCCGACGTGCGTGCTGAAGGGCGCTGTGGGGCCACCCGCATTCATACGGCCTCGGGCGACGTATCGCTCGATATGGTCACGGAAGCTGAGGTGGAAACCGCCAGCGGCGAGGTGCGGGTGGAGCAGGTGGCGGGATTGCTCCGCGCGTACACGGCCAGCGGTGACATCCAGATTCGGCAGGCCGGGGGACCCGTGCATCTGCGCTCCGCATCCGGATCCCAAACCGTGATGGCGGTCGACGGCGACGCCGAGTGCGAAAGTGCATCGGGCGACATTCACGTGGGCCACGTACGCGGCCGCCTCTCGGCCCGGGCCGCATCGGGGGACATTGTCGTGCGCGAAAGCCATGGCGGGCTCTCTCTGCAGTCGCAGTCCGGAGACCTGGAGGCCCGCCTCGTGCACCAGGGGCGCGTCACCGCCGAAGCCATCTCGGGCGACGTCACGGTAGGCATTGCCCAGGGCAGCCGCTTGGCCGTGAATGCCCACACACGGTCGGGAGACCTCACGTCCGAAATCTCTCTGCACGACGATCCGTCCGCTGACGAGGGGGCGGGCCCGCTGGTGGAGCTTCGGGCCCACACGATCAGCGGCGACGTGCGTATCGTGCGCGCCCGGACGGCATCCGCCGTCTGATCCGCCCCGGATCCGGAAGGTGAAGAGAGGCTTGGCCGCGCCTCTCTTCGCCTGTCTTCGCCTGCCTTCGCCTCTCCTCATCTTTGCGGTCTTCCGACCCTCCAGGCGTTTGTCACATCCATCGGTGCGCGGGCGACCTTTGGCGTCGGAGGGATGCCGTGCGCAAACGATGGGGGCTATGGGTGGTAGCAGTGGCCTTGGGGCTGGCCACCGGCTGGCGAGTGGCGTCCGTGGTCTGCATCGGGCAGGGCAGCCCGGCCCACGACCTGCACTGGATTGTCTA
>JAJYPH010000070.1 GCA_021795575.1 Bacillota bacterium
CGCTGACTGTTCGAAACCAAAAGTCGTCTACCTGTTCCGATTCAGTTGTCAAGGTCCGCGCCTCCCGGCAGTCGCCCGCCGGTCGGACAGCACTCGCTATGTTACGCCCCCGGAACACCAGATGCAAGCGAAATCCGAGAAAAAGTTTTTGGCCCGTGTGCCCAACGCAAAGCTTCATTATATGGCTTGCATCAATTGGTCTTGGAAGTCTCGTCGCTGGCGGCTTGCCGTCGGTGGCCCCACGCTCGTCCGGCAGTCCCCTTCGAGAACCGCGAGGCGAGGCGAGGGCGCGTCTGGGCGCCGACGCAGCGCATGCTATACTGGCCCCAGCGTCGATCGCAAGCCCACGCGTGTTGGCGGGCGAAGGAGGATGCACTGTGGTGGTCCGAGCTCTGGCGTAAGTCCATCGGGCATCCGTATGCCCGAAAGTGGACGACGCGCACGGCTCGGGAAGGTAACTGGTCGCCTTCCCTGACAACAAGCACGGGGAGGCATTTTTTATGGCCTGGCTCAAGGCAGACAGCATCACGCTGGTGGCGGGCGACCGCCGTTTGCTGCACGACGCCACGTTTCGACTGGACCCCGGTGACCGCATCGGCCTCGTGGGGCCTAACGGCATGGGCAAGACGACCCTGTTTCGGGTCATCAGCGGTGAGCGTCTCCCCGATGGCGGTCACTTGGACCGCTCGACGGAGCTCACCATCGCTGCGCTGGACCAGCTTCACCCCCAGAGCGAAGGCACCGTCTGGGACACGGCGGCTTCGGCCAACCCGCGCCTCCCGCAGCTGGCCGCGGACATGCGCGCGCTGGAGACCACGATGGCCGACCCGCTGACGCGCGACCTGGACGCCGTCCTGGCCCGCTACGCGGCGGTGCAGGAAGACTTCGAGCGTCTGGGCGGGTACACCTGGGAGGCTCAGGTCCGCCAGGCCCTGGAGGGGGCCGGCTTGCCGGAGTCGCGCTACGGCGACTCGCCCGACGTGTTGTCCGGCGGAGAGCGTCATCGCTTGGCGCTGGCGCAGGTGGTGCTGTCCGGGGCGGACCTGTGGCTCTTGGACGAGCCCACCAACCACCTGGACGTCGAAGCCATGGAATGGCTGGAGCGCACGCTGGGGGCGTTTTCCGGCGGCGTGCTGATGGCGTCGCACGACCGGCGCTTTCTCGAGCGCACGGCCACGCGCATCATGACCTGGGAAGACGGGTTCTTCTGGCTGTTAACGGGCACCTACCGCCAGTATCAGCATCTGCGGCACGAGCGCACCCAGCGGATCGCGGACGAGTGGGCGCGCTATTCCGAGGAGCGCGCCCGCCTCCAGACGTACGTGGACCGCTATCGCGAAGGCAATCGCGCCACGATGGCCAAGAGCCGGATGCACGCCATCGCCCGACTGGACCGGGCGGCCGTGGCGCCTCCGGACCGCACCGTGACGGCACCCCGCCGGCTCGCCCACGGCGGGCGCGAACTGGGCGGCACCTTGGCCCTCATCGTGGACGGGCTCACGCTCTCGCGAGGGCCGCGCACGTGGTCCCCACTCCAGTTCAAGCTGCCGGTGAAGGCATGCCTCGGCATCGTGGGCCCGAACGGCTCCGGCAAGACGACGCTGCTGCACGCGCTGGCCGAGTCTGCACCCGGCGTGCGGTGGAACCCCGATGCCGTCATCAGCTGGTACGACCAGGAAGCCGCGAGTCTGTTGCCCGAAAACGCCACCGGCATTCGGCTCGCCCACGAGGAGGGTATGGATCGGGAAACGGCGTACCGCCTGGGAGCGCGGTTCGGTCTGAAGCGCGAGCTGCTGGACAGCACGGTGGGGGCGTGGTCTGGCGGGGAACGCTCCCGGCTGGCGCTGCTGTTTGCCCTCATGAGCCGTTCATCGGTGCTGTTGCTGGACGAACCCACCAATCACCTGGATCTCCGGATGCGCGAAGAACTGGAAGCCCTGTTGTCGGGCTACCCCGGCGCACTCATCATGGTGAGCCATGATCGGGAGCTGTTGGACAACGTGTCCACGCACACGCTGTGGTGGCAGGACGACGCGTTTCACTTCGCCCCGGGCACCTACTCGACCGTGCAGCACCGGCCCAACGCCTAACGACCCTAGTGCGCAAACGACCGCGGCCGCCACCCCGAGGCGGTGGCGGCCGTGTCACGCGGCTACAGGTGCTCGGCCACGGACTTCATCTGCATAAACAGTAGGAGGTAGTCCGGGCTCCCCGTCTTGGAGTCGGTCCCGGACAGGTTGAACCCGCCAAAGGGATGCGCTCCCACCACCGCGCCGGTGCACTTGCGGTTCAGGTACAGGTTGCCCACGTGAAACTCCCGCCGCGCCCGCTCGAGCCGCTCGCGGGGCCGACTGAACAAGGCGCCCGTCAGCCCGTAGTCCGTATCGTTGGCGATATCCAGCGCATGGTCAAAGTCGCGAGCGCGCACGATGGCCAAGACCGGGCCAAACACTTCTTCCTGCTCCAACCTGGACCCGGGCGCCACGTCGCCGAAGATGGTCGGCGCGATGAAGTACCCGTCCGTCCCCACCCGCTCCCCGCCGGCCAACAGCTTCGCGTTGGCTTTCCCCCACTCGATGTAGCTCAGAATCTTGTTGAAGGCGCGTTCGTCAATGACCGGTCCCAGATTGTTGGTGGGATCCTCCGCCGGACCCACGCGCAGGCGCTCGGTCAGCGCCACCACGCGGTCCACCACCTGGTCGTACACCTCATCCACCAGAATGGCGCGGGAGCACGCGGAACACTTCTGTCCCTGATAGCCGAAGGCAGACGAGACGATGGCGGCCGCCGCCGCGTCCAGGTCGGCCGTTTCGTCGACGACGATGGCGTCCTTGCCTCCCATCTCGGCCACCACCCGCTTGATCCAACGCGTGTCAGCACCGGCGTGGGCCGCCACCTGGTTGATCCGGAGCCCCACTTCCCGCGATCCGGTGAACGAGATGAAGCGGGTGAGCGCGTGTCCCACCAGATGGTCCCCAATCTCGCCGCCATCTCCCGGAAGGAAGTTGACCACGCCCGGCGGCACGCCGACGGACTCGAGGATTTCCATAAGCTTGGCGGCGATGATCGGCGTGGGACTCGCCGGCTTCAGGACCACGGGATTGCCGGCCACCACCGCCCCCATGGTCATGCCGGTCAAAATCGCCAGCGGGAAGTTCCACGGCGGAATGATGGCACCCGCTCCCAACGGTATGTAAAACGCGGTGTCCTCTTCGCCAGCGAGCGGGGTGACGGGGACGGGGCCATCCAACCGCTCCATCTGACGGCCGTAATACTCAAGAAAATCGATGGCCTCGGCCACATCCCCATCGGCCTCCGGCCAGGTTTTTCCGGCTTCGAACACTTCCCACGCCGCCAGCTCCAGCTTGCGCCGCCGCATTTCGCCTGCCGCCCGATACAGGAGCCGGGCCCGGGCCCCAGCACTTTGGTAGCCCCAAGACTTCACCGTGGTCCACGAGGCGTCCAATGCCGCATCAACATCCTGGCGCCGCGCCTTGCTGACGCGGCCCACCACCTGGCCGGGCCGTCCCGGGTTGATCGACGTGATGTACTCCCCCGTCTCCACCGTCCGTCCGCCCACCACCAGCGGGTAGTCGCGGCCCAACTGGCGCTGGACGGCAGCCAGCGCGGCTTCCATGGCCGCTCGGTGCTCGCCCTGCGAAAAGTCCGTCAACGGCTCAGACTGATACGGTTCGACCATGACTCAACCCCCTAGATTTCTGTCGCCAGTCCGGTCCCGCCACAGAGGACCTCATACAGCCGCGGGTGCCCCTTTTTGAGGTTCCCCGCCCGGCCCTGCATCACGAACGCGTGCTGCGTCTCGCCTGTGACCGCCGTCTCCCGCCCGTGCCACGCGCGGTAGGCAAAGTGCATCCGCGCCGGCGACAGTCGGCTGACCCACACCTCCACTGCCACGCCGTCTCCGGCTTTGAGCGGGCGCCGAAACTGCGCGTTGGCTTCGATCACCAGCAACTCCACGCCCTCGGGCACGACGTCCCGGTAATAAGATACCCCGTTGTGGGCCAGCCAGGCCACGCGCGCCTCCGAGAACCACTCGAAAACGCGGCCGTGAAAAATGATCCCGGCGGCATCACATTCGGCCCACCGCACCGTGAGCGGCCATGTCATCCGGACGCCCTCGGGCTCTTTGCCGTCCAGTGGTTTTCCCCTCGGCATGCCACGCCCCCTCTATGGTCCGCTGTTGGCCGCTATCCACCGCCCATCGTCGCCAACCACTCTATCACCGGCCGAGCGGGAGCCGGCATGCAAAAGAGCCGCTGCCTACCGGCAACGGCTCAATCAATTGGCAGCCCTAAGCGGATTCGAACCGCTGTTTCCGGAATGAGGGTCCGGCGTCCTAGGCCTCTAGACGATGGGGCCATGTTTGGCTGGGGGACCAGGATTCGAACCTGGGCGAGGTGATCCAGAGTCACCTATGCTACCGCTACATCATCCCCCAGCAACGCCTCCCGATTATAGCGGGTGGACGCCGTCCACACAAGCGCCACGTCACCGCCGGCTCCGCGCAGACCGATTGGCTTACAGAATCTGATGCTCGTCAAACAGGCGCCGAGCCTCGCGAACGGTCATGTCGGGCGCCGGCAGCACCAGCTCCGATTCCTTCAGCACGCTCGCGTGCACGGGCTGTCCTCCGCGCACCACCGCCAGCGCCGTGGCCAGGTGGCTCCGGAACCCTTCCGCATCATTGTTGCGCACCGTCACCAAGAGCTCTTCATCGGCGTGCTTCAATGACTCCAATTGGTCGCCATCCAGCTCGTACTGGCCCTCAGTCATGATGCGCACGATCATGAGGCGGCGCCTCCCGCCGGGACCGCGGCCTTCAGCTTCGCCAGCTCATCGTCCACGCTGGAGGTGGCCTTCATCTTGTTCAGCTCATCCTTCAGATGGTCGCCCGACGAGATGGGGTCATCCAGGGTGCCGGACGATAGGAGCTCGTCAATGGCCGAGGCACGCGCCTGCATCGACTCGGTCTTGTCCTGCGCCCGCTGCATGGCCATGCCGACGTCCGCCATTTCCTCGGACAGGCCGCCCGTGGCTTCGCCAATTTTCACCTGGGCTTCCGCCGCAGAGTACTTGGCTTTCACCACTTCCTTCTGCGTCCGAAACGACTCCACCTTCAGCGACAGCTTCTTCTCCAGCTCCACCAGCTTGGTTTGCTCCTGCTCCAAGTCGGTCAGCTGGCTGTGCAAGCCATCCAGCTGCTGCTGGGCGGCCTGCTTGCGCGTCAGCGCCTCGCGAGCCAAATCTTCGCGGTTCTGGGCCAACGCGTCTTTCGCGTCCTGCTCCCAGCTCTTGATCTGGTCGTCCAACTTCGCGGACTGCAGTTCGATCCGCTTCTTCGACGTCACCACGTCGGCCACGCCGCGGCGCACCTGCTGCAGCTGCTCCAGCTGCCGCTGGTAGGAGTAGTCCAGGGTTTCCCGGGGGTCCTCCGCCTGATCCAGCGCCTTGGACACTTTTGCCTTGAAGATGGTTGACATGCGACCCATGATGCCCATCAGCCTCACCCTCCTCCCGGCCAGTATACACCCGCCCATGCACAACATAATGCAAGGCCACCGCGGGCACGTTAGTCGGGGAGGTCCGCGTGCATGGCGCTGATTCGATGTGAGGCCACGCTGTGCCGGTACAACAGCCAGCGCCGGTGCACCTTGGGACGGATCCAAGTCGGTCCAGGCGTCATGCCGGTCGACCCGCCGGTCATGGGCGCGGCGGCCGCCTCGTATGACGGGCACTTGCGGGCCGGCTATGCCCAAGAGTTCGAAGCCTACGTGGCGTTCGCCGGAGAGCTGGCGCCGCAGGTGCGGCCCGGCGCCGCCTGCCTCAGCTTCGTCCCTCGGTAGCCATCAGGGGGGACGCCCCCTCCACCCGATAGGCATGGGCCGCCCCAATAAAGTGGGCAAACAGCGGATGCGGACGATTGGGACGCGACTGCAACTCCGGATGAAACTGCGTGCCGATGAACCACGGATGCGTGGCCAGTTCCATAATTTCCACCAGACGCCGGTCGGGCGACGTGCCGGACGCCACCAGCCCCCGCTGTTCCATCTTTCCCCGAAAACGATTGTTGACCTCGAAGCGATGGCGGTGGCGCTCAAAGATCAAGCTCTGTCCATAGACGGCAGCCGTCAGGCTTCGGGGCCGAATTTCGCAGGGATAGCTTCCGAGCCGCATGGTGCCGCCCAGATCCTCCACGTCCTGCTGGTCCGGCATCAGGTCAATGACCGGGTGCGGCGACGCCGGCATGAACTCCGTGGACTGTGCGCCCTCCAGCCCCAGCACATGGCGGGCAAACTCAATCACCGCGGTCTGCAACCCCAGGCAAATGCCGAAGAAGGGCACCTGGCCGGTCCGCGCCCATTGGATGGCGCGAATCATGCCCTCCACCCCCCGCAGACCGAAGCCCCCGGGAACCAGGAGACCGTCTGCGCCTTCCAGGCAGCCGGTCCCTTCGTGTTCGACCGTCTCGGCATCCACCCAGCGCAGGTTCACACGCACCCGCTCGGCGATGCCGCCGTGGGAGAGCGCCTCCACGACACTCAGGTAGGCGTCGTGCAGCGCCACGTACTTCCCCACCACGGCAATCGTGACGGATTCACTGGGCGCGGCCGCGCTGTCCACCAGCGCCTGCCACTCGGCCAGGTCGGCGGGGTGGGCCGAGAGTCGGAGCCGATCAATGACAATGTCGTCCAGCCCCTCGGCCCTCAGCATCAGCGGCAGCCGATAAATCGTGTCGGCATCAACATTTTGCACCACCGCGTCCCGGTCCACGTCACACATGAGCGCGATTTTCTCGCGCAGGTCGGCCGACAGCGGCCGCTCCGTGCGGCACACGATGACATCGGGGTGGATGCCGATGCTGCGCAGCTCTTTGACCGAATGCTGGGTGGGCTTGGTCTTCGCTTCGCCGGCGGCGTTCAGAAAGGGCACCAGCGTCACGTGAATGTACAGCACATCATCGCGGCCCACGTCAGTCCGCATCTGGCGAATCGCTTCAAGAAAGGGCAGGCTTTCAATGTCGCCCACGGTGCCGCCGACCTCAACGATGACCACGTCGGCGCCACTGGCCTCCCCCACGCGATGAATCCGCTCTTTGATCTCGTTGGTGATGTGCGGGATGACCTGGACGGTGCCCCCCAAAAAGTCGCCACGGCGCTCCCTGGCAATCGTCGCCGCATAGATGCGCCCGGTGGTCACGTTGTTGGCCTGGCCCAGATTGACATCCATAAACCGCTCGTAGTGGCCCAGGTCCAAGTCGGTTTCGGCCCCGTCCTCCGTGACAAACACCTCGCCGTGCTGCAGGGGACTCATGGTGCCCGGATCCACATTGATGTAAGGGTCCAGCTTCAGCGCCGTGACGCGCAGTCCTCGCGACTTGAGCAGGCGGCCCAGCGATGCGGCCGTGATTCCCTTGCCCAGCGCAGACACCACGCCGCCAGTCACAAACGCAAATTTTGCCATGGCGTCTGCCCCTCCGCTACCTGACTATTGCTTCCTCCAGCCGGGGCAGCAGCTCCCCAAGCCACCAGAGCTTCACCGAAAAGAGGAGGCGGCTGGTTCACCAGCCGTCCTCCTCCTCGGCATCATCCGATTCCTCCGCCGGGGCTGGGTGGTCGCGTCCCGCCACACCGCCGGTGTGGCTCGCGTTCGCGGCCCAGTCCCGCAGCGCCCACAGCCCGTCGGCGCGATACGTGAAGCGCACGTCCAAGTTAATATCCGAGTAAATCCCGGCCAGCGTCCGCGCATCCGGGTCCTGCCCCACGCGCTTGGCGACCTCGTCCAGCAAATCGTGAACGGGCATCGGCTGACCGGATTCCTGCAAAATTTGATGCGCGGCGTCCACCGCTCGCATACTCCACACCTCAAGTCGCAGCCAAAGTGACGCTCGGGGCCGCCTAGCCCCCATCCACGCGGTATTGTATCATGCCCCTCCGCGGCCCACGACACCGGTGCGCCCTCATCAAAAGCGCCCGCGCCCGGCGAGTCGCGATGCGGGCTCCGACCCGCGCCGCCAGGATTCGTCTGTCCTCGCCACCAGGAGCCAAAAACCCTTAATGTTTCCTTGACACGCGGTTTCCATACGCCTAGACTTGGCCACACCGAAGCCGAATCTCCACGATGGAGTACGGGGGATATCAACCGGTGAATCCGACAAAGGTCGGAAGGGGGCTCCTTCTCCCCCGAACCATGGGAATTTCCCATACTAACCCCGGAGGCGGACATAAGAAGGAAGGATGAATCAGTCTGTCCAGTCAGCCTTCGCGGCGGCGGACCATCGTTCGGATGGCCCTTGGATTGACCGTGGCCGCGCTGCCGGCCATTTCTCAAGTGGTTCAAGCGGCTAATGTGACGGTGGTTCCCGGCAGTCATGGCGTCGCGGTGAAAACCGTGCAGTCGGACCTGCACGCCCTGGGATACTACCAGGGCCACATCGATGGATTCTACGGCCCCCTCTTGGGGACGGCCGTCCGAACCTTCCAGTCGTCCCAGCATCTGACGTCGGACGGCATCGTGGGTGCCGTCACGTGGCGCTCGCTCAACGCGGTGCTTCAACAGCGCCAGCGCGTGGCGGCAACGCTGGTGAGCACCAGCACAGCGAATCCCCCACTGCAGGAAGGTAGCCACGGGTCGTCCGTGGTTCACCTGCAGCAACTGTTGAACCGCTTCGGGGCCGGCCTCGCGACGGACGGCGCGTTCGGTCCGCTGACCCTGGCCGCGCTCCAGCACTTTCAGAGCACGCACGGCCTCCCGGTCACGAGCAGCATGAATACCCCTACGTGGAGCGCGCTGCTCCATGACCAGGCCCCCGTGGTGGCGGCGGCCGTGGCCAAGTCCACGCCGCCTGCCGCGACCCCGTCCAATCCCGTCCTGCAGGAAGGCGCCACCGGCCCCGCCGTGGTGCACCTGCAGCAGCGACTGAATGCGTTCGGGGCACACCTGGCCACCGATGGGGCCTTTGGGCCCCTGACGCTGTCGGCCGTCATCAGTTTCCAGCGGGGGCACGGATTGGATGCCAACGGGGTGGTGGCCGCATCCACGTGGTCGGCACTCAATGAAACGCCGCCGGCACCGGCCCCCACACCCGCCCCAGCCCCCGCACCCACCAATTCCTCGCCATCGGTGCTGCGCCTCGGCGATCGGGGGGCGGCTGTCCTAACCCTTCAGAAAGACCTGACGTCGATTGGATTCAACACCTACGGCGAGGACGGCATCTTTGGCCCCAACACCCAGGCCGCTGTCGAGGCGTTCGAACGCCATGAGGGACTGACGGTGGACGGACTGGCGGGCCCGGCGGTCTGGCACGCGCTGCAGGTGGCCATGTCAACCGACCGCGGAGTCAGCGCCGCGCAATCTCAGGCGGCGGCCATCGTGGGTTTCGCGCGCTCGCTGGTGGGCGACCCGTATCGGTGGGGCGGCACGTCGCCCACCACGGGCTTTGACTGCTCGGGGCTGGTACAGTACGTGTTTGCCCACTTTGGCATCAACCTGCCGCGGACGTCGTACGCGCAGTACGACGTCGGAACACACATCGCCTATGATCAGCTCCAGCCGGGCGACCTGGTGTTTTTCGCCACCAACGGCGCGGGCGCCAGCCATGTGGGGATTTACATCGGCGGCGGTGAGTTCATCGGCGCCGACACGTACGCCACGGGTGTGCACATTGACTCGTTCGGCACGTCCTACTGGATGGCCCACTTTGTGGGGGCCACGGTGCCCCCGGGGGTCTAATGTCACCGTCGAAGGCGTAAGGGGGGGCCGCCCGCGGGGCGGCCCCCCCTCCTATGCGCATCCATCAGACCGCTTCCCGAAAAAAATGTCGAAAACACGCCCCGTAGTGTCGGGTCCGGGGCGGGATCGTGGTAACGTGGGCAAGGGCTCCATACGCTACCGGTGGTATTTCCCCTATACCCCGCCCCCTAATTTAGTGGTTGACACGTCAACCAGCGGGAGGGATTGTCCTGAACCCCAAAGGCTTGGTCCGCCTGATCACCATCGGCGGCATCGTGGCAACCAACGTGGTCGGGGGCGGGTGGTTCTGGGTGGGCTTTCTGCTGGCGGCGCTGATGGTGGCGGGGATGGCGGGTGCCAGCCGCCGCTCGGGCCTGTCGTGGATTGGGGGCGTGGGCCTCTTGCTCTGGGCGCTCATCCAGTTGCGCTCCCTCGAACCGCTGGTCGGGTACATCCTCGTGGGCATGGCCGCCATCGGGTTCATGACCGTCTGGATGCACGGTCCCGTGCGTGCCCGCCATCAACCGACGGCACCCGTCCATCTGCAGCCGCCATCCCGCCAGGTCGGGTAGTATAGCCAAGTTGCAGCGTGGTTATTGCGTTGTTGGTGTCCTGGTTGGATCCAGGGAGCGCGGACGCGACCACCTGAGGCCCAGCGCACTGACCACCAGACTCACGCCCACGCCGGCCGCCAGTCCCCAGTCCGGTAGGCCTGGGACGGGCGAGAGCCAGAAGAACCCCAAGCCGTATCCAGCGGGCACTCCCGTAAACAGGTGATGCCAGAAAGCTCCGCCCGCCCACCGATCCAACCCCCGCAACCCAGGGAGCGAGGCCGCCAAGCCGGCCGCCCACGCCGCCACCGTCCAGCCCGCCGGCCTGACTCGGCCGTGGCGACCCCCGAGTGCGGCCACGGCCAAGGCGCCGAGCGCGGGTGCCACGAGGTACGCCACCATCAGCAGGCCGGCCTCTGCGTTGATAAACAAAGGTGCCACGGCCGCGCGCGGCCAGCCCGGCAGGTAAGTGAGCGGCACGAGGACGACCCCGGCCACCAAGCCGGCTACGGCCGATGGGAGAGCCAGCCCTACCATCCTCCGCACCGGACCGACGAGCCGCTCGGCGGTCCCTGCCCAAGCCGTGCCAAATGCTGCCGTCAGGCCCGCCACCCAGGCGACCAGCCCCACCCACTGGAGCCACACGGGCAACGCGACCAGCAAGCCGCCCACCAGCGGATTGAGGCCTGCCACCTGCTGGGTACCCAGCGCCATGAAGACCCAGGCGGCGCCCACGAGGGCCACCACCCGCCACCCGGTGTTCCTCGCCTGGAACCCGTGGCTGTGAGCGTCCGCGGGATGAACCAGCCACAGCCATGGTGCCATAAGAAATGTTCCCGCCGCGGCCAGCGCTACATCGTCCCACCATCGTTGACTGTAAACGGCCCGCAGCACATGGGGGGGATACGGCACCGCCTTCGGACCGGGGCCATGAATGGATAGGCTACCCTGGAGTCCCCCACTCAGGGAAACCCCAATCGTGTGAAACCAAGGAAAGCCGGCGAGAAAAACCACCCATAAGACCAGCGCGACCAGCGCCGTGACGGGCAGCACCGAGTGGCGGCCCCCGGCCGAGAGGAGCGCCGCAAGCCATGGAAGCAGGATGACGATCCCCCATCCCCACGCACCTGGAAGCCCCACGACCCGCAGCGCCGGGATGGTCCACGCGATGGTAAAAGCCTGAATCAGCACCAACGGGGCCACGAGGACGGCCCAGATCACCGGGCGCCTGACCGCCGCCGCCCCGGGCTGCCACGCGGGTCGACCGCTGTTTGTCCACGCAAGCGCCAAGATGCCGCCCGCCAGCATCACGCCCACCAACTGGGCAGACAGCACCCCGCGTTCCGACAGTTCGGAGAAGGCGGGTCCCGCCAGCTGACCGGCTAAGAGGGGAATCCCGGTCAAGACCCCCATCACGATCCACCAAGGCCCCTGGAAGTGAGCCAGCGCGCCAACCGCTCCATGACGCTGACCGGGAGATTTGGGCTCCTTCGGCGTGGCGGATAGGGCCACTTCGTTCCCCTCCCCTCGGCAACCGTGGTCCCGACTCAGTTGTTGCGAACCCAATGAAGTACAAACGCCCCCCCAGACTGCATCGAATACGGCTCCGCCATAAGCGACCCGTTCGCATGGTTGGTCAGGTAGGACCGGACGTAGTTCATCTGGCTGATGGCACTATCGCGTGAATTGGCGTCGTAGCTCATGGAGCACCCGGACACAGTGTCGTTGCTGAAGCGTGGCAGATACGCCTCGTAGGCGTTCGCTTGACCCGGTATGCCTGGCCACTCGCCAACACACTCGGCAGATACATTTTGAAAATATGGGTAAGCGTCTGATACACTTTGCACGGCGCCGGTTGTTTCGTTCTCCAAGAAGAAATTTCCGTACCCTCCAGCCCAACTCACTTGTACATACACCGTGTTGCCCCCATGGACGATGGGACCTTGAGGGTTGGGGTAGATTCCACCAGGTCCATTGTACGGGTAGCCGGCATCTTCTGTGAAGAAATGATACGATGGTGTTGACGTCGCCGTCGATATCGTACCGGCTTGCACAACGTCCCCGCTCTTCGTGGGGCCTCCACCAATCCCCGCCCACACAGCAACCGACGGGTCACTCCAACCAAAAGACGGATAATGGCTGTTGCCAGGGACGGAGGGCACGGTCCACGTGCCATAGACCGCGTCGAACGTCGCGTTGCCGTTGCTCGTAGAGTTCGCTTGATACCCGAACCAGTTGAAGTCCCCCCCATTTCCCACTTGTCCCTGAGGTACCAGCATGGTGGCCGTGGAAAGTTTCCGCGACGGGCCCCCCACGTAGTGGGTAATGTCCCCCATTGCCGTATCCCACGTCCGGAGTGCTGGCCCGGGAGCCGGACGCTCGGGGATGCCATACTCGGCCAATTGGGCCGGACTAGCGGTCAAGGGGTTGAACCCGTTCGGTGGAGCCGGATACACATATGTCAAGTACCCTGCCGGAGGTGGCTGGGCGCTGGGTGCATTCAGAGTTTGAGTCGCGGCCAACCTTTGCACCGGTTTGACCGGTCGCCCGGTTTCAGTCCTATACGCAGCCGCAGGGCCGTGGATTACCCAAGACGAGGCGCTACGCGACACCGAAACAACGAGCGGCGGGGCGCTGCGAAAGGGGGGGGGACGATGACGGGCTCAACGGCACCGCCAGAAGCCCCACCGCCATCCTCAACAGCGCAACGTGCATGATGAAGTCACCTCCGTTTCCATCGTCGCGCTGTTTGTATATTCCGTCAACCAAAAATCGGCTCTACGCAAACACCTGTGGGATCGAACGGCAAGACGAAGCGGCAGCACGTCTAATTCGTTGATAGCTGACATCGACGAAGGAGTGTGCCCCCGCAGTGACGGAGTATAATGCAGCACCAGCCGCCGTGTTGGGGCGGGCCGCCGAAGAGGTGGAGACGGTGGCGGAGATGACGACGGGCTGGCGGTTGGCCGCACGGATCCGCCGCCGCGCCGACGGCCGCGTGGAGCCGGTTGCGCCTTGAGCTTCCGTGGGGTCGCCACCGTGCGGGGCGTGGGCGTCGGGCGCTGGCGTCGCTTGGTGGACCGCGTGGTGGCGCTCGAGGACGATACGGGGGGATCTCCCCGGGGACGTGAGGCTGTCCATTGATGAAGCTTCATTTCGGGACACCGACCTGTGCAGCACCATCGCGTTGCTGGCCCCCGCATGCCCGGTGCTCACCATCCGGGGGGAGGACCGCCACGCCACGCGGGACGCGTGGTTGGCCCGGACCCCGGCGTCGGTGCGAGCCCGCATCCGCGGGGGCTGCCTCGACATGAAGGTCGCGTACGCGAACGCCCGGCGGCGCGCGTGTCCGCGGGGGGCCGTCCTGGTGGCCCCCTTTCCCATCATTCAGGACGCGACGCCCCGGGTGGAGGCGGCGCGCCGCTTCGAGCAACCCCTCACCAAGACAACGCGTCGGCGCGGGCCGCTGATCCAGGGCGTCGAACACCGGCGGCCCCGGCAGCCGAAGGCGCTCGCACAGATTCACACACCCTATCCGGCGCTGGACCCACGCCACCGCGTGCAAGAAGACTGGCGGACGCTCCGCCACGCGCCGTACCGAACGGCGGCGACCGCGCAGCGGAACCGCTGGCTCAGCAAGGCCGAGGCGGCGCGATGCCGAAGGCTACCAATGGGCCCCGACGCTCCCCCGGTGGCGACCCGCGCGGTGGGCGCGCTGGCCACGGACCCAGCCGTTCACCCACGGGTACATCGAGGGCTGCCACACCAAGATCAAGCGCCAGAGCTATGGGTTCCCCCGCCGCGATCGCTATCGCCGGAAGATGTTGTTGGGCTTCCGTCCACCGATCCAGATCCCACAGGGTTTGACATAGAGCCCACCAAGTCGCCGCCAGGCAGGCCGATGAATCCGGGGTCGGAAGCCCCAGCGGGTGCTGCCGCCATCCCACCCTGGCCAGGACCAGAATAGGATACCGGCGACCAGACCCGCTAGGCCTCCGATCCGAACCGGGGCCGCCGCTTTTCCAGGAAGGCCTGCAGTCCTTCCGCGGCGTCGGGGGTCCCCAGCAGCTGGACGCTGGCCGCCGCCTCCCGCTCGGCCGCACCGGCCTCATGCCACGCGCGCACCAGCTGTTTGGCGTGTGCCAGGGCGGCGGGGGCATTGTGGCTCACCTGGCGGGCAAGATTGTGGGCGGTGGCGAGCGCCTCGCCACCGGGCGTCAGGCGCTGCACCAGTCCCAACGCGAAGGCGCGGTCTCCGTCAATCGTCTCACCGGTCAGGATCAGGTCCAGCGCGGGCCCCACGCCAATCAGGCGCGGCAGCCGATGGGTGCCGTTCCACCCCGGGATGATCCCGAGGGCCACCTCCGGCTGGCCAAAGCGGGCGCGGGCCGACGCCACGCGCAGGTCGGCCGCCAGCGCCAGCTCCATGCCCCCTCCGAGGCAGAGCCCCTCCACCGCCGCGATGACCGGCTTCGGCAGCGCCTCCAACTGGTCCAACAGCGCCACCCCGGCGTGGATGGCCGCGACCGGTGTCTGGCCGCGTGCCACAAACGCCGGCAGATCCGCCCCGGCCGCAAACCCCGCGTCCGACCCGGCGACCACCACCGCGCGGATGGCGGGATCGTCGGCCGCGCGCGCCACTGCGGCGCCCAGGGCATCCAGCACGTCGGGCGAGATCGCGTTCACCGGCGGGTGGTTGATGGTGATGGTCATGACCGCGCCGCTGCGGTCCACACTCACCACGCTCATTGGGTCACCTTCATGAACCCGCGACCGACGCTGGCGCCGGTCCATCCCTGCTGCACGAGGTGGTCGAGCGACTCGGGCACCCGAAACCCATGCAGCTCCAACGCCTTCATCTCCTCCATGGCGCGCGCCACCTCCTCCAACCCTTCGTGGTCGGCCCAGCTGAGTGGGCCCTGCTTGAGCCCGGCGCCCGCCCGCATCGCCAAGTCAATTTCCGCGGGCGTGGCCAGCCGCTCGTCCAACAGCCGCGCCGCCTCGTTGACGGCCGCCAGCTGAAACCGACGCACCAGCCGGTCGCGGTCGCTGTCGCCCAGGTCGGGGGCGCTCGTGGGCCTCCCCGGGGGATAAAATCCGCCGGCGGCCACCTTAGCCCCCAGGCGCCCCTCCGCCACCAGCGACACGAGCTGGGCACTTGGCGTAAAGCGCTTCCCC
>JAJYPH010000271.1 GCA_021795575.1 Bacillota bacterium
CAGCTGCGCCAGACTGCTGCCGGCCCGATAGTACACGATGGGTCCCACCACCGTGCCGGTGGGTTCGGTGTTGCTGTGGATCGACAGCAACAACGTCGCGCCGAGCCGGTTGGCGTACTGGGCGCGCGCTTCCAGCTCGGGGGTGGAGGCGCCGCCGGTGATGGCCGTATCGGCGCTCCGCGTCAGCCGGACGGTGATGCCCCGCGCGGCCAGGGCCGCCGCCAAGCCGTGGGCCACCGCGAGATTGATCTGCTTCTCCTCGCGGCCGTCGGCCGCGAGCGCTCCGGGGTCCACGCCGCCATGGCCGGCATCCACCACCACCAGCGGGGATCCCTGCCAGGCCGTGGACGTGGTGGGCCCGCTGGCCACGCCCACCCAGGCGGCAAACAGCAGCGCGGCCGCCAGAGCCGAAAGCCATTCGCGTCGGCGCGTCACACCATCACCCTCGCCCTCGCCCTTTGTTACGGACGAGGGTATGCGGGGGAGGGCGGAACTTGTCACCGCGAGGCGCGGGCGGCTACAGGCTGGCGCCCACCAGTTCCCGGGCCGCGGCCAGCTCCGCGCGCGTCGCGGCCGCCGCCGCGTCGGCCTGGGCAAAGGCCCCGGGGGACTCCGTCAACTTGTCCTCGATGTTGCCCAGCACGATGACTTCGACGCGGTCCAAAAACCGATCCACCACCAAAGCCTCGTGATGCGCCAGCGCCTGGCGCACGAACGTGAGGAGCGACACGTTGTCTTCGCCGCCGGCCGCTTCGTAGTACGCGTCCAACAGCGCCAACACGGGGGTGTCCTCCGAATTCTCTGCCATGCCGCTGCACCTTCCCTGCGGGTTTTGGCCGGCGTCGTTGCCGCGTCGCTGTGCCGTTGCCGTCCATCGGGATCGGGTCGTCGGCGTCATTATACGCTGGTCCGTCTTGTCCGACGCGGGGGGCGGCGGTATGCTTCGGCTGCCACTCACTATTCAGAACCGGTGTGACATCCGGTGTCACGGGAGGGGCAGTCTCAACAGCCTCGGCACCGTCATCGAGTTCCAGCTGGTCGGCATCGGGTTTGCAAGATCGAGCAGGGCGACGAAGGCGACGAAGGCGACGAAGGCGACGAAGGCGAGGAGGGATCGCATGCCGGAGGATCCACGATCCGTCGAGAGCCCAGGGGACAGCGGCGTCGACCGCACCCTGGACGCGTTTCGGTGGCGGCTCATCGGTCCGCATCGCGGGGGACGAGTGGTAGCGGTCGCGGGCCATCCCACCCAGGCACTCACGTTTTACTTTGGAGGGGCCGCGGGGGGCGTCTTTCGCACCGACGATGCCGGCGGCACCTGGCGCAACATATCCGACGGCCATTTTCGGACGGCGCCCGTGGGCGCGCTGGCCGTCAGTGCGTCGGACGGCAACGTGATGTACGCCGGGATGGGGGAAGCCTGCATCCGCGGCAACGTGTCGCACGGAGACGGAGTGTACCGGTCGCTCGATGGGGGCAGCACCTGGACGCACGTGGGTCTGGAGGACACCCGGCACATCAGCCGGGTCCGCATTCATCCCACCAACCCGGACTGGGTGTACGTCGCAGCCCTGGGACACACCTTTGGCCCGAATACCCAGCGCGGCGTGTTTCGCTCGCGCGATGGCGGGCGCACCTGGGAGGGCGTCTTGCACCGCGACGACAAGACGGGCGCGGTGGATCTGGCCATGGACCCCAACAACCCGCGGATTCTCTACGCAGCGCTGTGGGAGGCGAGCCGCACCCCGTGGAGCCTGACGAGCGGAGGGCCGGGGTCGGGGCTGTTCAAGTCCACCGACGGCGGAGACACCTGGACCGAGCTCACGGGCGCGCCGGGACTGCCTGACGGCGTCAAGGGGCGGATGGGCATTGCGGTGTCGCCCAAAAACAGCCAGCGTGTGTACCTGTCGCTGGAAGCCGAGGCGGGCGGCATCTTTCGCTCCGACGACGGCGGCCAGCACTGGACCAAAACCAACGAAGACCGCAATCTGCGCCAGCGGGCGTGGTACTACTCGCACATCTTCGCGGATCCCGAGGCCGTCGACAGCCTGTACGTGCTGAACGTGCAGTTCTGGCGTTCGCAGGACGCGGGCAAAACCTTTGAGGCCATGCCCACGCCGCATGGGGACAACCACGACCTCTGGATTGACCCCGAGCAGCCGTCCCGGATGATCACCGGGAACGACGGCGGCGCCGCCGTGTCGCTGGACCGGGGGCGACACTGGTCCTCGATCCTGAACCAGCCCACCGCGCAGTTTTACCACGTGACGACGGACGAGGCGGTGCCATACCGGGTGTATGGCTGTCAGCAGGACAATTCCAGCCTCACGGTGCCCAGCGCCACGCGGGGCGCGGGCATCACCAATCGGGACTGGTACCAGGTGGGCGGAGGCGAGAGTGGCTACATCGCGGTGGACCCCAGAAACCCGAACCGCATCTACGCCGGGAACTACTCGCTGCTTACGCGCTACGACCATGACACCGGGGTGACGACGGACATCACCCCGTGGCCGGAGCTCACCATTGGGTGGGCCGCCAAAGACTTAAAGTACCGGTTCCAGTGGACGTTTCCCACGCTGCTGTCGCCCCACGACCCGGACACGCTGTACGCCGCGGCGCAGGTCGTGTTCCGGTCCCGCGATGGGGGACAGCATTGGGACGAAGTGAGCCCGGATTTGTCGCGCCACGACCCCGCCACGCTGGAGGCGTCGGGGGGCCCCATCACTAAGGACAACACGGCCGTCGAGTACTACGGGACGGTGTTCAGCCTGGCGGAATCACCCCTCGCGGCGGGCGTGCTCTGGGCCGGCTCCGACGATGGGCTCATCCACCTGTCGCGGGACCACGGCGCGCACTGGCAGAACGTCACGCCGCCCGATTTGCCGGAGTGGGCGCTAATCAGCATCATCGACGCGTCGCCCCATGACGCCGCGACGGCTTATGTCGCGGCCACGCGGTACAAGCGGGACGATTTCGCGCCCTATCTTTATGTGACCCGTGACTACGGCAAACACTGGACGCGCATCGATGCGGGACTGCCACGGGACGAGTTCACGCGCGTGATTCGCGAAGACCCTGGCCAGCCAGGCTTGCTGCTGGCAGGCACGGAACAGGGGCTCTACGTATCGTGGGATGCGGGCGAACATTGGCGGTCGTTTCGGCAAAACCTGCCGGTCGTCCCGATTCACGACGTGGTGTTCCATGCGGACGACGTGATCGTGGCGACCCACGGCCGTTCGTTCTGGGTGTTGGACGACATCACGCGGCTCCATGCCCTGGCCCAGGACCCGTCAGTGGGCGACCAACCGCTGGCGCTGCTGCCCGGCCGGCCGACCGTGCTCCGGGCGGGCGGCGGGCGGGGGATGCGCGGCGGCGAGGCCGACTACGGCTATCTGCATTCCGATGCCTATCTGGCGCAGTGGATTCGCGGGCGCGACCCGGTGACCGACGAGCCGGTCATCGAGGCGCTGGATGCGGGACAAAATCCGCCGGGCGGCGCCGTGATCACGTATTCGCTGGGCAAGGCCCTGCCGGCCGACACGACGCTGACGTTGGAGAT
>JAJYPH010000272.1 GCA_021795575.1 Bacillota bacterium
GCCTGCACCGCGGATCCCCCGGCCACGGCGGTGTGCGGCGCTGGTGGCGCATCGTCCGGGGGAGCCGGTGCGCGAGGGACCGCTGGCGCGGTCGGCCGCTTGACCGCGGGCGCCCCCGGCGCATCAATCACCACCAGCGTGGTGCCCACCGGCACCACCTGGCCGGGCTCGCCGTGCACGGAGGCAATCACCCCGGCGCGCGGCGCCGGAAGCTCCACCACCGCCTTGTCGGTCTGCAGTTCCAAGAGCGGCTGGTCCAGCACCACCGTGTCGCCAACCTCGACCAGCCACCGGACGATTTCGCCCTCCGTGATGCCTTCGCCCACGTCGGGCAGCTTAAATTCAAACGGCATGCGCCACTCCCCCTATTTCTTGGCCTAGTCCTTGAGCGTGCGCCGCACGGCCTCGACCAGCCGCTCGCGGTTGGGCAGATAAAAGTCCTCCCAGGCATAGGGCGGATACGGCACATCGGGCCCGGTGACGCGCTCGACCGGCGCCTCTAGCGACCAGAAGGCGGTCTCCTGGATGGCCGCCACCACCTCGCCGCCCAGCCCACCGGTCATCGGCGCCTCGTGCAGCACCACGGCGCGCCCGGTCTTGTTCACGGATTCCCCGATGGCCTCGCGGTCCAGGGGATAGAGGGAGCGGAGGTCCAGCACCTCGATGTCCGCCTCCCCCTGCGCCGCCAGGGCCTGGGCGGCGTCGAGCGCGACGGCCACCATGTTGCCCCACGTGATGACCGTAAGGCTTCTGCCGGCGCGCGCCACCCGCGCCGACCCCAGGGGCACCGTGTAGCGCCCGTCCGGCACCTCCTGCCGCCCCATCCGGTACAGACGGATCGGCTCCATCACCACCACCGGGTCCGGGTCATCCAGCGCCGCCGTCAAAAGTCCCTTGGCGTCATACGGCGTGCTGGGCACCACCACTTTCAATCCGGGGGTGTGCACCAGGAGCGCTTCAATGGAGTCGGCGTGCTGTTCGGGGGCCCGAATGCCGCCGCCGAACGGCACCCGCACCACGAGGGGGACATTGACCTGTCCCTGGCTCCGCGCCGCCAGTCGTCCGGCATGGCTCATCAGCTGATCGAGGCCGGGATACAAAAACCCCATGAACTGAATTTCCGCGATGGGTTTTAAGCCCCCGACGGCCATGCCGATGGCCATGCCGAGAATCCCGGACTCCGCCAGCGGGGTATCAAACACGCGGCCCTCGCCGTGGCGCTCCTGGAGGTGTTCTGTCGCGCGAAAGACGCCCCCGTTCTTGCCCACGTCCTCACCAAACACCATCACCCGGGCATCCTCCGCCAACAGCTGGTCCAACGTCAGGTTGATGGCCCCGATCATGTTGCGCTCAGCCACGCGACACCGCCTCCTCAATGCGCCGCTGCTGGATGGCGAAGTCGCCCGGTGGCTGGCGAAACACGTACTGGAACATGCCCCCCGGTTCAACCGGCGCCAGCGCTTCGGCCGCCTCCACCTCAGCCTGAATGCGGTCCTGGGCCGCCTGGCGAATCGCCTGGTCATCCTCGGCCGTCAGGAGGCCATGCGCCATGAGATAGCCGCCCATGCGCTGGATGGGGTCCCGGCTCTCCTTCCAGTCCTGGTACTCCTCCGCCGGCCGATAGCGGCTGGGATCGTCGGCGGTGGTGTGCGGTCCCAGCCGATAGGTCAGCGATTCGATGAGAGTCGGCCCCTCCCCACGCCGCGCCCGGGCGGCCGCCTCACCCACCACCTGGTACACCGCCAGCACGTCATTGCCATCGACGCGACGACCAGCGATGCCGTACGCGACCGCCTTCTGCGCCAGCGTTTCCGAGGCGGTCTGCCGCGCACGCGGCACCGAGATCGCCCACCCATTGTTCTGGCAAAAAAATATCACCGGAGCTTTGTATACCCCGGCGAAGTTCAGTGCTTCGTGAAAGTCCCCCTCGGATGTGCCCCCGTCGCCAAAATACGCCATGGCGAGGTCGTCGGTGCCAAGCTTCTGCGCGGCCACCGCCAAGCCCACGGCGTGCGGCAGATGGGTCGCGATGGGGATCGAGGTCGGCAGCGCCCTCAGCGCGGACGACAAGCTCGGGGTGCGGCCCATGGCAAACAGCACCACATTGGAGAGTGGAAGCCCGTGCACCATCAACGCGCCGTGATCCCGGTAGGACGGCACGACCCAGTCACTCCGCCGGAGCGCATGCGCCGACCCAATCTCGGACGCCTCCTGGCCCAGCGACGGCGGAAACGTGCCAATCCGCCCCTGACGCTGCAGATTGATGGCCCGTTCATCAAAGCTGCGCAGCAAAATCATGTCTTCATAAAGGCGGCGCTGCACTTCGGCGGGCACGTCGGACGCCCCGCCGCTCAGCACCTCCAACACCGGCCACCGCTCGCTCATCGCAGTTTCTTCCCTTCTTCGCTTTCTTCACGTTTTCGTCACGTCTTTTTCGACTGTTCTCGCGATCCGCGAATCTCCCGGATCACCCAGGAGGATGTCCGCGCGCGGAGGCGCCCGCTCCCCCTAACTATACCAGCTTGCCCCCAGGGTCCCGCGGCGGGAAATGGCAATCGGCGAGACCATTGGGCGATTTGCTACGATGCCTCCAAAGGGGGCTCGTCATGCCGGATCGCCAGGGGTCTCAGGGCGAGTGGCTCACGCCCGACATCTGGAAGATTGCCGGGTCCGCGTTTTTCGCCGACCTGGGCTACCAAGCCGTGCTGGCAGGGTTTCCCCTGTTTCTTGTGCTGGCCTTAAAGGCCCCGGTGTGGGTGTACGGTCTGGCCATGGCCCTCGCGTACGGCCCCGGCGCGCTCATCGCCTGGTGGGGCGGGCGCCAGGGCGACCGCCGCGGGCACCGCCGCGTCGCCATTGCGGGCAACAGTGGGATCGTGCTGCTGTCGCTATCGGGCCTGGCGTCGAGCCCTCTGGTGGCTGCGGGGCTCCTGTCTGTGGGCTGGTGGGCGCGCAACGTGCGCACCCCCTCGCGTCGCGTCCTGCTCGTCGACCGGGTGCCCGACCCCGAACACCGGTCGCGGGCCTTTGGGTTTCTTCACGCGCTCGACGTGGGCGGCGGGATGCTGGCCGGCATAGGGGTTTTGGTCCTGCTGGCGCGGGCGTGGCCGCTGGGCCGCATTTTCCTCCTGACATTGATCCCGCTGACCATCTCCACGCTGCTGTTGGTTGGGCTCGGCCGCCCTGTGCCCACCTCGCTGCCCCCAGCGGAGGTCCCTGCCCCTCGCGCTGACGCCATCCCGGCCGACCGCCGGCGGCTTCCCCCGATTCTCTGGGCGGCCGCGCTTTATGGGTTCAGTTCATACAACCTCGGGTTCCCGATCCTCACCGTCGCGCAGAGCACCCGGCACAGCACGCTGGGCATCGTCGCGTACATCGTGTTTCTGGGCGTGTCGGCGGCCACCGGGTGGTTTGTGGGGCGCCGCGTGCGCGGCACCGTGGGGGAGCTGGCCGGGCTGGGATACGTCGGAGCGGCGGTGGGGTCGGCCGGATTGGCTGCGGCGCTGGCCTTCTCGCTCGGATTTTGGGGATTGGTGGTGCCCGTGGCCATCCTGGGG
>JAJYPH010000071.1 GCA_021795575.1 Bacillota bacterium
CCCGGTGGCGGCCGACACCAGCGCCGCCGCGACCGCCTCCGCTACGGCGCGGGCGGCCGCGGGCATGCCCACCACCTGATGGTTGGAGGGGCCCGCGGTGCCCCGCCCCACCACCTGGTGGCCATCAGACACCAGGGCTACCGTGCTGGTGGCCCCAGCATCCACCCCGATAAAGCGCGTCATGCGCCGCGGAACCGGGGCAGGTAGGCCGCGTGGGCCTCCAGGAGGTCGCCCAGCAGCGCCTCAGCCACCCCCGCGCTGGGCACCAAGGGGTTGTTGACCAGCGCCGTGAGCGCGAGGGCCCGCGACCCTTGGAGCGCGGCCGCAATCGTCAGCCGTTCGTACGCCTTGACCTGCTGCACCAGTCCCGCCACCGCGGCCGGCAGCGGGCCCACCGCCAGTGGACGCGGCCCGCGGCCGTCTATGAGCGCGGACACTTCAATGACCGCCGTCGCGGGCAGCTCGGGGAGCACGGGGCCGTTGGGCAGGTTCACCGCCAGTTCGGTCGGGCGGTCCTGCGCCAGCGCCCGGATGAGTTCGACCGCCACCATCGAGTAGTACGCGCCGCCCCGTTCCGACAGGCCGGGCGGCAGGCGGGTTTGGTCCGGCTGGCGGTAGTGGTCAAACAGCGCCGGCTCCAGCCGCTGCAGATAGTCCGCCCGCGTCCCCCGGCCCTCGGCGACGTCACGCTCCTGTTCGGCCCGCATCCGGTCGGCCTGCCAGTAGTACCGGAGATAGGGGCTGGGCAGCTGCCCCAGCGCGGCCGCGAGCGTGGGCCCGTACTGGTTGGCGGGCACTTCCGGCCGGTCCGCCCACCTGGGGTCTCCGACGCCGCTGGCCCCCAGTACGTGCGCGGTCACCTCGGCCCCGTCCACATACACGCGCGCAAAAGACAGGTGGTTCAGCCCGATGACGTCGAGACCCACGCGAGAGACGTCCAGCTCCAGCGCCTCGGCCACCATGCGGCGGGCGATGTAGGGTCCATTGCACAGTCCAATCACCCGCGGGCCCGCCACCTGGCTGATGGCTTCGGTGATCACCCCCGAGGGGTTGGTGAAGTTCAAGATCCAGGCCGACGGGGCGTCGGCCCGAATCGCCTGCGCCATCTCCACCGCGATCGGCACCGTGCGGAGCGCCTTGGAAAATCCCCCGGGGCCGACGGTCTCCTGGCCGACGATCCCGTGCTGGAGCGGCACATGTTCATCGAGGGCGCGGGCGGCGAGCCCCCCCACCCGGTACTGCGTCAGCACGAAGTCCGCGCCGAAAAACGGGTGCGGATCCTCGGGCTGAACCGTCCCCTCCACCACGACCCCGCGGCCGGCCCGCGCGGCCAGCCGCTGGCCAAACGCCGTGATGGCCAGCAGCTTCTCGCGTCCGGCCGGCACGTCCAGGAGGCGCACCCGCGCCAGCGGCAGCCGCTCATCCTGGAGGAGCCCCATAAGCAGTTCACCGGTGTAGGCACTGCCGCCGCCCACCACCACCACCTCGAGTCCCGTGGACTTGCCGGACCCGGCGGAACCGCTCATGTGCACCTCGCGTTTCGTGGGGCCGCCGCGGCCCCGGTATTGATTCCATAGTTTACCACACCAATGAAGCCGGAGCGTGTCGTGCGACGAGGCGCCGCGGCCCCATTAGAACAGGGAATGGGTAAACGCATGATGCGTGGTGAGAAGCTGGGCTACCCAAATCACGTACACCCCGCCCAGGAGAAGCACCAGGCTCATGGCCTGCACGAACCCGCGCCCATAGCGGCTGGGATATCGGTACAAAAACACCCCCACCGCCATTACGGCGAGGCCCAGCACCCAGCCCGCCACCTGCACGGCTTGCCCTCCCCGCCCTGACCGTCATCTCACTATAGCACGCAGGCGGTCCGTCAAAGATCCGGCCAACGTGAGCCCAGACGCCCTTTTTGGCCGTCGCGCGCGTGCGGCGGACGCGACCCGGAATAAAGCGGCATCTCCACCGCACACCAGTCGCACAACCTTTTCGGCCATTCATGCGTTACACTGGGTCAGATACGGAGGTGGACGATGGACGGCCAGAAGCGGACGGTGCGCCGCAGATTCCGACCCGGGAGAATGCTGGCGGTTCTCGCGGGCCTGTTAGTGCTGGGCGGATCGCTGTTGGCCGCGAAAACCTTCCTAGAACCCTTGGGAGCCTTTGGGACACCTGGGAAAAACGCGAGCCCCCAATACCACCAGTTTGCGTTTCGGCACCGCATAACGATCCTGCTGATGGGCAGCTCGCTGCAGACCGGTGCCAACGGCCAGCTGATCACGAACAAGAATGCACGCAACCGCACCGACACGATGATTCTGCTGTCAATCGACCCCACCACCAAGCAGGTGGGCGTGCTGTCGATTCCCCGCGACACGCTGGTGAACCTGCCCGGCGTGGGGGTGACCAAGATTGCGGAAGCCGCCTACGTGGGCGGGTTGCCGGAAGCGGTCCAGGTGGTGCAGTCCACGTTTCACGTGCCGGTAGACTACTACGCCTACCTGAGCATGTTTCAGTTCCCGAAGCTCATCAACGACATGGGCGGCCTGGTGGTGGACGTCCCGCACGCCGAGGTGTACCAGCCGTCCGGCGGCAAGCTGGGGATCGACCTCAAAGCCGGCGTGCAGCGGTTGAACGGTTGGCAGGTGCTGGCGTTTACCCGGTTTCGCCAAACCCAGCAGGGCGACATCAGCCGCATTCAGCAGCAGCAAACGGTGCTGCAGGACATTGCACACCAGCTGCTGCAGCCGAAAAACATTCCCCTCATCCCGAAGCTGGTCGGGGACTTCTCCAACATGGTGAACACCAACATGAGCACGCCCCAGATGCTGTCGCTGGCACTGTTTTCCAAGCAGATCAACCTGTCGACCGTGCGCTACGGCACGGTGCCGGGCATGGCCACGCAGAACCACGATGCGCTGCTGTCAGGCGTCCTGGACAACTGGACCATGAGTCAGCACCTCACGTCGGTGGTCATTCAAAACGTGCTGCTGGCCCAGCAGCTCACGGCCACCCAGAAGAAGTCCTTGAAGATTTACGTGGCGAGCGGCACGTCATCGCTGGCACCGGCCAACGCGTTGGCCCAACAGCTGACCAAGTCCGGCTACACGGTCGTGGGGGTAGGCTGGGCCAACACCCACACGCACCAGCGGACCGTCATTCTGAACACCACCGGCGACAAGTGGCTGGACACGTCGCTCCAGCAGATGGTGGGCAGCAACGTGGTGCAGTTTACCGCCTACCACACGACGCCGTGGGACCTCAAAATCACGGTGGGCAGCGACTACACCGCGCCCCCCGGGGGGTCGAGCGCCTCCGGCGGCTAGCGGACCACCACCCCCGTTCGTGTGGCGCCGGCTTAAGCCGGCGCCACTCCTTCGGTCAGCAGCTCGGTCACCCGCTCGCGGATCTGATCCCGGACGCTGCGAAACACCGCCAGCCGCTCGTCCTCCGTGCCGGTGGCCCGGGCCGGGTCCGGCAGCGGCCAGTGCAGGCGGCGCACGTGCGCGGGCGTCACGGGACAGCGCTCTTCGGCATCGCCGCACAGCGTCACGACGATGTCGGCCGTGTTCAGCCGCTCGATGTCAATAGGCTTGGACCGGTGGCTCGTGAGGTCGATGCCCGCCTCATCCATGACCTGGATGGCGAGCGGGTTCACCTGGGAGGGTTCCAACCCCCCGCTCTCCGCCCGCTGGCTCTGGCCGGCCAGCGCATTGAAGAAGCCCTCCGCCATTTGGCTGCGTGCCGAATTGCCCGTGCAGATGAAGTAGACCCTTTGGTAAATCCTTTGCGCCATGTTGCTGCCTCCTCTTCTCCTGGTCGGTGCGCATCGCGTGGGGGGCTCGAAGCCGGGCCGGGGGAACCCTGCGACTCACGGGTCGCGGTCCCCGGGGCGCGGCGCCTGGTCCGCGTGGTCCCGTTCAAAGGACGATCCCCCCAGTTCCGGAGCGTGGGCCAACAGGCGCGCCGGCCCAATGGCGCGCGCCCCAAACCGCTGCCGAATCGCATCAATGGCAGCGGCGCGGGCGGACTCGGCGCGGGCGGCTGCGACCGGCGCATCCCCCCAGTCGAGCCGCGTCTGGACCGATTCGGGTGCCCAGCCGCTCACGGTGAGCCCCAACAGGCGGACCGGGTCCGAGTGCGGGCGCGTCTCAAATAGCCGCACGGCCGCACGGTACAGCGGGTCCGTGTAGCAGGTGGCGGACGCGAGCTGCATCTGGTGGCTGTGGCTCACAAACCGGTGGGTCTTGTATTTCAGCGCCACGGTGCGGCCGGACAGTTCCGCCGCGCGAAGTCGGCTGGCGACATGGTCCGCCAGCGCCAGCAGCACCGGCCGCGCGTCCCGGACCGCGGTCACATCCTGCGCCAGCGTGGTTTCCGCCCCCACGGAGCGCGTATCGGTGGGCGTGGGGCGCATGACGGGGGCAGCGTCCTGGCCGCGGGCCCGCGCCCGGAGCGTGATCCCGCTCTGGCCCAGCCAGGCCAATAGGCGCGCGTCGTCCAGCGCCGCCAGCTGACCAACGGTGTCGAGGCCGTGGCGATGCAGCCGCTCGGTCAGTTTGGGGCCGACGCCATACAGGTCGCCCACCGGACGCGGCCAGAGGCGCCCGGGCACCTCGGCCGGCCACACCACGGTGATGCCCGCCGGCTTGCTCCAATCGCTCACCTGCTTGGCCAGCATCTTGTTGGCGCTCACCCCCACGCTCACCGTGAGGCCGCACGCCGCCTGCACGGCACCCTGCAGTGCCCGGGCTGCCTGGGTGGGATCGGGGCCCCACAGATGCCAGCCCCCGGTCATGTCCAGCCACGCCTCATCGATGGAGAGGGGCTCCACCAGCGGCGAAAACGCGGGAAAGACGGCACGCATCTGGTGCGAGCGCTGACGATAGAGTGTGGGAGCGGGGGGCACCACCACCAGTGTCGGGCACAGCCCGAGCGCGCGGCCCAGCGGCATGGCGGTGCGAATGCCGAAGGCGCGCGCCGGGTAGCTCGCGGTCAACACCACCCCGTGGCGCTCCGACGGGCTGCCGGCCACCACCATGGGCACTGTGGCCAAGCGGGGATCCTCCGCGATGTGGCAGGCGGCAAAGAAGGCATCCGCATCACAGTGAAACACCACGGGATCGCTGGCCACGCCACTCCCCTCCCGTGCTTATCGTACCAGGATGCGCATCGCCAGCGGACGGCCGCGACGCGCGGTCAGCCCACCGTGAGGTGCGCCATGATGAGGACGATCAGCACCTGCAGACTGCCCTGCACGGCCGCCAGCCGAAACACCACCGTATTCGACCGCTGGATGCGGGCGGCGTCCGGCTCGCGCCGCTTGAGCTCGCCGGCGATGCGCCACTCGTTCCAGCTGATGGCCGCGCCCTGCACCACCAGGACCACGGACACCCCAATGGCCACGCCCACCCACGCCAAATCGGGGCTCCCCGGCGACAGGAACCCGAAGGCATGCGCCAAAAACCAGCCCCCCACCACGCTGGTGAACGCCACCGTGGGCATGTACAGGAGCGTCTTGGGCACCAGGTACCGCACCAGGGCGCGCCGCTCCTCCGGCGTGATGCGTCGCAGCACCGGGCCCAGAATGAATCCCAGGAACAGGTCAGCGCCGGTCCAGAGCATGCCGGCCAGGACGTGGCTGTAGTCCAGGAGATAGAGATTTTGGGTGACGACGGCCACCCCCATAAGTAGCGGGAGAATCAGGATCCACCAGGTCAGCTGCCGCCAGCGGCCGTCCGTCCCGTCGTGGCTGTTCACTCTACCCCTGTTCATGCGATGCACCTCCTTGAGCCCGTGAGCGTATCCGGGTCACCCGCCCACTATAGATCTCTTGGGTGGGCCGTCGGGACGGGGGCGCGTAAGCCCGCCGCCGTTGACACACACCGCCCGCTGGTCCCGACCCGGGGCCTGTGGTAGCGTAAGCGTACCAGCGTCACCGGAGCTGCTCTAGCAAATCCGGACCCTTCTCGAACCCCATGCTTGCGACGGAGTGTGAAAACCATGTCGAACGCGTCGGAACCCGCGTTGAAACCCAAGCGCCCATCGATTCGGCAGGAGCTTCATGAGATTCTCTCCCCCAAGACCTCCGTGCTGTTCCTCGCGTCGCTGCTCACGCCCGCCGCCGCCTTCATGCTCTACCCGTTTTTGACGATTTACTTCACCCACACGTTGGGGCTGGCCATCGCGGTGGCGGGGTCCCTGCTGTCCCTGAGGTTTCTCGCCAGTGCCACGCTGTCGTTTGTCGGCGGGTGGGCGTCGGACCGATATGGGCTGGTGCCGGTGTACGCGCTGGCCGGGCTGGTGACCGCGGTGGCGCTCTGGCTGATGGCGTATCTACACAGCGTGGCCGTTCTCGCCCTCCTCCTGGTGGTGCTGGGCATTTCGGCCGCGACGGTCAACGCGAACGTTCGCGGGCTCGCGAACCTGGGCGTTCCCGCCGCGCACCGGGGGACGGTGCAGAACTACGTGCACTGGCTCAACAATGTGGGGATGGCGATGGCGCTGCCGTTTTCGGCGTTTCTGCTGCACGCGGGCTCATCCCGCCTGCCCTTTTTCGTGGCGGCCGGAGGCTATCTCGCCATGGCGGCGGTCGTCGCGTGGGCGTTTCGGTCGCATGCGGCCCCCTCACCAGTGGCGGCCAGCCGGTCCAATCCGTGGACCATCGTGCGCCAGGACCGAGCCTTTCGCCTCCTGATGGGCGCTTTTCTGCTGTGGGTGGCCGTGGAGATGCAGTTCGAATCGAACATTCCCCTGGACCTGTCGCGCCATTTTCCCCACGGTGCTGAACTGTATGGCACGCTCGGCGTGCTGGATCTGGTCATCGTGTTTGCCTTGCAGCTGATCGTCAGCCACTGGCTGACCAAGGTGACATCGCCCTGGTACGGGTACCTCGGCTTTCTCCTGCTGGGTGGACTGATCGTCGGAGGACTCTGGCAAACCATCTTCGGCTGGACGCTGGCCATCGTCCTGCTGAGCGTGGGCGAAGTGTTCAGCATCAGCCAAATCATGGCGCTGATGGGGTCACTGCCGCAGGAGGGACAGCAGGGCAGCTATTTTGCCCTGTTTGGCATGGTGCAGGGGCTGGGTACCTTTATCGCATACGCCGGAGGGGGCACCGCGTACCAGGGGCTGGGGCCGGGGGTGTTGTTCGCGCTGTGCGTGCCTGCCGCCGCCGCGTCCGCGGTGCTGTATCGGCAGGCCCACCAGCTCCACACGCGGACCGCGAGCCGGGTCCCGCTGGCACGGCAGGCCTGACGCAGCGACCCGGCCGCGCTTTGGCGCCTCCCTTGACGACTCTGCCGCATCGACCTCACCTCAGGAAGCGATAACATTCATTTGCCGATGCGGCCTATCCATGCCATACTGAATGTGTGCCACACGTGCCGTTCTGTTCGGTTCTGTTCCGGTAGTTGCGTTCACAGGAGGGAAACCATGAAGATCAAGGAAGTTGACGGGGAGCCCTCGATGTCTCGTCGAGGACGGCTATCCCCTTTTCAGCCAGTATATGACCGGCTGGCTAAGCTGGACGATAGCAAATGGCTGGAGGTCACCGCGGATTCCGAGGATGAATTCCGCAAGCTGCTGACCAGTTTTCGAGCCCATCGCAACCCCAAGATGCGAACCCGGACCAAGGACAACACGGTCATTTTCGTGCAGGAGCGGCGCAAGTAGGAGGGTCCGTGCACCAAAACCTTTCGATGGATTGCCTCCCTGGCGCCCCTCTCTGGCTGTGCACCAGGGAGGGGCGCCCTAACGGCAGCTAATTCTCCCAACGGACCGCCAGGCGGCCGACCAACCCTGGAAGCGGGAGCGCCTCCGCTTCCGCCGCCACCGCGTCGCGCTCCGCGCGCAGGAGGCGCCGCCAGGGCGAGACGGCGAGCAGCGGTCCGGCCCGCCGCCACGTCCCGGCCACCTCGCCGGCCACCAGCAGTCCGCCCGGCCACACCCGCGGGGTCCACAGTGCGCGACGCCCGCTGGCGTCGGGCACTGTGAGCTCCCGTTCCGCCCCCTGCAGCAGCAGATAGGCGTCCCCGCTCGGCAGGAGCCGCACCGGACCCCGAGGTCCCGCCGGTGCCCGGAGGCGGTCCTCGTCCTCGGCCAGAATCCACGCGTCACCGGCGGGCGTCCTCACCGGCGTGAGGCGAGGCCGCATCGCCGCGAACGCGGTGGCGCCCGCCTGACGCCCGATGCCCGCCCAGGCTCCAAAGGCTTCCGGCACGGTCGGCCCGTAGATGTGCAGATAGCGGGCCAACAGCTGGTCCCGCGCGGTCTCGGCACTCATGTCCGGGGCGGGCACCGTCCAGACGACCGGCTGCCGCGCCCCGTCCCACCGGATGACCACGGTGCCCGTGGCGGCGCCGTATCGCAGGCGATTGGGGTGAATGCCGAGCCCGCTCCCCGCCTCCCCATAAGGCAGGCGCCGACCATCGAGGTAGGCGTTTAACGCCTGCGCCACGCCGACGGCGCGCTGGCGGGCCCGGGACCCGTCGGGCAGCGTTCCCAGCGTGAAGACGGCACGGTCGCACGCCGCCACCACAAACACGTGGAACCGCGGGCCCCACACCTGCACCAGGGAGGGGTCCGCCCACGCAGTGGGCTCGACGCCCGCTACGCGCGCATGAAGCGACAGCAGTGCCGCACGGGGCATGCTGTCCTGCAGCCCCGCCCAAGCGGCCCGCCTAAGGGATTCCGGGCCGTTGGGAAGCCGCTCGTCGAGCGCCCCCACCCGCCGTCGAAACGCCAGGACTTGTTCGCGCGTCAGCTCGAGCCGTGCCGCGGCGGCCATCCCGTTGACCTCCTCCGCCGACGGCCGCCGTGACCGTGGGACCGTTCGTCTGGCAGCGCCTCCGAGGCGGCGAGGCCGGTCAGAGTGGCAGACCCACCACGCGCGCCGGGTCGCCGTTGCTGCCCGCCACCTTGATCGGCAGCGCCACCAGCTGAAACACATCCGGCAGCTCCGGCGTGTACGCGAGGTTTTCCAGTATCAGACAGTCGCCCCCCAAGAGGATGCGGTGCAGGGGAAACGTCTCGGTGTCCACCGGGTCCGCGGACGGCGTGTCCAGCGCCAACAGCGTCACACCCCGGTCCACCAGCCAGTGGGCCGCATCCTCCGTGAGGATCGGGAAGGGACCAAAATATTCGGGCGTGTTCCACCGCGCATGGGTGCCGGTGTCCAACACGATCGCCCGGTGATGGCAGTCCTCCCCCAGCTGTGCGACCAACAGATCCACGCCGACCAGAGCCGCCCCCCCGGCATGCACCACGTGAGCCGGGCACATGAACCGCGCCAGCGGGTACTCGTGCAGCGAGGGCCGATGGGCAAAGAAATGGAGCGGCCCGTCAATGTGCGTGCCGACATGATTCCAGAACCGATATTCCGACAGCCCGTAGCCATCGCGGGCCGCTTCCGCAAAATGATGCAGCACCGGGGACGGCTGTCCAGGGTACATCAGCATGTCCTCGGACACCGTGCGCGTCAAATCCCACATGCGAAGGCTCCTCTCGTATCGCCTCCCGCCATTATAGCGGCGCGGGCGGGCGTCCCGACCCCTGGCGGGCCCACTCCAGCGCACGCACTTCCGGAGCCGCTGCGTACCCGCCTGGAAGGTGCCGTAGGCGTCGCGCTCCGCGGCGACGCGGCGCAGGGAATCGCGCACCGCCAGATGCCGCGCGATATCGGGGTCGCCCCGCTGGTAGACGTGCAGATGATGCGAGCGGGCGGATCCGCCCTTCAGCAACAGACGGCGGCCGAAAATCCCGTGCGGTCCGGCGGCCTCATACCCTGGCGCCGCCAGCTCCCGTGGGCGCTCATCGAAGGGGTGAAGGTCGTGGACCGCCGGTAGCTAGGACGTCAATCACCGGCTTGGCGGGCAGGCCGGGGACGGCGGGGCTGCCGAAGTGCTCGACGAAAACCAGGTGCAGCGGAAGAGCGTCGATGAGCGCCGCACGCGCGCACTCAAAGGCGACCGCCCACTGGGGAGTGTACGCGGTGAGGCGGACGTTCATCGGGCGACCCGCCGCCATGGCCCGCTCTACCCGGACGCGACACGCCCCATGGGGCTCCTGACCCGGCCGACGCGAGTCATCTCGGCTCCACCTGTACGGACTCGCCCACCGCCAGTCGGCGCACCTCCACCCCTAGCGCCGCTCCCTCGCGGGCCAGCGTCTCGTCCAGCACTCGAAGCCCCCAATCACTGAGGAGACCATCGTGGATGGCGAACGCGCGACGCGGCTTGACTGCCCGCAGGTACCGAATGAGGTCGGACATCGTCATCCACGGCGCCTGCCCGGGCACCAGCAGCGTCCCCACATCCAACACCGGGAGCGCGTCGCCAGGATGCAGCACGTCGCCATCCACCAGAAACCCCACGTTGTCGACCGGGGCAAAATCGGGGTGGCTCACGTGATGCTTCTCGCCCACCACCGACACGTCAAACCCCCCGACCGTGAACGTCTCGCCATGTCGCACGACCCGGACACGGTCTGCCACCGACACCAGGTGGCGGGCCACTCCGGGACAGGTGTAGACGGTGAGCTGGGGGTTGGCCGCCATCGCGGTCGCGAGGCGTTCCCAGTCAACGTGATCAAAGTGCTCGTGGGTGATGAGCACGTGGTCCACTCCGGCCAAGATGCCGTGTTGCGGACTCATGACGCCGGGGTCGATGACCAGTGCCTCGCGCCCGTTGTCAATCCGGACGCAGGCGTGGCCAAACTTCGTAATTTTAAGGATCAACGTGGATGCCTCCCCCTGGCACCATGCCATGACGGCCGTTCCCCGGCAATGGCCCATCCCCCAACGCGGTGGGAGTGCTTCCGGTCCCGTAAACCGGGAACGGGCCCCTGGGTGCCCGCTGTCGGGTCGGCTCGTCTGCGGTAGGTGGGCAACACCGGTCGCAAGGTCTCGCTGGGCCTACAAGCTCGCCGCGGGCTCCCCGCCCTGGGCTGGTGGCGGCGTGGGTCCCGCGAGGACGCGCCATGGACCGGATGCCCCGTCAGGTTCCGTGCCGATTGGGGGGCACTGCTCCCGGGGCCCTGTGCGTCGCTCGCTCGGGTGTGCGGCCGACGGGGACAAGCGCCGTACCGACAAGGGGGTGACAATGGTGTAATGTGACCGAAGCGCGGCCAGGTACGCCGTCGGCATCGACAGACCCAGATCCGGGGATGGGATGCCTTTCGCCGGATGGCAGGAGAGGGGGGAGGGGCCTGTGGACATCATCCTGACCACCGACCGTCCCCCGCGGAGTCCCTGGGGCGGGATTCGACACCGCGTGTCGCCCCGCGATCCGCGGTGGGCGAGCCTTCGGTCAACCTTTCCCGGGGCACCGGACCTGGCCGAAGGGAACTGGTACTGGATGAGTGCCCCGGCCCCCGACGCCTCCCAAGCCTGGCGGGTCGCCATGCCGGACACCGGGAGCCACGATGGCCGCCAAGAATTCCTGCACCACGTGCTGGCATTCCCGGCGCTGCACGACCCCTCGGTGGTTCGCGCGCTCCTCGGACGTCCGCTGGTTTTTTGGCAAGGCGACACCCTGTTTGTGTTCTCACCCCCGGGCGAGCCCCTGACGCGGGTTCGCTTTGCGGGGAGCCACGGCGCCCAGACCTCCTGGTGGCGGCGCGTCATCAGCGCCGGCGTGGCGGTGCTGGCCAAATTAAAACTGCTGCTGGTGTTTGGGTCGGTCCTGGTCACGATGGGCCTCTATGCCCTGCTGCTGGGCTGGCCATTCGCCATCGGGTTTGTCGCTCTGATTGCCTGTCATGAGATGGGCCATGTGGTGGCGGCCCGCCGCCGCCACATGAAAACCAGTCTGCCCATCTTTCTTCCGTTTCTCGGTGCCTTCATCGGGCTGCGCCAGCGCCCGCAGGACGCCGGCGAGGAGGCGTTTTTGGGCATTGCGGGACCGGTCTTTGGTCTGGCCGCCACGGGCGTCGCCGCGCTGCTGTGGGCGGTGACGGGCGACCCATTCTGGGCGGCGCTCGCCAGCGCGGGCTTCCTGATTCACGTGTTCAACCTCATGCCGGTGCTGCCGCTGGACGGTGGGCGCACCGTCGGATTCTGGCGCTGGCTCGCGTGGATTCCCGGAGGCTTGGGCGCTCTGGCCGTCCTGTTCTATCGTCCCACGCCGCCCCACTGGCAGTTTGACCCGGTGGCCGTGCTGCTCATTGGCTTGGTCATCTGGTCCCTCTCGGTGGAGCCGCGCAACCGACCGGGAGGCTATACCGACATCGACGCCCGGACCCGGTGGGGATACACGGCGCTCTGGGCGGTGCTTTTGGCGGTCAGCGTGATTGGCTATGTGACCTTGGGCGCCTACGCCATCTGACGCTCTGACAGCCCCCGGGGGCTGTCAGAGCGTCAGCCGCACGGTCATCGCGTCGGCGGCCGCCACTCGCGGACCAGCTCCCCCTCTAAGACTTCGCCGGTCGGCATAAAGCCCAGCGACGCATACAGCGCCTCCGCCGCCTGATTGTCCGGCTCGTAGGAAATGCGCATGGGGCCGGGCCGCTCGCGCTGGATGCGCTCCATCAGGGCCAGCATGGCGGCCCGGCCCCACCCGCGCCGTTGAAACCGCGCGTCAATCATCAGGCGGTCGATCCATGGCAGTTCGGAAGGCAGATGCGGGCCATACATGGCGAACCCTACCAGGACTTGGGGACCGGCCGCCTCATAGATGGCCAGGGGCACGTAGCCGTCAAAAATTTTCGCCTGGGCGAGGGAAAACAGATTGCTCGCCACAAAGTGCCTCTGATCCTCCGCCACTTGCAGCTGGATAACCTCCAGCCAGTTGGTGGCATCCACCGGCCTGAGCACCGCGCGACCCATGTTCATCCATCCCTAGCCCTTCACTACGACATACGGCCCGACGCCGCCCGAGAGAACCGGTCCCAGCATAGCACCGGGCCCGCTGCACGACCTCCCGGTCAACACTCGGTTAAGGATTAGGTGACGTCCAGCGCGTTTCCCACAGGCCGTCCGGCCGCACCGGAGGTCGTGGGGGACCGCGAGGACTGCATGGTCGAGGCGGTGGAGCGGCTCGTGGTGGGTCACGACCTTATGGTGGCGGGCTCGACGCATCGGCACGTCCAGCGTCGCGGGTGAGGTCCGGCGGCGTCTTCAGTCGCGTGGTGCGTATACGGCCTACGTCGATTGGCTGCGCACCCGCGCGCTCGAGGAGCCGGAGACGCGCCTCTGGGCATCCGTGCTGGCCAACCGGACGGGCCCGCTGGCCGAGCCCGCGGGGTACAGGACCCAAGGCGCATGTTGGCCCCAGCGCGCGTCCTGAGGGCGGTGGCCGAGGGCCGCCCCCGTACGCCCACCGGGAAACGTCGGCGGGCCGCGTGGCCAAGACCATCACCGGGCTGACGACCTAGGGGCGTCGCCTCGTCGGCCCGCAGCGAGCACCACGTCGTGGACCCGATGTTTGCCGCGTGGCTGAAAACGGGGCTCGGTAACCGACGCGCATCACCAGGCGCCCCGTGGTGGGCTTATGCAAAGACCGTCTGCCGCTACGCTCCCGGCTTATCGCCGATGGTCGCGGCAGTACGCCCACTGCGCCTCGTGCGCGCGCTGGAGCCAGGGCAGGGTGAGGCGCGCATCCTGCGACGCGCGCCCCTGCTCCAGGTCGTCCAGGTACCCCCTGTCCTGCTCCAGGCGGTGGCGAAAGGCTTGGCTGTCAGCCACCTGACCGTGGCCTGGCACCACCACCGCCACTTCCACCAGCGCCGCGAAGCGCTCCAACGCCCGCCGGTAGTCGCCCACGGGGTCCGGCTCCTCCGTGTCCAGGAGGGGCACCTCAATGTCGGACAGCAGGTCGCCCGCCACCAGCACGCGCACCCCCGGCAGCCACAAGGCCGCCGCGCCGGCGGCATGGGCATTGTGCGCCAGCACGTGGACTGTCGGGCCCGGCCATGGGATCGCTTGGGCCCCCGGCGGCAGCGGGGTGAGCTGCCCAAACAGCGCCAGATCGTGGCCGGGGGCGGCCGCCTCCACGCCCGCCACCATCCCGTCGCGCTCCGTCTCCGCGATGTGGACGGCGCGCGCCGTGGCATAGCGCGGCGCCGTCCCCAACGCGCGGCACCACAGCACGTGATCCCAGTGGGGATGCGTCGAGAACCCGCAGGCCACCTCGAGGCCCCGAGAGCCCAATTCCGCGGCGAGGGTCGCGAGGTCCGCGGCGGACACGGCGGGATCCACCACCAGGCACTGGCCGTCGGTCCCCATCACCACGGTCGTGGTGGTGCTGTAGGGCTCATGCGTGGCGACCCAGACCCCGCGAGCCACTTCCTGCAGCGTGGTGGATGCCATCACGAATACCTCCCAGATGATAAGTGCGGGCGCGGCCTCATTCTGGACGACATCCTGCGGCCCACGCCACCTGCGGTCAACGGGTGGGGAGGCGGCGGGCACCGGATCGGACGGTCAGTCGGAAGCCCCGTACACTACGTAGGTCCCCCGCGCACGCGGGCGGACCGCAGCCCGTCGATGGCGAAGGGCGTCACGGTGGCCTCCAAAAAAGCTTGGGCCGCGGTGGGCACGGTCGGCGAAGGGTCGTACCAGCCACGCTGCCTGGACCGCGTCTTCGGCGTCACGACGCTGTCCAGCATCCGATACGCGATGGCCCAAAGCAGCGGGGCGCACTCCCTCGCGCCACGACGGGCCCTCTTGGACGCCATCGTGGCACGAGGGATGTCCCAGCACCCACCCCAGATCGGGACAAGCCGCGCCCTTCGGTCCTCATCGCCACCGCCACGTCCCCGGCCAGGACCCGGGCCAGCCACCCCGGGACACGCATCGGAGGCTTCGCGCTACAGCACGCCGCGAGGTGGGGCAGCCACCGAGCGGCGGGCGTGGGTTCGTCGTCGACCATGTTCACCACGTCCCGCAGCGCCAACTCCAGAGCCAGCACGGTGCCGCTGGCCGCGCCCTCGCCGGGCACGCACGAGCAGTGGCCCTGGCTCCCGCCACCACCGGCTCGGCCGCCGCCCCCGCGTCGCGGCCGCCGCGGTCACCAGATGACCGGTCCCCTCGGTGCGGGGCCGGCTGGTGCCCGCGAGCCACCCATCCAGGTGCTTTATCGGGCCGTCTCCCCCCGATGGCGGTCATCGGGTCGCCAATCCGGTCCCGGTGCGCTTTAGCCACCACCTCGCCGACCGCCCTGGCGTTTAAGCCGTCCATCACGGCGGCATCGGCACCCCTGTGCTCGATGGCGGCCCGCTTGGCCGCGCTCTGCGTGGTGGCCGTCACCGTGCCTCCACACCACCAGCTCGGGCACCAGCCGCCGCCCATGACCCCGGTTACCCCCGCC
>JAJYPH010000273.1 GCA_021795575.1 Bacillota bacterium
TCTCCTAGACCGGGGCCGCGGCCGTCAGTCCGGGACGACGGCGCGGCCGGTAACTCTTCCCTTGTAACACGACATGGTAGCTGCTGTTCACCAGCCGGTCCAGAATGCCCTCCGCTAAGACGGGGTTCGGAAACAGCGGGTACCAGTCCTGGGGCAGCCGGTTGGACACCAGGATCCAGGACTTGTGCTGGTCGCGTTGGCACACCAGCTCGTAGAGGTCCTCGCTCTGCTGGGGCGTGAACTCCCGCAATCCGAAGTCGTCCACAATGAGCAGGTCCGGCGCGAAGTACGCCCGGAGCCGGCGTTCGTACGTGCCGTCGGCGTGCCCCCCGCTGAGATCGGCGAGGAGGGCCGGCGCCTTCCGGTAGGTGACCGGGTAGCCCTGCGGGCAGGCGGCGTAGCCCAGCGCTTGGGCGAGGTGGCTCTTCCCCAGCCCCACCGCGCCCGCCCAGAGGACGGACTCATGGCGGCGGAGGAACGCTCCCGTGGCCCAGGCGCGGAGCTGGGCGGCGGGAATCTCCGGGTTGTACAGCCAGTCGAAGCTCGTGAGGGTGGTCCCCGGCTCGAAGCGGGCGGCGGCGACGTGACGTTCCAAGGTGCGCTGCTCGCGCCGCTCGAGTTCATCGACACACAGGCGATCTAGGAACTCGAGATAGCCGAGGTGCTGCGTTTCCGCCTCCTGGACGCGAACGTCCCTGGGGGCCAGCATCCCGCTCCGCTGGAGGCGCTTGAGCGCGGGGCGGAGATCGGTCGGGGTCATCGGGGTCGCTCCTTTCTTCTTTTCAACGTCAGCGGCCGCGTCACCGGACCGTCGGGGGCCCGCGACTCCGGGTCGGCGGCGTCACGGCGTTTCCCTTGGCGGCACGGTGCTCAACGGAGACGGCCCGCGGAGCCAGGCGCCGGGCGCCGGGGCCGCGGGGGCGGGACGCGGCAGGGGTTGCCGGTCCCAGGCTTTCAGCAGGATGGTCCGAATCGTGGGATAGCGGGGGTCGCCAAAGGCGTCGGCGCGGTGGCAGGCCGCGTCGAGCCGGGCGGCCCCGTACGTGTCCGCGAGGCGCAGAATCCCGAGCACTGGCCGGAGACGCGCCGAGGTCTGGGGGGTGAGCAGCGCGTCGACGACCGTGGCGACATGCGGTCCCAGCCCCGCCGCCTGCTCGCGGCACCGCGTCGGCGTGGCCTGGTCGGACGCCACTTTGTCGGGCGGGAAGTCCGCGGGGTCGTCGTGCGGCGGGTCGCCGCGCTGGCCCCGGACGTGGATCTTGACGCCGGGGTCCTGCCAGTAGAACCGCACCTCCCGGGCGCTGACCCGGACGTCGAGCCGACGATGGAGCTGCGGCCACGGTACGGAGTACAGCACCCGCTGCCCCGGGCACCGGGCGTCGGGCCCCACCGTCGCAGTGGTCCACGTCGCGAGCTCCCAGGGCTCGGCCGGGAGCGCGTGGGCGGCGGCCTGTTCCTCCGCCGCAAAGTGCACCGCGGGCTGGCGGCCGGTGGTCCCGTGGAGGCGCTGGCCGGCCTCGTCCCGACACCACCGCGCCGCCGCCGCATTCATGGCGGCGAGCGACAGCCACGGTTCGCCCGTCCAGAAGGCATCCCGCACGTACGGCATGGGCCGCTCGACGCGGGGCTTGTCCTGGGGATGCACCGCCCGGGCCGGGTCGACCAGGAAGCCATAGTACGCGGCGCATTCCGCGTAGCTCCGGTTCACCTGAGGGTCGTACCAGTCGGCCTGCGCCACCCCGGTCTTGAGGTTGTCCAGCACCACGCGGTGCGGCACGACGCCAAAGAAGGTGAAGGCCGCCACGTGCGCGGCGCACCACGCCGCCTGGTCCCTGGGGGGCGTGAGCCACACGAATTGGTACCGGCTCCGACTCCACCCCAGGCAGAAGGCCCAGATCCGCTGCCGTTTGTGTGTGCGGGGGTCGGTCCACGGCCCCATGAGCCCGTAGTCCCCCGGGACTTCCTCCCCCGCCGGCGGGTCGGGGCGCCAGACGGTCACGTCCGTCGCCCGAGGCGGCGGGGCCAGGGTCGTGCAGTAGCGCCGGAAGGTGCGCAGGCTCACAGGGCACCCGGTGTCCCGCACCAGCCGCCGCCACACCGTGGTCACGGTGTTGGTGGCCAGGCCCGCCACAATCCGGTCCTGATAGGGGGTCAGCAGCGTCTGCGCCGGCTGGGCCGGCGTCCGCTGCGGAAACGTTTGGCGATAGAGCGCCTGCCACGCCGCGCGGGTGACGCCGGGCTGGCCCGGGCGATACCCCGCCGCCTCGGCGAGCGCGATGTACTTGCGCAGGGTGTGACGGTCCACCCCGAGGTTGTGTTCCAGGGCCCGCAGACTGTCGCCGGCCTGCCAGTGTTCCCAGATTTCACGATAGTCGCGCATGGTGAACTCCCTTCGTCCCATCGAATCCCCCTCTCTACGTCCCCGAGGACGCTGAAGAGGGGTTGGCGGTCCGACGGAGAGATCCTGGCCGGGGGAATTCCGTGGCCAGCGGGGTGGGGGAATTACGTGGCCAACTTAGCGCTCAGCCGGTGGAATTGCGTGGCCGTCGACATGACGCCCGTGTCGGTGGTCCGTGACGAGACGCCCGCGGGACGCCAGGCGCAGTGCGACTGGGCGGCCTTTGGCGAGACGCAGGCCCCCGACGGCACCGTCCGCAAGCTCTGGGCCTTCGTGTACACCCTGAGCTACTCCCGGTGCTTGTTAACGTACCCCTGCGGCCCCTGCCGCTGCCATGATCCTGATTACGACCGGTGCCAAAAGACGCGAGGCTAGATCCCAGGCAACCTTCCCCCCAAAGGATTCGTTCCTTGAGATAGACGGGCACCGCCCGCTAGGGTACCCGGATATACCAGCCTGGGGGATAAGCCTATGGTGACGCAGGGCCCGCTGCGGTATCTCCTACCCGCGCTGTTCTTTGCCTCCATTTCGATAACCGCCTGCGGTCCTGTGGGTGCGGGAGCGTCAACGGCCGTCGCGCCGCGACCGCACGTCCGGATTTCCACCCGCACTACCTCTCCCAGACCGGCAGCGCCTGACCTTCTCGCATTTCACATGGTGACCTCTTCTCTGGGATGGGGGCTCACCGCTGGCAGTGTGTGGCGGACTGAGACCTCTGCGACCCGGTGGGCCCGAGTCGGACACCTGCTGGGTGGCATGGTCAGCTGGGATGCACCGACCGCGCAAGTCGCGTGGGTCGTGTGCCAAACCGATGCGTCCCAACCAGGACTGGTGGTGACATGGACGACCGACGGCGGCGTCTCCTGGACGACGGTGCATTTGAACACACCGTGGCCGGTGGTCACCACGTCACTGGCCGTTTCTGCCGGCGGCTTCGGATCTCTGTTGGCATCCGGCCCGGTCGGGCTTCCAACGGGGCCACAAGCCCTATGGCGGATTGACGGCAACCAACTGACGACCGCTCCTGTTTATTCGACAGCAAACGGCAACTTCCTGGCGGCCAGCTGGCAGTCACCGCTGCAAGGATGGATGACAACGAGTTCCGATGCGGTTCCCG
>JAJYPH010000072.1 GCA_021795575.1 Bacillota bacterium
CGTCGGCGGGGCCGTCGCGGCGCCGCTCGGGGGCAGCTTGCCCTGCATAATGTCGCGGACGATCCGCTCCGGTCCCGGCTCGACCGTGCTCATGTGGTTGCGAATATTTTCTACCTGCAGCCGATGCAGGAGGTCGATGAGGCGGCGGCTGTCGAGCTTCAGTTCCTTCGCCAGCTCGTATACGCGTATGCCGCGGTCCTTCTCGCTCTTCTCCATCTTGTCGGCCCTGTCCGTCTTGTCCGGTTTCTCTGCCAAGATAATTCCTCCCCGTGGTCTCCGCGATGGCTCCCAACAATCCCTTCACCAAACTTTTCTGTGTGACGGCCATCACGGCGTGCGGACCCATGCCAATCGCCACACCCAGCTCCATCTTGGTGCCCAACACCACCAGCGGGATGGCGCGCTCGTCGGTCCAGCTTTCGTAGCGCCGGCGCACCGAGTGGCCCGCGTCCTCGGCCACCACCACCGCGCGGGCGCGATTTTCCTGCAGCGCCCGCCGCACCTGGGTGTCCCCGGGCGCCAGCCGCCCCGCTCGCTTGGCCAGTCCCAGCCAGTCCGTCCATCGGCCGTTAGACATGGGGGGCCCCTCCCGGACCGCCCGGCGCCGAGTCGGCCATCGCCGCCCTCAGGCTCGCGACGACCTGCTCCTGAATCGGAGCCGGCAGCGACAAACCCCGCTCCAGGCGACGGCTTTTCAATGCAGTGTCCAGGCATGCCAGGGCTCGGCACAAGTACGCCCCGCGTCCGGATTTCTTGCCGGTGGCGTCAACAGATACCAGGCCATCGGGACTTCTCACCACGCGGATCAAGTCACGCTTGTCCGCCGTCCGACCACACGCGACACACGACCGGATGGGTCGCCGGCGTTCTCGCCCCCCCGTCACCATGCCCCGCCTCCTGCCTGCGACTCCGAGCGAATGTCCACTTTGTACTGGGTCAGCTTGGCCGCGAGGCGGGCGTTCTGCCCGTCCTTGCCGATGGCGAGCGACAGCTGGTAGTCCGGTACGACGACGCGAGCATGGCGGGTGTCGCCGTCCACGTCCACCGACACGACCTTCGCCGGCGACAGCGCGTGGGCCACCAGCACGGCGGGATCGGGGTCCCAGTGAATGATGTCCAGCTTTTCGCCGCGGATCTCGTTCACGATCGCCTGCACCCGCTTGCCCTGCGGGCCCACACACGCCCCCACCGGGTCCAGGTCGGGATCGTCGGCCCACACCGAGATTTTCGACCGATACCCGGCCTCCCGGGCAATCCCCTTAATGTGCACCAAGCCGTCGTGGATTTCGGGCACCTCCAATTCAAACAGGCGCTTCAGCAAGCCCGGATGGGTCCGCGACACATAAATCTCGGGTCCGCGGGCCGCTTTTTTTACCTCCACGACGTAGGCGCGCACCCGTTCGCCTGACCGCAGGTCCTCGCTGGCCACCTGGTCCGCGGGACGCAGAATCGCTTGGGTGCGCCCCAGATCCACGAATAACCGCTGGTGCGAATCGGCACCCCGAAACAGGTCCGCCAAATCGCGGCCGGCCGCGTCCGTGCTGCCCTGCACCCGCTGGACGACCCCACTCACCACGTCGCCTTCCCGGCTGGAAAATTCTTGATAGATAAGGCCGCGCTCCGCTTCACGGATGCGCTGCATCACCACCTGCTTGGCGGTCTGCGCCGCAATCCGGCTGAAGCTGCTGGGCGTCACGTTGTATTCCACCACGTCGCCCGGGTCCAGCGTCGGATTGTCCCGGTGCGCATCCGCCAGTGACACCTCGGTGCGTTCGTCGTCCACGGCCTCGACCACCGTCTTAATGGCAAACACCTGCGGCTCGCCCGTTTGCCGGTCCACCTGCACGCGCACGTTCTGGGTCACACCGAAGTGCCGACGATAGGCCGAGATGAGCGCCGCCTCGATCGCCTGAATTAAAATCTCTTTATCGATTCCCCGATCGCGCTCCAAGTCGGAGAGCGCTCCGAGAAATTCGGCGTTCATCCTGCCAACAACCTCCTACCAACTTCGCTGTGAGCATGGCACGCTGGCCCCATCTCACACCAAACCACCCGCACCCTGAGGGGAGCGGAACATCCCGGCATGTGAAAAGAGTGGGCCCACACCCACTCCGATCGCTTGGCACCGATGGTGCACGCTTATGCACGGCCCGGTCGGATTCCACGCCCAGTGTACCACACGGGCGGTGGCCAACTCAAGCGGCCGTCGCCGGCGCGCGGCCGCGCGCCGGGCCAGCGCGAGGGACCGGTGGCTGCCGATCCCCGCGTCCTGGTGGACTGCGCCCTGTCCGGCACCGTCCCCCGTCCCTGCCACCCATCCCAACCATCCGGCACGCCGTGAAGCGTGGGGTCGTCATGGCCATGATCGGCGACGACACCACGGCGCCACGGCGGCCCACATGGCGGGCACCACCCCGCAGCCGTCCGCCAGCCGCGCGTTCATCAAAGCGCACCACCACCCGGGTCGCCCCCAGATGGTCCAAAGAGACGATCCAGGCCGTGTCGTAGACCCCAAGCGACCGGTCCCCACCCGGCGTGGACCACCCCGAGTCGCCAGTGCGGCTGCCCCACCCGCTGCGGGGAAGGCGGGCGACAGACCGGCGTGCCCGCCCCGGGGGAGCTGCCATGAGGGCGCCCCCGAGGAACAGGCCCGTCATCCCCAGACTGGTCGCCCGGCCGGACCACACGAGCGGCAAGCCTGCCAGGCCGGCCCTCTGCGCCGCCACCATCGACCCGGAGGCACGCCCCCAACGGTCGGCCGGCGTTAGGTCTGGCACCGACGCCAACTCCCCACAGCGCCCGTAACACGACACAGCCGGCCGCTGGCCCGCGGCCCACCAAGGTGCGCCCCGCGCGGCCAGGAAGGCCGCCCATCCGCACCCGCCGCCGACCGATCCGGTCGGACCAGCGTCCCAGCCGGAGCTGCGCGGCGAGGCCGGCCAGGCCGTCGGCGGCCACGAACCATCGGAGCCACACCAGGACCAGGCCCGGCGCGCCCGGAGCGCGGCAGGACGGGCAGGACGCTCGCACACCCCATCCAGGCTGCCGCCGGTGCCACGAGGCGCGCGGCTAGGGAGGCCCGCGGCCTTAAAACAGTGCCAGCTGGCGGGTTTCGCCCAGGTCGTCCAGCGCACCGTACTGCCGCAAGAGCTCCAGGACGGGCTTGGTGATCCGGGCCCGCTCCCGCAGATCCTCAATCGAGGTGAAGGGCCCGGCGCTGCGGCTCTCCACGATGTGCGCCGCCGCCGTGCGCCCAAGGCCCGGCAGCGCCCCGAAGGGCACCATGAGCCCGTCGGGGGGCACGACGCCGAATCGGTCCGCCTGGGATTCCATCAGGGACAGGGGCAAAAACCGAAAGCCCCGCAGCAGCATCTCCGCCACCACGTCCAGCACCGAGGCTCGGGCCTTGTCCTTGGCCGTCGCGTCGTTGGCCAGGCCCTCCAGCCGTGCCTGCTCCTGGCGGACGGCGCTGAGTCCGGCAAGTGCCACGTCCGGCCGGAAGTCGTCCCGCCGCAGGGTGAAGTACACCGCGTAGTACGGGAGCGGATGGTGCACCTTGAACCATGCGATGCGCCAGCCCATCGTGACATACGCGGCCGCGTGCGCCTTGGGAAACAAATACGTGATGCGGTCGCACGACTGGACGTACCACGCCGGGACCCCGACGGCCCTCATGGCGTCCCGCTCCGCATCCGACAGCGCCCGCCCCCGGCGCACGTGTTCGGAAATCCCAAACGCGTCGGCCGGTGGCATGCCGCGACGGATGAGATGGGTCATCACATCGTCGCGCGTGGCGATCACCTCGGACAGCGAGGCCACCCGTTCACGAATCAGCGCGTCCGCATTGTTCGCCCACACGTTCGTTCCGTGCGAGAGGCCCGAGATCCGCACCAAATCACTGAAACTTTGGGGCCGGGTGTCCACCAGCATGCGCCGCACAAACGCGGTGCCAAACTCCGGCAGACCCACCGTGCCGACGCCCGTGCCCAATTGGTCCTCCGTCAGACCGAGACTCGTGGTGCCTGAAAACAAGGCCATCGTCTCGGCGTCCTGAAATGGGACGCCGTCAATGGGCTGCCCCGTCAGCTCCGTCAGCAGCCGGAGCGTCGTCGGATCTTCATGTCCCAACAGGTCCAGTTTCAACAGGCGCCCCTCAATGGCGTGATAATCAAAGTGCGTTGTGCGGACATCGGTCGTGGCGGCGTCGGCCGGCCGCTGCACCGGCGTGTAGTGGTGGATGTCGTCGCCGTCGGGCACGAGCATTAGGCCGCCGGGATGCTGGCCGGTGGTGCGTTTGACCCCGGTGAGGCCCAGCACCAGCCGATCCACCTCGGCCGCGCGCAGATCCCGCCCGGTTTCCCGGCTCCACGCCTTGACCAGCCCAAACGCCGTCCGTTCAGCGACGGTGGCGATGGTCCCCGCGCGAAACACCTGCCCGGCCCCGAACAGTTCTTCCGTGTAGCGGTGAATGGTCCCCTGATAGTCTCCGGAAAAGTTCAGGTCGATGTCGGGGACCTTCTCCCCGTGAAACCCCAAGAAGGTTTCAAAGGGGATGTCCTGCCCATCTCCCACCAAGGCGGTCCCACAGGCGGGACAGTCCCGGGGGGGCAGGTCGAACCCCGACCCCACCGCCCCGTCCGCCGCCTCCGCGAGACGGCACCAGCGGCACGCCGGACACCGATAGTGCGGGGGCAGGGGATTCACCTCGGTGATGTCCAGATACGTGGCCACCAGGGACGACCCCACGGAACCCCGGCTCCCCACCAGGTACCCGTCCTCGATGGTCTTCTTCGCGAGCCGGTGCGCCGTGTAGTACACGCTCGCGTACCCATGCTCCAAGATCGCGCTGATTTCCCGCTCCAGCCGCTTGGCCACAAAGTCGGGCACGGGCTCGCCATAGAGGGCCCGCGCGCGCTCCCACGGCAACGTCGATACGCTGGGCTCGGCATCCGGCAGGTTGGGGCTGTGCAGCCCCTCGGGGATGGGATCCAACGGGGCCAGCTCCTCCATCAGGGCCCCGGGCGCCGTGACCACGACGCGAAGAGCCCGTTCAGGCCCCAAAAACGCCATCTCCGCCAGCATGGCGCCGGTCGTGCGCAGATGGAGCGCTCCGCGCCGCGCGTGCAGATCGGTTTTGGCGGTGGTGGCCAAAATGTCCCGGAGAACCGCGTCTTCGGGCAGCAGATAGTGGGCGTCGGACGTGGCCACCACGGGCCGTCCGTGCCGCTCGCCCAACGCGACGATGTCTGCCAGCAGGGCTTGGACGCGCTCGGGGTCGCCGAGCCAGGCTTCGTCCGCCCAGTCGGCCGCGGCCGACGGGGGCACCACCTCCAGAAAATCGTAGCGCTCGACGACCGCACCCAGCGCCTCCACGGGGCGGCCCTGCAGCAGGGCCGACGACAACTCGCCGTCCAACGCGGGCGCCCCCAGCAGCCAGTCGGCCCGGTGCGCCGCCAGGACCGACGCCGGCAGTCGCGGCACCCGGTGAAAGTGCTCGAGGTGAGCGTCCGACACGGCGCGATACAGGGCCAACAGGCCCTCGGCGTGGCGGGGATACACCAACACGGGGTAGGGGCGGGCCGCGGCCACGGGAATCGCGACCCGCTGTCCCAGTCCCTGATCCGCCAGGGCACTGCCTTCCGGACGGGCCAGCAGCGCCAAAGCCAACTGGCCACACGCTTCGGCATCCGACTGCGCCCGGTGGTGCTGGTCCAGCGCGATTTTGAGCTCGCGGCACAGCGGGTCGAGGCCGTACTGGCGCTGGACGGGCAGCACCGCCCGCGCCAGTCCCAGCGTGTCGAGGATGGGCCAGGGCCCGTGCCCCGGCTCCAGCCACGGTGCCAAAAAGCCATAGTCAAACGCGGCGTTGTGCGCCACCAGCACGGCGCCGGCACAGAACGCACGAAACGCCTCCATGACCGGCTCCACCGCCGAAGCGTCGGCCAATTCCTCCGGCTTGATGCCGGTAAGGGCCTGGGACGCCGCCGACATGGGGCGGCGGGCGGGGCGAATGAGCCGAGAAAACCGCCCCACCACGGTGCCGTGCTCCAACCGCACGGCGCCCAGCTCAATGATGTCCTGGGTCAGGGGCGACAGGCCGGTGGTCTCAATATCCACCGCCACGAGCGGCCAGTCCCGCCAAGGCGCCTCGGGCACCGGCCCGGTGAGCACCCGGCCCTCGTCGTCCACCACGTACGCTTCGACGCCGTACAGCACGCGGACCCCGTGCCGCCGACCCTGGTCGGCGGCTTCGGGGAACGCCTGCACCACCCCGTGATCCACCACCGCGACGGCCCGGTGGCCCAAGGCCGCGGCGCGGCCCACCAGCGCCGGCACATCAATCACCGCGTCCATCGCGCTCATCTTGGTGTGCGCGTGCCACTCCACGCGGCTCACATCCGCCTCGTCGTCCACCTCGGGGTCTGGCCGTACTTCAAGGTGCTTCACTTTCAGCACCGGCTCCCCCGCCCGGTCTTTCTCGGTCAGCCCATCCGCCCGCACCCAGCGTCCCACCGCAAACGGGGCGGTGGCCGTGTCATCGTCGCGGGCTAAATAGAGGCGCAGGGTCAGAGAGGTGTTGAAGTCGGTGAGGCCCACGAGCAGCAGGCGCTGCCCGTCGCGCAGGAGGCGCTCCTCCCGTGAAAAAATTTTGCCCTCGACCGTGACCACGCCCGCGCCCGCCGCCACCTGGTCCAACGGACGGGGCACCCCCTCGGGAGCGCCCCCGTACCGGGGCGGCGGCGCCGGCGCGGGCGGCAGAGCGATGGCGCGAGGCCCCTCGGCGGGCGGTGCCACCACCTCCACCACCACCGACGGCATGTCCGCCACCAGCTGACGGAGGCGCTCTTCGCCCCCCCACTGCTCCCAGATGGCCGCGCCGCCGCTGCCTGACACGGTCAGCACCAAGGACCCATCGGGCTCTTGGCGCACGCCCCCCTGATCCACCAATCCCCGGGGCAGCACCGCCCGCACGCGGTCGGGAACGGAGGGCCCCTCGGGCGCCACCGACAGCCGGACCCGCGCGGCCAGGCTCTGGGACAGGGCGTCCGTCGCAACGGCCGCCAGCGCGTCGGTCCATCCGGCACCCACCCGCAACGCCACCGCCACCTCGGACAAATCCCCGCTCCACGTCACGCTGGCGACGGTGGCAAGGTCCGGGTGGTCGCGGCAGAATGCTGCCCACGGACTGTCCGCTGTCACGCTTAAGTGGCCTCCTCAACATGCTCGCGCCCGCCGGCGGTCATGGCGCCGGCGGCGGGCCCCCCGGGCGCATGGGCGCTAGATCCGAGGGATCTCGCGAATAATTTCCCAATACATGCGCATCCGGGCGGCCAATCCTTTCGCCAGCCCCATTTTCTCTTCCTTCATGACCTGCGACAAGTCTTGCAGCACCACTTCCCGAATCGACACCCCGCGCCGCTTGAGCGCGCGGTTCAGCGCCAGCTCGACCCCGAAGCCGCTCTCGCCGATGGCGACCTTCTCCAACAGATGCCGTCGCAGCGCACGCTGGCCGGATAGAAACGGCGCCAAGGCCAAGGCCAGGTCCGTGGACACGCGTCCTCCTTCAAAGACGCCCACGGTGGCTTCCACTTCGCCCGACAGCACGGGTTCCAGCAGGGCCCGCACGTGGGCTGGTGTCAAGCCCACCAGGTCCGCGTCCAGAAAGACGATCACGTCGCTGCCCTGGGCCGCTTCCACGCCCATGTGCATGGCGGCGCCCTTGCCCTGATTGGTGGGTAGCTCGACCACCCGGGCGCCCGCCATGCGGGCGACCACCGCGGTGGCATCGGTTGACCCGTCGCTCACCACGATCACCTGGTCAATCTCCGGCATGCGGCGCACGACGTCCAAGACTGGCCCGATGGTGTCCGCCTCGTTGTAGGCCGGAATCACCAAGCTCACGCATTCACGTGAGTTCGCCATGCTCGGGCCACCCTTCTAATACGCTCGCGCAAACACGGCCGTGATGGTGGCGGGCCGGCCGCACCCCAAGCACGGCCCCTCGGCCTCGGCACCCTCGGGGGACCACTCACCGCCCGATGGCAGGCACCGGATCGTCGCACCGGTCTCCTGCTTCACCTGCGCCTCACAGCCGACGTCGCCGCACCAGTGGCCCCAGAACAGGCCCCGCGTGCTTCGCGCCTGGACGCCGGCGCAGTCGGCCACGACCGAGCTGTTGCTGGCGCGAAACGCCTCCGCCTGCCGATACAGGTTCTGCTGAATCTCCGCCAGGGTCCGCGCCACTGCGCCATCCGGACCGGCCAAGGCGTCGCGCCCGAGACTTTCCTTCTCCCCCGTGTCGCGCCGCACCAGCACCACCGACCCGGCTTTCAGGTCCCGGGGACCCAGCTCCACCCTGAGCGGCACGCCCCGCATCTCCCAGTCATTGTACTTCCACCCGGGGGTGTATTCCGGCCGATCGTCCACGGTCACCCGCCACTCGGACAGCTCGGCCTGGAGCGCATGCGCGGCGGCCGTCACCCGTTCGCGGTCCTCCCCCTTGCCAATGGGAACAATCACCACCTGCACCGGCGCGACGAGGGGGGGCAGCCGAAGTCCCCGGTCGTCCCCGTGCAGCATGATGAGCGCGCCGATGAGTCGGTACGAGGTGCCCCACGACGTGGTCCAGCAGTGCCGCCGCACACCGTCCTCGTCCAGAAACCCGATGTCAAAGGCTTTGGCAAAATTTTGCCCGAGAAAGTGGGAGGTTCCGAGCTGCAGCGCCCGCCCATCCCCCATCAGGCCTTCCAAGGTCAGCGTGTTGACGGCACCGGCAAAGCGTTCTTCGGCCGACTTGGGGCCGGCCACCGTCGGAATCGCCAGCTCCTGCTCGATGGTCTCGCGATACACCCCGAGCATCTGGGCCGTCTCCGCCTCGGCTTCCGCCTGGGTCCGATGCGCGGTGTGCCCTTCCTGCCAAAGAAATTCTCGGGCTCGAAGAAATGGGCGGGTGGCCTTCTCCCACCGCACCACGCTGCACCACTGATTGATCAGCAGCGGCAAGTCGCGATACGACTCCACCCACCGGCTGTACATGGCCCCAATCATCGCCTCGGACGTGGGGCGGACCGCCAGCCGCTCCGCCAGTTCCTCTTCGCCGCCGTGCGTCACCCACGCCACCTCGGGCGCAAACCCCTCGACGTGGTCCGCTTCCTTCTTCAGCAGGCTTTCCGGGATCAAGACGGGGAAATAGGCGTTCTGATGCCCGGTGGCTTTGAACCGGGCGTCCATGAATCCTTGAATAAGCTCCCAGATCCGATAGCCATACGGCTTTAACACCGTGAAGCCCTTCACGGGGGCGTAGTCGATCAAATCGGCCTTCGTGACCACGTCGACGTACCACTGGGAAAAGTCTTCGGATCTAGGAGTGATGTCCTTCAGCACCCGGTCCACCTTGGCGGGCCTCCTCCAATACGTCTTGAACCTCTTGCCACACTTCGTCCACCATCGTCGCCTGCTCGACGCGACGCACCCGCTCCCCCTTGCGGAACAGCAACCCCATGTTCTTCCCGCCGGCAATGCCGACGTCCGCATCCTGCGCCTCGCCGGGTCCGTTCACCGCGCACCCCATGATGGCCACGGTCAGCGGGTCGGCCACAGTGGCCAGCCGGCGCTCCAACTGCTCCACCACCGGCCACATGTCAAACTGAATCCGCCCGCACGTGGGGCAGGCGACAATGTCCACGCCGCGTTCACGCAGCTTCAGCGATTTGAGAATTTCCCACGCCACCCGGATCTCCTCTTCGCCGGGTCCGGTCAGGGACACGCGAATCGTGTCGCCGATGCCCTCCGCCAGCAGCGTGCCAATGCCCACCGCCGACTTGATGGCCCCGGCAAACTGGGTGCCGGCCTCGGTCACCCCCACGTGCAGTGGGTAGTCCACCGTCTTCGCCATCAGGCGGTACGCCGCCAGCGTGGTGGGCACGTCGGATGCCTTGAGGGAAATGACGATGTCGTGAAAATCGTGCTCCTCGAGGATGCGCACGTGTTTGAGCGCGCTTTTCACCATCGCCTCGGCGGTGCGTCCCAGGTCCAGCTTCAACGTTTTCTCCAGCGAGCCCGCGTTGACGCCCACCCGGATGGGGATCGCCCGGGCCCGGGCTTCTTCCACCACGGTTTCCACGCGGCTCTTGTCCCCAATGTTGCCCGGGTTGAGCCGCAGCTTGTCAACCCCCTGGCGCATCACTTCGAGCGCCAGCCGGTAGTCGAAGTGAATGTCGGCCACCACCGGGATCGGAGAGCCCTTCACAATGGGGCCGACGGCCTGGGCCGCCTCCAGATCCGGCACCGCCACGCGGACAATCTCACAGCCCACGTCGACGTACCGGGCAATCTCGTCCAGCGTGGTCCGCACGTCACGCGTGTCGCTCTTGGTCATGCCCTGCACGACCACCGGCGCTCCGCCGCCAATCTGCACATCTCGAACGCGAACGGTCCGCGTCATGGCGCCACCTCCTAATGGACCAATCGTAACAGATCGTGATAGGTCACGAAGAGGACGAACAGGACCAGGAACACGAACCCCACCATGTGGATCATGCCTTCTTTGACCGGATCGAGCGGCCGGCGGCGAATGGCCTCGACGACGAGGAGCCACAGCTTGCTGCCATCCAGGACAGGAATCGGCAGCACGTTAAACAGCCCCAGGTTGGCGGACAAGGCGGCCGCCAGCAACAGGATCGACAGCCAGCCGGCCTGCACCGCTTGGCCCACCATCACGGCGATGCCCACCGGCCCGGACACCGCCAAGCCCAGCCGGCCCGTCACCAGCTGGACGAGCTGCGCGAACCACGCCCCCGTGAAGGCCACCGTCGCGGCGGCGCCGCTGCCAATCGCCGTGAAGATGGGCTGGTGCGTCGTGCGGTACGCCGGCTCAATGCCGATGATGCGCTGGTGCGCGGCGCGGTCGTAGCGCGTGTGCACCGTGACCGTCCGCGTCGTGGCGCCCCGGCGCACCGTGATGGCCATCGCCTGGTGATCGTGCCGCACGATGGCGCCCGACAGCTGGGTCCACGTGTGCACCGGATGATGGTCAACGGCCACCACGCGGTCTCCCGCCCGGAGCCCGGCCGCCTGGGCCGGATACCCGGCCATGGCGACGCCAATGGTGGTCGTGGGGGTGGGCATGCCCAGCGGCCCAAAGATAATAATGTACAGCACGGCGGCCAGCACCAGGTTCATGGCCGGTCCGGCCAAAATCACGGCAAAGCGCTGCCACCGCGGCTTGTTGGGATACGCGCGCGGGTCGCGGGAGGGCGCCTGGTCCAGCTCCATGCCGGCCATGCGGACGTAGCCCCCGAGCGGAATGGCGCGGACCGCGTACTGGGTTTCGCCCCGTCGGCGGGTGATGAGGGCCGGCCCAAATCCCAGCGAAAACTCGTCCACGCGGACGCCCACGAGCTTGGCCACAATGTAATGGCCCAGCTCGTGCACCGACACGAGGACGCCAAACACCACCAGAAATCCCAACACGCTATCCATGCCGCCGCCGCCCTTCTCCACCGCCGGGGGACCACGCCCGCGCCGCCGCCCGCGCGTCCGCGTCGGCGGCCAAAATGTCGTCCAGCCGCTCCACCGGCGCCGCCGTGTGCGCGGCCAGCACGTCGGCCACGAGGTCCGATATGTCCAGGAACCGGAGCGCCCCCGCCAAAAAGCGCTCCACCGCCACCTCGTTGGCGGCATTCAGCACCACCGGCGCGCTTCCTCCCACGGTCCCCGCGCGACGGGCCAGGGCGACGCCGGGAAACACGTCGTGGTCCGGCTCCTCGAACGTGAGTCGGCCCACCGCCGCCAGCGTCAGCCGCGGCGCTTGTGGCACCTCCCACCGCTCGGGCCACGTCAGCGCCAGCTGAATGGGCACCCGCATGTCGGGCATCCCCAGCTGCGCCAGCATCGCGCCATCGGGATACTCCACCAGCGAGTGGACCACGGCTTCGGGGTGCACCACCACGTCAATCTGGTCGAGCGGCGCGTCAAACAGCCAGTGCGCCTCCAGCACCTCCAAGCCTTTGTTCATCAGCGTGGCACTGTCAATGGTGTTCTTGCGGCCCATCCGCCACACGGGATGGTTCAGCGCGGCCGCCGCCTCGACATGGGCCAGCCGGGCGCGGTCCCAGCCGCGAAACGGGCCGCCGGTGGCCGTGATGATCAGGCGACGAAAGGGCCGCGCGGGCTCTCCCAGCGCCTGAAAAATCGCGGAGTGCTCCGAGTCCATCGGCAGCAGGCGGCCGCCTCCCCGGCGGACGGCCTCGCGAATGAGGCCTCCGGCCGCCACCATGGTCTCTTTGTTGGCCAGCCCCAGCCGATGCCCGCGCTCGGCCGCCGCCAGCGTAGGGCCGAGGCCCACAAACCCGCTCATGGCGGCCACCACCGTCGCCGGCGGCTCGTCTTGGATGCGCGCGATGACACGATCCATGCCCGCGTCCACGACCGTGCCCGCCGGCACGCGGACCTGGAGCCGCGCGGCCGCGTCGCGATCGGTCAGCACCACCCAGGCGGGTGCCAGCCTCTCCACCAGCGCCGCCATCCCGTCCACGTCCCGATGGGCCACCAGCCCGCGCACGCGAAGCCGGTCCGGGTGCGCGGCCACCACGTCGGCCGTCTGGCGCCCGATGGAGCCCGTGGCTCCCAGCACCACCACGTTCACACGCCACCCCTCCTCGCACACCTGGTCAGGCTTTCACAAACGGCGGCAGTCCGGCCGCCCGCGCCGCCGCCTTCAGCACCACGGCCGTGATGGGCCCCACGACAAACCCAATGGGCCCAAACAGCTGGATCCCTACATACAACGCCACCAGCGCCGCCAGGGGGTGCAACCCGGTCCCGGATCCCAACAGGCGGGGTTCAATGAGCTGGCGCACCAACGCCACCCCCGCCAGGATCACCAGCAGCTCCAGCCCCGCGACCGGCTGCCCGATGATGAACATCACGGCGGCCCACGGCGCCAACAGCGCCGTGGGGCCCAAAAACGGGATCAGGTCCAACAGGCCCGCCACCAGCCCCAACAACACGGCATAGTGTGATCCGTAGAGCAGGAGGCCGATGGTCGTGCCCGCTGCCGTGGTGGCCACCAGGAACAGCTGCGCCCGCAGGAACCCCAAGGTGCCGCGCACCACCTCCGTGCGCAGCGTCGGCAGGCGGTGCTGCATGCCCGGCGGCAGGATCCACTCCAGCATAGCGCCTACCACGCGTTTATCACGAATGAGGAAAAACGCGGCCACCACGGCCAGCACAGCCACCAGGAGGACGTTGGGCAGGCCCAGCAGCACCACCAGCAGGGTGTGCAGCACCGTGGCGGTAATTTTGTACGCCGTCGTGATTTGGCTGTGCACCAGCGACTGCACGCTGGGCAGCTTGAAATGCCCCGCGCGCACCACATCGTCGACGAGGCTTTCCAGCACCGGCTGCGCACTCTTCACCAATCCCGGCAGTTGGGTGGTCAAGCTCGCCAGCTCGCGCACCAGCACGCTCACCAAGAGGCCCAAGCCCGCCAGCACCCCGCCCAGCACTGCCACCATGGACGCGAGCGTGGCCAGCCACCGGGGCAGTCCCCCGCGCTCCCCCAAAGCCACCACCGGGTCCAGCAGAGCGGCCAGAAATGCGGCAATCACAAACGGGACCGTGTACGGCACGACAAACCGCCAAAACACAAACCCCGCCACCAACAGGAGCGCCCAAGTCGCGAGCGCCTTCAGATAGCGCTGGTTGTCTGCCCCCATGACGTCCCCCCTTGGTGGCCTCGGCGAGGCGGATTAGCTGAGGCCCATCCCCCTGAGCAAGTAGTATGCGGCGGGCAGGGCAAACAGGGCCGAGTCCAACCGGTCCAGCACCCCGCCGTGACCAGGAAGAATCGCCCCCGCGTCCTTGGCATCCACGAAGCGCTTCAGGTTCGATTCCACCAAATCACCGAGCTGGCTGGCCACGGCAATCCCCAGGGCCACGACCAGCCCTGGCCCCAGGGCCCCCACCAGCCACGTGGACAGCAGCCCCCCGGCCACCACGCCGCCGCCCAATCCGGCCAGCGATCCTTCCCACGTTTTCCCTGGGGAAACGCGCGGGAACATGCGCCGCCGCCCATAGCTGTTGCCGACAAAGTACGCGGCGGCATCCGTGGCCCACACCGTCAGCAGCACAAACACCGTCAGGGGCAGCCCATGGGGCAGTTCCCGAATGCGCGGCAGGAAGGACATGAGCCCACCGATGTACAGCGCGCCAAATACCGCGCTCTGCCCCGTCAGAAAGCCCCGTTGGTTGTCATCCCCCCCCAGCCCGAACAGCGCCGCCAGGAAAAAGAGACCAACCACCACGGGAAGCAGAGGCCAGCGCAACGCCACGGCGGCCATAAGCCCCGTCACCAGCGTACCTAGCGCCCAGATCGGCAGCTCCAGGCGCCGGCGCATCAAGAGTCCAGAAAATTCAAAGCTCATGACGAGCGCCAGAGCCCAACTCAAGAGCCACAGCGGCCAGCCTCCCAGCCACACCAGGCCCAGCAGCACCGGCCCCCCCACGCCCGCCGTGATGAACCGGCGGCGGAGCGCCCCCCACCGCCCCGTCTCAGGAGTGGCTGCCATAACGCCGATCCCTGCTGGCAAAGGCCAACAGTGCCTGCTGCAGATGCTCCACTCCAAAATCGGGCCAGAATGTGTCTGTCACCCACAACTCGGTATAGGCCGACTGCCACAACAGAAAATTTGACAAGCGCTCCTCGCCGCTCGCGCGGATCAGCAGCTCCGGGTCCGGCAGCGCATGGGTGTCCAGCAAGCTGGCAAACATCTGCTCATCCACGTCAGCCAGGGACACGCGGCCGGCTTGCACGACCCGCACCAGCTTTTTGGCGGCGCGCACAATCTCCGCGCGGCCCCCGTAGTTCAGGGCCAGGGTGAGCAGCAACCGCTCACCTCCCGCCGTGGTGGCCAAGGCGCGGCCGAGTGCCGCCTGGGACGCTTGGGGCAGCACCGACAGGTCGCCGATGGTGGCGAGCCTCACGCCTTCGGCAGCCAGTTCCGGCGTCTCGCTCTCCAAAAATTCCACCAAAAGGCTCATGAGGGCCGAAACTTCGGACGCAGGCCGCCGCCAGTTTTCCGTGGAAAACGCGTACACGGTCAACATCTCCACGCCCAAGTCCGGCGCCCCCCGGACCACCCGCCGCAAGGCTTCGATGCCGGCGCGGTGGCCGGCCTCGCGCGGCAGGCCCCGCGCGGCCGCCCA
>JAJYPH010000274.1 GCA_021795575.1 Bacillota bacterium
GTGTCCCACACCCCACCGCCCCCCGTTCCCCGCGGACGCCAGCGCGCGGCTGCGGCTCAGGCGCTCGCGGCTGCGGCTCAGGCGCTCGCGGCTGCGCTGGGGGCTGCGGCCGACCCGGGGGGCCTGTCGCGTGGAGGACGGTCTCTCGGGCGTAGCTCTGGCAGGTAGTGCCGACACCTGCTCCCCGGGACGAGGTTTGCGTTCGCCTGCAGAGCCAATTCGCCGAAGCGGACAGTCGGGTGGACGGCTTGACCCGGCAGGTCGCGGCCGCGTGGCCACGCACCCTCGTACTGCAGATGCGGGGCTGGTGGGAGCTTTGCGGCGTGGACGGGCACCGCCGACGGCGCGGGGGCGCTGGTGCTCGCCACCTACCGGGGCGACGCGGGCGGCACGGCCCACCAGGCGGCCTACTTCGGCAAGACCCGGCTGTTCCCGACCACACCCAATGGGCCCCGGGGGCGATCATTGCGGCCTGCTGTGGGCAGGGGTCGTTAGAGAATGGGTTTCGGCAGATGGCGCCCCGCACTTTGTCACCTTTGCGCCGATGTTTCATGGGACGGACCCTATGTTGGGGCGGGGCGTGTGGGCGCAGAACGGTGCGCGCATCGGAGCACAGCTCACGGTGGCCTTTGGGGTGGGCCAGCGAGTGGGACCGGCGGCGGCCGGCTGGCTCGGACCTCACGCACGCGTTTCAGCCGCGGTTGCTGATGCCCGGGTGCTGCGGGCCGGCCCTGCCGTGCGGTGGACGGCCCGACGGCCCGCGGGGCTCAGGTGACGGCCGCGCCCGCGGCCCGCTGGACGTATCGGGCCTGGTCCCCTCGAGCCAGAATGTCCGCCAGGCGTTCGACGGCGGCCAGCACGTCGGCGGCGTCGATGTAGAGCGGCGCCGGCGCCAGCCGCAGCAGGTTCGGGGGCCGATAGTCCACGATGACCTGCCGGGCTCTGAGCGCCTGCGACAGCGCCGCCGCATCGGGGTGCGCCAAGGCGATGTGGCCGCCGCGCGCGGCCCGGTCCCGCGGCGTGGCCACCGTGACCCCCCAGGGCGCCAGCAGGGCATCGGCCGCGGTGACGAGGAAGGTGGTCAGCTGCTCCGCCCGCTCCAGCACGTTCTCCAGATGAATTCCGTCGAAAAGCTCGAGGCTGCCCGCCAGGGCCGCCAGCGCCAGGATACTGGGGGTGCCGAGCTGGAGTGCGCCCGCGTCCGCGGCCCCTGTCCACCGGCCGTCCATGGCAAATTGCCGAGCTTTGTCGGAACCCCACCAGCCCCGGTAGGCGGGCGTCACGGGCAGTAGCGCCTCGTGCACGTAGGCGGCGGCAGGCGATCCCGGCCCGCCATTCAGGTATTTGTACGTGCAAAACACGGCCAGCTCCGCCTCGTCGTGGAGCCGGTGGGGCACGAGCCCGGCACTGTGCGACAAATCCCACACCACGCGCACGCCGGCTCGGCGGGCCGCCGCCGTGAGTTCCGCAAGCGGCAGCCGCTGGCCGCTGGTGTAAACGACCCCGGGCAGGACGGCCAGCGCGACGTCGCAGGCAAAGGCGGCGGCCACGGCGTCGGGGTCGAGCCAGCCGCGGGCGTCCCGCGGCAGCTCCGTCACCGCCTCGGCCGGATCGAGCCCATGCAGCGCCACCTGGCTGTCCACGGCGTGGCGGTCAGTGGGAAATGCCCCCTGCTCGATCAGGAGGCGAAACCGACTGGCCGTGGGTCGGTAAAACGTGCCCAGCAGCTGGTGAAGCTGTTGGGTGGTGGTACCCCCCACCACCACTTCGCCCGCGTGCGCCCCCACCAGCGGGGCCAGGCGGGCCGCCACGCGCTCCGCCAGATCAAACCAGGCGGCGTCCCCGTCGGACCACCCCAGCACCCCCGCCGTCGCCCACCGGCCCAGCGCGGCGCGCACGGCGTCCTGGGCGGGGATGGAGCTGGGGCCGAGGGAGTTGCCGTCCAAATACAAAGTCCCTGGGGGGATCTGCCATCGGTCCCGGGGCACTAAGGGAGGCAGGGCCGCGTCCAGTCGGGCCGCTCCCGCGCGAAGCCCGTGCTCGTCGGTGGTGTGGCTGCTCATGCGCGGAGTATAGCCGAAAGGGCGCAAGAGATTGGCAACGCGGCGTCCCGCCAGTAGTCTGGGGGCGAGAGGGGGGTGGGCGTGGCATCTGAACGGCTCCCGCTCGCGGCCGCCATGATTGTCCGCGACGAAGAAGCCACGCTCGCGCGCGCCATCCAGTCGGTGGCCCCCGTGGTGTCGCAGCTGGTGGTGGTGGATACGGGCTCTGGCGATGGGACGGTGGAGCTGGCGCGCTCGCTGGGGGCGGAGGTGTACCGCGTGCGGTGGACCGACGACTTCGCCGCCGCCCGCAATGAGGCGCTGGTGCGGGTGGGACAGCCCTGGGTGCTGGTGCTGGACGCCGATGAGGAGCTGGTGGCCGACGATGTGCCCACCCTGGCACGTGCGGTGAAGTCCCCCGTCGCCGCGGGGTACAACCTCCGAGTGGTGTCGCTGGTGGGCAGTGGGCGCGAGTTTACCGATGCGCGGGTCACCCGCCTGTTCCGCGTTGGGCCTACCATTCGCTATCGCGGCCGCATCCACGAGCAGGTGGCCGACAGCCTCATCGCGGCGGGCGGGCGCCTGGCGCCCTTGGACGTGCGCCTGCTGCACACCGGGTATCTGCCCGCCGTCATGGCCGCCAAACACAAGCAGGCACGCAATCTCGCGCTCCTCACCCGCGCCGCGGGGGAGGAACCCGACCAGCCCTACTGGCAGTTTCAACTGGGCCAGACGCTCTTGGCGCTGGGGCGGGTGGACGAGGCGCGGACCGCCTACGCAGCCAGTGCGGCCCGCCTCGCCCCCACGGCGCCGCTGGCGCCGGTCGTGGCGGCGGCCGCCATTCGGGCGGCCGTGGCGGCTGAGGACTGGGCCGCGGCGGACGGCCTGGCCCGTGCTGGGGTGGCCACGCATCCGTCCTACACGGATCTCTTTTGGCTCTGGGGGTTGGTGCTGCTGCATCGGGACCGCCTGGACGCGGCCCGGACGTGCTTTGACCGCTGTCTCGCGCTGGGGCCGCCGGGCGGTTATCTGCAGTCGGAGCTGGGGGTGGGCACGTATCTTCCCAAAACCGCCCTGGCGGAAGTGGCCCAGAAAGCCGGACACGGCGACCAGGCGTTGGCCTGGCTGCTGTCGGCGCTGCGAGACCAGCCGGGTCGGCTTGCCACCTGGATGATGGTGGACGTCCTCACCGCCGGCACGCCGCCAGACGTGCTGGCGCAGCACCTGAGCCTGGTGCTGCCCGCCGCCGTTCGACAGCACATCGTGTCGAATCTGACCGATTTGCCGCCCCGTTGCCGGGCCGCGCTGGAAATATCGGTGGTCTGATGTAAATTCGTGTCGGACCGAAGCAGGAATTAACTCCGAGTCCAAGAATTCCCCCGGTATCACGTTGGGGGGTGCTCGCGCATGGCCACCAAGACCCTGGCATTTTTTGATGATTGTACTGTGGAACTGCCGAA
>JAJYPH010000073.1 GCA_021795575.1 Bacillota bacterium
CGCGCATCGACGCCGCGGCCGATGCGGACCGGCTGGGCCGGGGGCTGGAGTTGGCCGTTACGGCCGACAGTCTGGCTTCGTTTCTGCGTGCCTGGGACCAAGATTCGACGGCGGGCCTCGGTGGTGGGGATGGCGCTCGCATATCCCAGCCGCCCGCGTAGGCACGCTCGACTGGGGCGCACGACCAGCCGCCGATTGCGCGTTGCGGGCCCCAGCAGGCGATGGCCGCCTTCCCACGGTGTTCATCTTCCTGCCCGGCGGCAGATGTGGCGGACATCGTCCTCTGCTGGCACCGGACCGCACCACGCCGGGATACGCGTACAGCGGGTCCCGGTCCCTCCTGGTCTATCGCGTCGCGGTGCCGACGCGCCGTGCTGACGAATGCGGCCCAGTCGCCCTGGCACGGGGCCGCGCGAGCGGTAGCTACCTCGCGTCGCGGCAGGCGAGCCGTGGTGCCCTGCCTGCCTCGCTCACCCAAACGGACCGTGGCTCCCGGCGGAGATGGCGGTCACGGCCCACGGCGAGGCCGACGCCGCCGCCGAACAGGCCGCAACGTCCGGCGGCGGTGTTCTTAACGTCAGTAGACGTTCAGGTACTGGTCGATTTCCCATGCATGCACCTCGGCGGCGTACACATTCCACTCGATGCGCTTGGCCTCCAGGAAACGCTCGGCAATGTGCTCGCCCAAGGCGTCGCGCATCAGGGCGTCCCGCCGAAACGCGTCCAACGCACTGGCCAGGCTGTCCGGCAGGCGGCCCAGCCCCAAGCGCTCCGCATCAGCCGCCGCCGGCACGTGGCGGGGCTGCGCCTTCGGCAGGCCGAGACGACGCGCCACGCCGTCCAGCCCCGCCCGAATGGTCACCGCCCACGCCAAATACGGGTTGGCCGCCGGGTCGGGCGACCTGAGCTCCAAGTGCAGCCGATCCGGTGGCGCATTCACGACCCGCACCAACGGGCTCCGGCTGGCGTCGGACCACCCCACGTAAATCGGCGCCTCGTAGCCCGGCACCAGGCGCTTGTACGAATTGACCAGGGGGTTGGTCACGGCCGTGTAGCCCGGGGCATGCTGTAGCAGACCCGCGAGGTACTGGCGGCCGGTATCCGACAGCTCTGCCCCATCCGCCAGGGCGTTTTGCCCGTTCGCCCAGACGTGCTGATGCAAGTGGAGCCCCGACCCGTTAATGCCCGTCACCGGCTTCGGCAGGAACGTGGCATGCCCGTGATGGCGCCGCGCCACCTCCCGCACGACGACCCGCAGCGTCACCAGCAGGTCCGCGGCCTGCAGGGCATCGACCGGCGCCAGGTCAATCTCGTGCTGCCCCGGGGCCACCTCGTGGTGGCTCGCCGCCACGGGAAAGCCCATAGCCAGCAACTCCAGCACCGCCGCCCGGCGCACATCCTCCCCCACATCGCCCGGCGCCAAGTCAAAATAGCCCGCCTGGTCCGCGGTCCGCACCGTGGCGCGACCGGCCCGGTCGCGCTCAAACACAAAAAATTCGACTTCCGGGGCCACGTCGATGCGGAATCCCATCGCCATCGCCTCGGCCAGCACGCGCTTTAAAGCCGACCGCGGACACCCCGGGAAGGGCGACGCGTCCGGGTTGACGATGTCACACACCATGCGCGCCACCGGCGGGTCGGCGCCCGCGGCCGGATCCACGCGAAACGTCCCTGGGTCCGGCAGCAGGTACACGTCGGCCTCTTCGCTGCGCACAAACCCCAGCACCGCCGACCCGTCGAACAACACGTGGCCGGCCAGCGCGTCAGCGAGAGCGTCTGCCGGGATGACAACGTTTTTGACCACGCCCAAAATATCGGTGAACTGCAGACGCACGAGCTCTACCCCGGCCTCGCGCGCCCGATCCACGAGATCTCGCCTGTCTGTGTCCACGGGCCCCTCCCCGCCACCCACCGGCTCACGCCCGGGCGGCGGCTCCATCATGCCAAATTTTCCTGGCGGCGCCCAGCGTCCCAAGCTGCGGCGGCCGTGCGAACTTATCCTATGGGCACACCTATTGACCTCGTGACCTATGGAGAGAAAGGGGGCGAACCCATGAAGAGCGCATTCGGCGGGACGATGGTCCATGGCCTAGCGGCCGGCGGTGGCCTCCTGGTGGCGCTGTTGGCAGTGTACGCCGGCGGCCTGAGCCAAGGGAGGGCCCACGCAGCCGCGCTCGCGGCCATCCGGCCCGCGGCCACGACGCCCGCGGTCATCGGTTCCGTGGTGGTCACCACCACGACGCGCCAGCCCACCCCGGAAACGACGGGAGCCCCTGCGAGCCCCGTGGGCCACCCCCACCAGGGGCACAACCCGCCGGACCACAAGGGCCCGAAGCCTTCGGGCGACCACCAGTCCGAGAAGCCCCACCGCGACGGCCCCCACGATCACGGACACTGACCTCGCTGACGGGCCGGCTGAACTCAGAGCGACTCGGCCGCCGCCGTGGCGGCCGGCGTTGCATTCCGGGCCTCGGCCCGCTCGCGGATCTGATCCACTTCGTCGTCCGGAATGGCTCGCTCGAAACGGCGAAATCCCGACATTTTAAAGCCCTGCCGCTCCGCAATGGCCGCAATCTCGCCGACTTTCGTCGGATCCACCGACGGGCCCAGCGTGAAGTTCTCCAGGCGCCCCTCTAAAGCCAGCGCCATGGTTTCTGCCATGCACGCCTCCACCATGCGTGGGGGAAACCCAAAGTCGAAGCCTAGGTCCGCGCGCGCCCCCGGCACCTCGATGACCCCCCCGTCAATCACCAACACGTCCGGGCGCCGCTCGGTCACGATGCGCGACAGGTTGCGTGGACGCGCCACGTCACAGACGACGGCCCCAGGCTTTAGATCATGGGGCTCCACCAGCGCATCCGGGGACGACGAGACCGCGATGAGAATATCGGCGGCCCGGGCCGCCGCCGGGATGTCTGTTTCCACGTGCACCACCAGGCCGGCATGCGCCGCGCGCAAAGTGGCCGCCAGCTCCTCCAACCGCTCCCGGCCGCGCGCCACCACCGTGATTTCCGCCACCTCGCGCGCCAGCAGGTGGCAGCAGGCGGCCCCAATCGATCCCGTGGCCCCGATCACCGTCACATGAGCCGTGGCGACATCGAGCCCCAGGCGCCGCGCCGCCGCCAGGGCCCCGGCCACCGCCGTCGCGGTCGTGTACGAGTTGCCGGTGGTGACGGGAATGTTCAACCGGCTGGCCAGGGTCACGCCGCGGTCTCCCGCGATTTTGGTGAAGGCGCCGAGCCCGAGGATCTCGGCGCCCAGGCTCTCGGCCAGCCGGCCGGCCTTCTCCAGCGCCCGCAATACCACGGGATAGGGCGTCTCCAGCAGCACTCGCGGCGTCATGGCTAGGGCTAAGAGCCATCCTTCCAGCTCGGCGCCGGTGGGCGACACCACCCCGGTCACATGGCCGACCCGCATGGGCGGTACGTGCCGAAACAGTGACTCCACCCAGCGTTCGGGCAGGCGCTGGGTAAACGGATACTTGCGCGCGAAATCGTCAAATCGCAGGGGATGCATCAAAAAGGCAAACTGGCGCGCCATGGCGACCCTCCTCGCGTTGCGGTGTGCTCAATCTTGTGCACACACGACGCCCCCAGAATACCACGACCGTGCGGGTCAAGCCCTCATGAGGTCGGGCCGGTGCGGCGGGGCCAAAACGCGCGCGGCCCCAGCAGCGTCACCAAGGCGGGCACCATGCACGTGCGCACCACCAGGGTGTCCAACAGCACCGCCGTCGCGAGCCCAATCCCCAGCGTCTGGAGCACCTCGAACGGACTCGCGACCAGCGCCGCCACCACGGCCACCATGATGAGCCCCGCTCCCGTGATGAGGCCGCCGGTGGTGGCCACCGCCTGGCGCGCCGCCGCGCGCGGCGCGAGCCCGCGCGCGAGCTGTTCTTGGATCCGGTGCAGCAAAATGACCTGGTAGTCCATGGAGAGGCCAAACAGCATGACAAACACCAGCGGCAGCACGGCCAGGTTTAAGGGGTTCGGCGCGATGCCGAACGCCCCCCGCTGGACGATCAACACCAGGACCCCCGCCGTGGCCAGCATCACCAGCCCATTGATGCTCACCCCCAAGAGCGCCTGGAGCGGCGATCCGGTGGCCGCCCACAGCACCGCCAGCGCCACCAGCACCACAGCGGCACCCATCCACGGAAGCCGCCCGGCCAGATAGTGGTCAAAGCCCTGCATCACCGCCGCCGCGCCGCCAATCTGCACTTCGACGCCCGCCACCCGGTCGAGGCGCGCCGCCATTCGCTTCAGCAGCGTCGCCGTCGCCTCCGTGTCCGGGCCGGACCGCGCCGTGACAAACAGATCGACGCGGTGGCTCCCGGCCACGAAGGCCGACAGCGCGCCGTGGGCGGCCAGGCGAGCCAGCACCTGGGGCGACGCACGGCCGGTCGGAGACGACACCCGGGCCACATCCCCGAGCCGAGTCAGCGCGACGGTCACGTGCGCCACGGTGGTCCAGCTCATGGGCACCGCCACCGAGGACCCGAGGCGAAGCGCCACCACCATGGGCGCCACGCTGCCTGCACCGTCGATCTGCTGGAGCACCCGCGAGGCGTTCGCCAAGGGGCTCTGCACGGGAAGCATCCGCGCCACGTTGGCCGGCACGTTGGCGCTGAGCGTCGGTGCCGCCCATCCCAACCCCACCAGGACCACCAGGCCCATGCCGAGCGCCCAGGCCGGACGTGACGTGGCCCAGTCAGCCAACCGCCTCCACAGGGGCCAATCGGGCATGGCCCAGCGGATGCGGCCCCGGTGAATGCGCGGGCCCAACACACGCAGGAGCGCTGGTAGCAGCGTGTGCGTCACCAGGAGCACCGAGGCCACTGCCAGGGCGCCACCCAGCGCCATCCCCGTCCAATAGGCGGTGCCGCCCAGCAACAGCGCGCCCAGCGCCAGCGACACCGCGATGCCGGAAAACAACACAGAGCGGCCGCCCGTGTGCATCGCGGTCGAGAGCGCGTCGTCCACCGGCGCGCCCCGGTCCAGCTCGGTGCGAAAACGGCTGGTGACAAACAGCACGTAGTCTACGCCGACACCCAGCGCCAAAAACGTGACAATCTGCAGTAGATAGACGGACAGGGGCACGAAGCGCTCCAACAGGGACACGACGCCCAGGGTGAGCGCGGTGCCCACCCCGGCGGCCACCAGCGGCAGCAGGGCCGGCACCACGGCGCCAAACACCAGGGCCAGCAGAATGACCAGCGCGGGTACCGCCACCACGGTGCTGGCTTTCAGCGCGGCAATCGCCTGGCCACTGACCGCCTGGCTCTCCGTTGACGAGTTAATCGGCGTGAGCCGGGCGCCGGTGGCCCGAACCGTGCGGAAGAGCCGCTGCGCGGCCGCGCGGGGCGCCCCGGGCAGCAGCACCACCGCGTCGGGTCCACTGGACGCCAGCGCCCGAGGCCCGAGGCCCGCGTCGCGCGCCAGTGTCCGCAGGCGGCTTATGGCCAGCCCCTGCACCAGGGTGGCGGGCTGCGGGGTGGACGCCGCCGCTGACGCTGGCGTACGCAGATGCGCGGTGGTGGCGTCGGCCGCCTGGGCCGCGCTGTGCGGGGCCGAAAAGCCGCCGGCACTGAGATGCCGAGCCACGGCAGGCACCAGCGGCACGGCCCCCAGCAGCGCTGCGACCCAAACTAAAATCGCCACCCAGGGCCGGCGAGCCGCCAACGGCATGCGATTACCCCCTCTGGAGCCCCGCACCCCCGGTTTGTCCCTATGCTATCATGCCGCCAACCGCCGGTCCGCGGCCCAAGGTCATGGCGGAGCTTCTGCCGAGTCACACTAGGCGAAAGGGGCTGGTCAGCATCAGCGACGTTGCGCAAGCCCGCGCTCTCACCGCCGCGGGGCGGCTGCAGGGGGAGCACGGCAGAGACGTCAACGTGTGGCGCGGCGTTCCCTACGCGCGTCCGCCCGTCGGCCCGCTGCGCTTTGCCCCTCCAGAGCCACCGCAACCTTGGTCTGGGGTGCGCGACGCGACTCACTTTGGCGCGGTGGCCCCGCAGGTCCCCTCCCACCCGCTGCTGGCGGAAGACGGCCCCCAGAGTGAAGACTGCCTCACGCTGAATGTGTGGGCCCCGGCTTCCCCGGGCCCACACCCCGTGCTGGTGTGGATCCACGGCGGCGCATTGGTGACCGGCAGCGGCCGGCGTCCCACCTACGATGGCACGTCGTTTGCCCGTCACGGTGTCGTCCTCGTCACCCTCAACTATCGTCTCGGTCCCCTGGGATTTCTCTATCTCGGCGAAGCCGCCCCCGGCTCGGCCAATGTCGGCCTCTTGGATCAGGTGGCGGCGCTCACGTGGATCGCGCGGAACATTGGCACCTTTGGGGGCGATCCCGGCCGTGTGACGGTGGCGGGCGAGTCGGCCGGCGCCCTGTCTGTCGCCACGCTGCTGTGCATGCCGGCGGCCCGCGGCTTGTTTCAGCAGGCCATCCTGGAAAGCTTCATCCCCGTGTATCGGGATCGCGCACAGGCGGACCGGGATACCAGACAGGTTTTGGACCGCCTGGCGATTCGGGGCGACGCCCTGTCGGCGCTGCGGGCCACGCCGGTCGAAACCCTGCTGGCGGCCTACCAGCGGGGGGTGGCGTGGCCCACGGTCGACGGCACCACGCTACCGCAAACCCTGTGGGAGACGATCGCGAGCGGACGGTCGATGAAGGTGCCCCTGCTGGTGGGCTCCAACAAAGATGAGATCCGCCTGTGGAGTGCGCTGGACCCGGCCTGGCATACGGACGACCCCAAGAAGCTGGTGGCGCTGTTTGAGCAAACCTGGGGGCCCATCACGGCGGTCGAACACACCCACTACGTGGCCGGCCGCGGGGGGCCCGACCTGTTCAACGGCCTGATGCAGCTGGGCACCATGCGGGCGTTCCAGTTCCCCGCCCAACGCTTGGCGGCGGCGCAAGCGCACGAAGCCCCCACCTGGGTTTACCGATTTGATTGGGAGAGCCCCGCGTTTGACGGGCGGCTGAAAGCCTGCCACGCGATGGAGCTGCCGTTTGTGTTCAACACCTGGGATGCCCCGGGTACGGAACTGCTCACCGGCAGCAGTCCCGACCGATCGCACCTGGCAGACCAGATGCATCAAGCCTGGATCGCCTTTGCCCAGCACGGCGACCCCAACACCCCCGCGCTGCCCCTCTGGCCCCCCTACGACGCGGGAATGCGTCCCACCATGCTGTTTGCCAGCGAGAGCCGCGTGGCCGAGGATCCAGACGCCGCCGCCCGCCAACTCCAGGAACAGCTGCAAACGGTCCCCTGACGCGTGCTGCGGGATGGCGTCAGTATCCGCGTCTTAGAAGCGGCCGGCCTTGGGCATCGCGCATCGCGCCGGCCGCAATCAGGATGACGTCGACCAGCCACCAGATGCCCAGTCCCCCAAAGGTAAAAAGCTTTAGGAGACCACTGCCGATTTTACCGAGATAGAATCGGTCGATGCCCAACGAACCCAGGAAAATCGACAGCAACAGGGCCACCAGCCAGTCCCGGCCGGGCGGCGCCAGGTACCCGGGGCTCGTCGCGACCATCATGCCGCAGTGGGGACAGGCCACCGCCGCTGCCGGAATGGATCGGCCGCATCCCCGACAGTAGGCTTGGCCCTCCGGGCTGGCGGCCGTTGGGTCGCTCACGCTGTCCCTCCGTTCAGCTCGCCGAGAGCGGATCTTCTCTTGAGGTCGCACCCTGCCGCAGCAGGGGGCCATCCCGAGTGTACTATCGGGCGCCTCGGCGCCCAACTCCACGCATGCATTTTTCGGACGGTTTTAGGGGGCCCCGCGTCTGGCAGCCTCCCTCCATGGCTATGTCATGGCGCGGGAGGTTTTGCTGGTGCGCTTCAAGTCAACAACCCAAGGGTGGTGTCCGCGGGCTGGCGGCGCCCTCGCTTGAGGAGGGTCATCGATCCCGTGAGCCTGATGCGCATGGGCGGCGTGCCGGTGGCGTTTGGCGGGCGCGTGGTTTTGGACCGCGTATCGCTGGATCTCGCCTCGGGTGAACGGATGGGACGGGTCGGGGCCCACGGCAGCGAAAAGTCCACACGGCGTCAGCTGTTGGCCGGCACTCTGCTCCCCGATGTCGGTTCCGTGAACTGGGCGCCTCGCCCAACCATCGGGTGCCTCGCGCAGGGTGACGACCCATTCGGAGGCGTCGCCCCGCTTCCGCCGCTCCCTCCGGTGCGGACCGCCCTCCGGACACTTTTGAACCCGCCACACACCGTCCGGCTGCTGGACGAGCCCACCCACCCCCTCGACATGGACGCCGAGGCGTGACTGGACGCGGCCCGGTCGCGGTTTCACGTGACGATCCATGGCGGCCGCACCGCCGCGGCAGCCATGCCTCTTTCGCACCCACTGGGTCGAAACCTCGCCCACGGATCCCGATCAGGCGTGGGCGGTCGTCAGCACCAGCCCGCCACCTCTTGATTGGCCAACGCGGGCCGTACGTGGAGGACGCTGTCGACCCGGGGTCAGCACTCCCTGATGAGCTGGTTTGGCCGGGGGCGCGGCGACGACGCGGGCCGCTGGTGGCTCTCAGTGTCCGTCGGGGCGCTTCACCCAGGCATCGTCGGGGGAGCCGTGGTGGCGCCTGCCCGCCAGGCCATCCCATGGCATCTGGCGGCATGGCCGCACCTGAAGACGATGCCGTCCCCCTGGGCGACGTACCGGCGGCCGCGCCACACGGGCGGCGCCATGAGATGCGCCGTGGGCTACAATGGTTATCGACACCGTGGCCCGCAGCACGTTGCGTCCGTTGTCGGAGGCTTGCGAGGTTCTTGAAGTGAGGCTGACATGAGCACCCCTAGGCGGATGGAAGCCCGCTGGCAGATTCTAATCGTCGTGTGGGCCCTTTTCGGCTTCCTCATACCCGGAGGACTGGTTCTGAGTGTCGCCCTGGCCGTGTGGCTGGCGTGGCAGCGCAGTCCGTACTTTTGGTTCTTCGTGATCGTGGTGCTGGCAGCGGGGCTGGTGATGGCCGGGCTGGGTCTGGCGGTGGCAGGCCACATGGTGAGCCACCCGGCGCTCCATCCGTAACCCGGCCACCTTTCGCGCTGAGACACGGGGAACCGGGAGGATGGCTTCTGGCCCATTGGTGGGACGACCTCCCGTGGAGGACCGGAAGGATTCTCACCGGCTCCGAGCGAAGACTTGTGCGACGCGAAAAGAGAGAGGCGACGTGGAGAAGGTGTCGGTCGCGTGCCGCCCTGTAACGTCGGACAACCTGGCTGCCCTGTTGCGCTGCATGGGGGACCGGGCGTTCTCCGACAATCCCCGCTGGGCCACATGCGCCTGCGTGTTTCACTACCTCGCGGACTCCGAGAGCGGCTGTTGGGACGACCGCACGGGCGACCAGAACCGGACGCTGCTCTCCCGCATGGTTGAGGGAGGCACCGGCAGCGGGATGGCGGCTCATCACCCGGACGACCCCCGCGTGGTGGGGTACGTCAACGCGGCCCTGCGGCCGCGCCTGCACCGCTGCGACACGTGGGGCACCCCGTCTGCCCCGGACGTGGGCATCGTCGCGTGCGTCGTGGTGGACCCCACCCTGCGCCACCGGGGCTTCGCCAGCCAGCTGCGGGGCGCCGCCACCAATGCCTTATGGTCCCGGGGTGCGACTCGGGTGGATGCGTACGCCTACGCCGACACGGACAAGCCGGCGGCCGAATCGGACCCGGGGATTGGCGAAGACCAGATAGCCCATCACGGACCGATCGCCATGTATCTGCGGCAGGCTTCCACGTGATGGCGGTCGACGGGTCGCTGACGCACGTGGTGAAGAAACGACCCACCACGGTCTAAGGACTGGGCGGCTTGCATGGGGCGAGGATGCACCGCAGCCGCTTGGTGCCGCCAGTTTCGGAGACTCTGAGACCGAGTTTCGAGGGTGACGGGACCCGGGCCGTCGCCGTACCGGGACTCCGTCCTCGGTACCGCCCCCGTTTCCCGGTCCGGATGCCGGGGGCGGCCTCTGACGGCCCCACCCACGCACCTTGGGCGCCAAACGGCTATACTGAAGGCACTTTATGCCAAGGACGGTGGGGTGCATGGTCTTCACCTTGCGGACTCCGAGCACGCTTGACCCCTCCGCTCAACTTTGGCGCGTGGCATGGCTGTTTGTTCCCGTGGCGATGATTTACGCCCTGGTGCTGTTTGGGGCGCGCGGATGGGGTATCACCGGCGGATCCTATCTGCGTGCCATCGTCCAGTCGGGGATCTACCTGCAAGCGTGGATGCCGCTGGCCGGTGCGTGGTACAGCGGACGTCAGCCTGGCTCTGGGTGGCGGCTGTTCGCCCGCCTGGTGGCCATTCAAGCTGTCACCGGCCTTATGATGGCGGCCCTGTACGTGCTCGTGTCGCTGGCCACCGAGGTGGGTCCAGACCCGTGGTTTTGGCTCAAGACAGACCTGGGCGGCCCATCCCTGCCTCTCACCGTGGCGCTGGTGGTCATGGCCAGTTGGGCGTTGACTTCCCTCGCGATTTTGGTCGGCACCCTCGGGGCACGGATGTGGCCGGGATGGTCGGTGGCCATCGCCGCGCTCGGACTGCTGGCATTTTACTTGCGGCGGTTTACCGGTGGCATCGAATTCACGGCCGTCACCGACTACCTCTGGCTGCTGTCCGGCTGGGACGGTGGTGTTAACTTCGGTCCGCGTCCTCCGAACGCGTGGGCGGTCTTTCCGACTCCGTTTGCGGTGTGCCTGGCGCTGTTTGCGGCGGCCATGCTGACCGTTACGCTCGTTGAGCGCAGGCGCGCTCGCCCAATGACCGCGTAAGCGACTGCTGCGGCTTTCACCCAACACGCGCCCCCCGCGCGGGGGTCCAGCCCCGTCGTCAGACCGCCGCCGCGCCCCGGGCGAGGGGCCGTATCCACACGACTTTCGGCTGACCCCACGCGACGTAATGCGGCCCCTGCCGCGCCTAGCTCCCCGTGGTGCCCAGCGTCTCCCATCCGATCGCTTAGTCGACCGTACCGAGACAGGGTGTGGGGTCCACAAACGTTTCACACAGCGCCACGGGGTGGCCACGGACCGCCGCCCACCGCCGCAACGTCCGCGCCAGCACCCGCGAGCCGAGATTTGGGACATGGTAACCCGGCCCAATGAGAACGCGCGCGCTCTGCGCCAGAGCGCAGCCCTTTCGCCCGTTGGGCCGGGGAGGTAGGCATCCCGGGCCCCACCTTGAGCGCCCCGCCGGTCCACCCCACCAGCGCGACCCGCGTGTCGTCCACCTCGGCGACTTAGCGCAGGGTTTCGCCCACCAGACTCGTGAGTCCCAAATGGTGATGCCGGCGCACGAGTGCCTCCCACTGCTGGATCTCCGCGCGGGTTCGGACCAGCAGCATCGTGACGCGCTACACTAATGCAAAGGCCGTCGGGGCGGGCCCACGGCGGGGGCCCTCACGGTGGGCCATGCCTTCGGCACACCACACCCACGCCGCCAATATCAGGGGTCCTGCACATCACCCGTCCGCACGCCATCGCTGGTCACTTTGACACAGTCCGGCACTGGATACATTCACGTCCTGATCTATACTACAAGAAAGAGAAAGGGGGACCCCCGCGTGAGTGTTCCGGCCGAAGACGTGTACAAGGTCATCGAGCAGCTGTCACCGTCTGATCGAAAGACGGTGTACGACTTGGCGCAATTCCTCGGCGCCCGCCATCAGACCGTGGTCAGGGCCTGGCGCGACATCGATGCCCAAGAACCGGATGCTGAACCCGTGAACCCCGAGGAAGCCGCTCAGTTGCGGGATCCCGAGTTTGTATCCTGGGAACCGGAATCGCAGAACCATGGCATATGAGGTCCGCATTAGGCGGTCTGCGCTCAATTACCTCAACAAATTGGATGTGCCCACCCATCGGCGTCTCGCGGCGGCCATCGCAGGCCTTACGGAAGTCCCACCTACGGGAGACATTCGGCCACTGACAGGCCAGACCGGCGCGTATCGGTTGCGGGTTGGTGGGTTTCTCCTCCTCTTCCACATCGACCACCCCCAGGAAGTTGTCTTCGTGGACGCTATCGGCTCACGAGGGGACATCTACAAATAGCGTACCCCGTGGCAGGAGAGCGCCGATGGGCGCCTCGAGACCCGACCATCAAGCCCAGTTATGGTGCGCTCGTCATGAAAAATCACGTCGGAGTCACCCATGGCGGTGAAGCTCAACGCGGTGCCACAGTGCCCCAGTACAGGCATAAGAGTCATCGTGCTCGTAAAGCGCTCGGCCGCATGGTTGATTCCTTGCCCGCGGCCGTTCACGTGTAAAAGCTTGTGGTCCAGAATTCTTCCCTATCGTGAGAGCGTTCCTAATTCATACATAATAAAAACTCTTGGTGCGCCCGAAGGGACTCGAACCCCTGCTTCAGGCTCCGGAGGCCTGCGTGATATCCACTTCACTACGGGCGCGACCTGTGGGAAGTATAACACGCGACGTGCGGCGTGCCAAGGGCTGCGCGCTGCACATCAAGCTTGCAGGATCATTTGGCTTGATAAACCATGCGAGTGAGAGACCAGGGCAGCGGGTTTGCGCGCGGCGGCGCCGGCAAAGGGGGTAAGCGCGATGCAGCAAGCTTGGGGCGGCCCACCGCGCCCACGCTGATGGCCCGCGGTCGGCGGCGGCGGTGCCTGGTGGCGGCCGCCGTCGTGGCCGCTGCGATTGGGGTGGCTTATCTGTGGCCGGGCCCGTTCGTGACCAAAGGGCCCGTGGTGGCCGAGGGGCCGGTCCCGCGATTTCGCCACGTCTTTGTCATCATGATGGAAAACCACAGCCCGGCCGCCCTGCTGAATCCGTCGGCCCCGGATCCCTACATCCGGCATCTCATCGCCACCGAGGGCTATGACAGCGACTACTTTGGCGTGACGCACCCCAGCCTGCCCAACTATGTGGCCGCCCTCTCCGGCCAAACACAGGGCAGTCACAGCGACAGTCCCACGCAGCGCTTTGCCATACCCAATCTGGCGCTCCAGCTGGACCACGCACACATCTCCTGGCAAGCGGTCATGCAGTCGCTGCCCTACGCAGGCTACACGGGCAACTGGTATCCCGACTCCATCCCGCACGCCGCACCCACGACCATGCCGGTCAACGCGCTGTACGCCAAAAAGCACGACCCCTTTCTGCTGTTTCCCGCCGTGGCCCGAGTGGACGCCGGCAACGTGGTGCCGCTCGCAACCCTGGGGCGCGAGCTGGCGTCCGGGTCGGTGCCGTCCTTCGTGTGGATCTCACCCAATCTCTGCGAAGACATGCATGGAGAACCGAACACGAAAGGGGCCACCTGCCCCCAAGCCAACGGATCCGCCCTCATCGCCGACGGCAACGCCTTTTTGGCCACGTGGATTGCGCGCATCATGCAGTCGTCGGCATGGGGGCCGGGATCCGTGATTTTTGTCACGTGGGACGAGGGCAGCAACCCCGCGAACCCGTCCCCGTCCAGCATTCACACTTACAAGGCCGCTGGCCCCGCAGCCCCCCCGATCTTCTCCGGGGCGCCGTGGCTGGGTGTGCTGGGCGGCGGCTCGGCACCGCTTATCGTGATTGCGCCGCACCTGCGGCCCACCACCGTGCATCTGTGGGCCGACCACTACAGCCTGTTGAAAACCCTTGAGGCCAGCTGGCACCTGCCGTATCTCGGACACGCCGCCAGCCGCCGCGTGCCGCTCTTAACCCCGCTCCTGCCCTGACGGCTCTTCGCTTCTCGGGGTGCTGTCCCAATGCCGGGCGACGCCCGTCTCATCGTCTTGGCCCCCGGCCGCCGCCGCCTGTTGAAACGCGGGATAGGCGGCGCGCGCCAACACGGTGGAGAAGCCCAGGGCATCCGCCATGTCCAGCGCCAATCCCAAGTCCTTGGTGCGGTTTGCGAGCGAGAACCCGGGAGCGGTGGCCCGCGTGGGCCACCGCTCCAGCAGCTTGTCCACCTCGAACGACCGAGCCGAACTGGCCGGCAGCACCTCGGTCAGCACCTGGAGCGGGATGCCGGCCGCCTCCGCCAGCCTCAAGCCTTCGGCGGCCGCCAGGAGGTTCAACCCCGACACCAGGTTCGCCACCAGCTTCATGCTCTGGCCGGCCCCACTGGGGCCCACATGCACAATGCGCTCGCCCACGACCTGGAGCAGCGGACGAATGGCCCGGAAGGTCTCCTCGTCCCCACCCACCATGATGGTGAGCGTCCCCGCCTTGGCGCCCGCGTCGCCGCCCGTCACCGGCGCGTCCATCCACACGACGCCTCGCGGGCTGGCGCTCTGGGCCAGCTCCACCGTCGCCCGGGGCCCAATCGTGGAAAAATCCACAATCACCGTGCCGGCGGCCATATGCGCCAACAACCCGTCGGCTCCGTCCACGACGGCATGTACGGCCTCGGCGTCCGTCACCATGAGAGCCACCACATCCGAGGCTACCGCCACGTCGGCCAAGGTGGCGGCCCGAGCGGCGCCCCGCGCCCCCAGCGGTGCGGCTCGCGCCGCCGTCCGGTTGTAGACCGTGAGCGCATACCCGCTACCCAAAAGGTTTTGGGCCATGGGCGCTCCCATCACACCCAACCCCACAAAGCCGATGCGCACTTGACGCCTCCTCCTTCAGGTCAACGCGAACCACCGGAGCCGAGCCGCTAGTCCGCCAGCGTCCGGGTGGGGCGCACCACGGAGCACGTCGCCACCCCGTCCAGGTGGTCCTGCAACAGGCGGCTCCCCAGGTCGAGCAGGTCCGGCACGCGCGGGTCGGCAATCCGATAGTAAATAAACCGCCCCTCGGGGACCGTCTCCACCAACCCGCAGTTCCGGAGGCAGGCCAAGTGATTGGACAGGTGGCCCTGCCCAATCCCGAGCCGCTCCACCAACTGGCCCACGTTCAGCGACCCCTCGTCCTGAAGGACGTCCAGCACCTTAAGGCGGATCGGGTGGCTCAGAGCCTGCCAAAAGGCGGCCAGCAACTGCTCACGGGTTCCCTGCACGGCCTGCATCGAGGCACCCCCTTAGCCGATTGGTCCACTTTTCGTCCCCTATTTTGCCACAGGCGCCGCCGGGCCGACACGCCGGCACCACCGGTGCCGTCATGCGTCTAACCGGCACAGCACGACAGCTTGCTAACGTCCTTGTGGAAAGTCAGGGCC
>JAJYPH010000275.1 GCA_021795575.1 Bacillota bacterium
GCGGCTGCGCGGCCAGTGGGGATCGTTTGAAGGAGGCTGGGAGGTTGGCAATCGTGGTGGAAGCGTGGCGCTGGATTCAGCGGACGTGGCTCGGACGGCTCAGGCCTCGCCACGGCAACGTGTTCATTGAGAACGGCATCTGGACAATCCGTACACAATCCAACACGCCGCGCGGATGGTGCTGACAGTTGTCGCTGCCCGTGACGTGCCTTTGGGGCCCTGTTCGTAGAGTGGTCGCTTGCCACCACGAGTTGCGACGGGCGGGAATGGGGTCAGGCTTGTGGACGGTCGAGCCTGGATACCGGGAACCGGGCTTTGGACAAGAGTGCCGCGTACACCACCTCGCGCGGCGCAGTCGCAAAGACGGTGATGGGGCCGCTGGCGGCAATAGCATCCGTCGATGCGTGCCGTTGCTGGCCTCGGAGGAATACCTTTCAGGCCCGCACAAGCGGGACGTCGGCGCCTACCAACCATAGCGGCAAGTCCTGCGGTGCAGTAGGCCTGCCTGGAACCTTCGTTTTAGGCGTCGACGCTCGCCGGATGCCCGTGAGGGGCGTCCAATTGGAAACAGTGGCATCCAATACGGAATGTATCGCGATGGCACCTCGGCGCGCCAAGTTCACCCCGGACACCCGGTGGCCGGTGTCCATACCCGTGCTAAACTGATGTGTGTTCGGTGTCGGTCGAGTCAAGGAGGTTGTATGCCAGACGCCCGGGAATACAGCGTTGAGGCGCACCTTCGTCTCGTGGAGGCGTGCGATGTGGTTGACTACAACGTCCGTGCGCCAGGTGGCGGACTCGAAGGTCTGCGCGAAATCGATGTGATTGGCCTCAACTTCGCCACCGACTCTGCGTTCATCTGCGAGATGGTAACCCACACCTCAGGGACCCTCTACCGAAATCACAACACGACCGTCCAACGCGTAACAGATAAGCACACATGGGCCAGGCGGTATGCGGAGAGCCGATTGGCTCGTTTTCCAAACCAGCAGTTTCAGTTCTGGGCGCCCTACGTCACGCCCAAACTGGCCGACAGCCTGCAGCGGATTGACCCAAGCCTCACCTTGGTCATCAACGAGGACTATCGGTCGCGAGTCGAGGTGCTCATGGCGGCCGCTTGGGATCACCCGGAAGACATCGGGAACCCATTTCCCGGGCGATTCAGATTGTCCAGCATCTCCGCGGGTCGAAAAATCGCCGGGGATCTTGGGCATGGAAGGAAGGAGCGCCCTGACGATTGGCGTAGAGCCCTGGTGTAAGGTGCGCACGTAGGGGAGGAACGTGGTGGCAGGATGCCCATGCGGTAGTGGACGAAGGCTGTCCGCGGGTTGTGTGCCAAATAGGCCGCCGTGTGGCGGCGGGTCGGTTTGCCTAGGCCCCGGATGCCGCCTTGCTCGAAGAACTGCTGGCGGCGGTGGCCCAGTACGAGGCGCCGGAGTGGGTCTGGTGCCGGCTTCCAGGCCGTAACAAGAGATCGGTAAAGGGAGTGCAGCCTGTGGCGATGGTTCGAATATCCCACGACGGGCGTGTTGTCATCCCGGCAGACATCCGCCGAGCCTTGGGGCTCAAGGACGGTGATGTGGTGTACGTGCGACTGGTCGACCGAGAGGTTGTCATCACGTCCGCACGGGAGGCTCTCCATCACGCGCGCAGCATCGCACGAAAGTATGTGACACCTGGGCAATCCCTCGCCGACGAACTCATCGCGGACCGCCGGCGTGAGGCCCAACGTGACTGAGTGGGTCTTGGATGCCTCCGCCGTCTTGGCGTACTTCAGTGACGAACCGGGTTCGGACGTTGTGGAGGACATGGTTGGAGCTGGGGCGCTCATGAGTGCAGTTAACTGGGCCGAGGTTGTAGCCAAGCTCGTCAGCCGAGGCTCAACGGACGACGACACGTTGGAGTTGATGGCCAATTTGGACCTGACGGTCGTCCCATTCGATAGTGACGCAGCGTGGGAAGCCGGCCGCCTCATCCGCCTAACCGGTCCATATGGTCTTTCCTTGGGCGACCGCGCCTGCCTAGGACTCGCTAGAGCTCGGCGGTGTCCCGTGGCGACGGCAGACAGGGCGTGGGCCAACATCGGCCTCGACGTTGAGATCCGCTTAATCAGGACCTAAACATCCCACCGGTTTCGCAGGGGTGCCATGCCCTCGTACTAAGAAACCCAGTCATAATAATGTCATCATGGCGTAATGGTATAGTTCCATTCGCCATGAAAGGCATCGGGCGTGACATGCAGGGCGTGGAATTCTTCATCCGTCACGACGATCCCGGTCGGATACGGGCCCTCGTCGTACTCCGCATGCACGGTCAGGCCGGTGGTGGTGGCGCTGGCGATGCATTGGACCAGGGTTTGGACGCGGGTCAGCGGGCGGCCCCGCCAAGCGCGGCTGAGCACGCTGAACAGCCGGTGCTCGATCTTGTTCCACTTGCTGGTGCCCGGGGGGAGGTGACTGACCTGGATGGTCAGGTCCAGGTCCGTCGCCAAGCGCTGGAGCTCCGCCTTCCACAACCGCACCCGGTAGCCATTGCGGCCGCCGCCGTCGGCCACGATGGTCAAGCGCTTGGCGCCGGGATATTGGGTTCGACCCCGGTCAGTCCACCACCGGCGGATGGAGGCGACGGCGCACGGGGCCGTGTCGTGGTCGCTCCCGACGGGCACCCCGCCGGCGTTGCGACTCAAGTCATCAAGGCCATACGGGGTGGCCTTGCCTTCCGCGAGGCGGGGGAAGTCGTACCCCGGCACCCGCTCGGGCTACGCCACGGGCTGCCACTCCTGGCCGCCGGTCTTGACGTGTCCGATGAGTTCTTTCTTCTTTGCGTCCACGGAGATCACGGGTGGGTGGGCCGCTTGGGCCGCGGCCGTGCGGGCCGCGATGTAGTGGAACGGGGCATCCCGGTCGGGATGCGGGGCCCGGCCTGCCATCATCGTGCGGGGGGATTGCAGACTGAAGCCGGCCGCGTGCAGCAGGCGGCCCACGGTGGAGGGACTGACGGCGTGGCCCTGCTGCTGCAGGGCCGCCGCCAACTGGGGGCAGCTCTTGCAGGTCCACCGCCACGGCCATTCCGGGTCGCCCCGGGTCGTCGGCTCGACCAGGGCCCGCAGCGCGGTCGCGAGCGTCGGGTCGTCGGCCGTCAGGGCCTTGCGCCCCCCGCCGGGGCGCCGCTGCCGCCCGGTGGGGGGCAACCGGTCGGGATGCGCCAAGTCCGCCAGGCCGCGGCGAATCGTCGCCCGGTCGAGCCCGGTGACCTCCGCGACCACCGCGATGCCGCCGCGCCCCAGCACCCATAGGCGCTAACGTTTAAATGAATAATCGTGACGTAAAGGATTTTGCCCCTCCCGTCGCGAAGTCGTCGGGGATCCCGACCGAGACGACGGAGGTGAGCGGACATGGCCCCACAGGGGAAGCGCACCGCGGCCGGTGAAGCCCCAGCGCAGAGCTTGGAGGCACAGTGGGGACTCTTGCGGCAGTTCT
>JAJYPH010000074.1 GCA_021795575.1 Bacillota bacterium
GATCGCATCCACGTCAGACGCCCGGCCATCCACATACTCGACCGGCGTGTCTTCATAGGCAAACTTGGTCCGGTTCATTTCCCGCGCCACGGCCCGCACCTCCGCCGGCACCGACGAGGCGTCGCGCGTGGGCCCCACCACCCAGGCCTTTTCCTCCAGGTCCAGCACGCGCTCGTAGTCGCGCGCCGTGTAAGCCTGCTCAATCTGGTCAAACAGCGGGTCGAGTGGTGCCGCCGCCTCAAACCCCGACACCCCCGCCCCCACCAGCACCAAGCGCTCCACGCGCTCGGGATGCGTCACGGTGGCGTGCAGCACCGTCCCGCCTCCAAAGGAGCAGCCCACCAAGGTCGCCTGTGAAACCCCGAGGGCGTCCATCAGAGCGATGAGGTCGTCGGTGTAGGACAGCGGCCCCGCGACGTGCGGTGAGCGCCCAAAGCCCCGCGCGTCGTAGCGGATCGTGCGGTGGCTTTCGGCCAGCCACGGCATCTGCGCGTCCCACATCCGGTGGTCCGCCACGCCCGCGTGGACGAGCACGACCGCGGGCCCCGTCCCCTGCTCCTCCACATACAGAATTACCCGGCCGCCATGAATCCCTAGCGGAGTGGGCATGATGGGTCCCTCCTTGCGTGATCGCGCTCCTCGTATTCAAACATAAGTTCCCTCAGCAGGGAAGCCCCAGGGACGCCGTGGCCAGTCGCCCGTGCGACCCCGGCTCAGGCTCGCCTCATGCGACGAGCTCACCATCCACGGCGCCGCGCGGGGATCACTGTGGGACGGAAACGCCTCCGGCCGCGGCGGCGGTGAGGGCGACCGGCTGGCAGCCGCAGATCGCCTGGCCCGGATACTCCACGACCGGCGGATGATGGCCGCGTCGCGGACGAGCTCCGGTAGGTCGTCCTTGGGCCGGGCTGTCTGGCGGGCGCGGCCGCATCAGCGGTCCCGGGAGGGGTGGGCGTGCCACTCCCGGGCCAACATGGCGTACACCACCTCGTCCTGCCACTCGCCCTTCACCCACTCGTTTTCCTGAAAATGAGCCTCGCGCCGCATGCCCAACCGTTCCAGCACGTGCGCCGACGCCACGTTGCGGGCTTCCAGTCGGCCCACGATGCGGTGCAGTCCCACGGTCTCAAAGCCAATGCCCAACAGCATGCGGGCGCCCTCCGTCGCGTAGCCCCGTCCCTGGTGATTCGGATGCACGATGAAGCCCACTTCCCCCTGACGGTGGGGGCCGTCCGCCCAGGCCAGTGTCACGTGTCCCACGGCCTGTCCCCCGTCGCGTGTGACCATGACCAACTGCAACCCGTCCCCCGGTGCGGCGAGCCCCACGCGCCGCTTGCGCGCCGGCATCGCCTGGGCGACGGCCTCGGCCGTCTGGGTCGGCTCGTACAGCCACCGCACCACGTCGGGACGGGCCATCAGGTCGACGAGAAACGGCTGGTCATCGTCCTCAAACGGGCGAAGCTGGAGCTGCGGTGTCAGGAGGGGCCCAGACCATCGAAAAGACCCTCGGGCTCCCAGGGGCTCTGGGGGCATGTCCATAGTGCCACCCTCCTCTGCCCTCGCGGGCGATGCGGGCACCGGCGAGTCCGGCGGGCTCCGGCCTTCGCGCAGAGCCAACAGCCGGTCCAGCGGCTGGCGCTGCTCGTCCAGCCAGGCTTGCCGAAGCGCTTCCTCCGAGGGGGGGTTCACCTGGGAGAGCGACAACAGGCGGTGGCGTCGCTTGGCGTCCGCCGCCAGCCGCCGTTCGAAGGCGCCCGTCTGCCACCACACGTCCACCGCTCCGGCGATGGCCGCCAGCACCAAGAGCGCCTCTAAGCCCCGCACCACCAGGGCGAACGGCATGATGACCGCCTCCCCGCTACCTGGCAGTATAGCGGTGGCCGCCTACGGGGTAAAACGCTGCCGGCATTCCTCCAGCACGGTGAGCGCCCGCTCCGCGGTCCGCCACTCGCCCACCATGGTGGGCAGCCCCTGCAGCTCTTTGTACGTGGAAAAGAAGTGCACGATTTCCTTCAGCGTATGGGCCGGCAGGTCTTCCAGCGTGACGACCCCGTCATACCGGGGGTCGTCGGCGGCCACGGCAAACAGCTTGTCGTCGACGCCATGCTCGTCGTGCATTTCCAACAGGCCCACGATGCGGGCGCGCAGCTGGCAGCCGGGAAACGTGGGCTGCGTGATCATGACGATCACGTCCAAGGGGTCGCCGTCCTCAGCCAGCGTGTCGGGGACGAACCCGTAGTCCGCCGGGTAGTGAAAGGGCGAGTACAGCACCCGGTCCAGCCGGATGCGGCCCGTGTGGTGGTCCAGTTCATATTTGTTCTGACTGCCGCTCGGGATCTCGATCACCGCCTCCACCGTGTGGGCGGTGATACCCGCCGGTCCCGTTGCATGAGGAACGTCACTCATCGAAACACCTCCCAAGCTGCTTCGGACCTCTACGGCCCTTGATCATGCCGAACCCACGGCTGCCTCTCGCCCCCTCGGCTTTACCGCCCCTCAAAGTGGGGCGGGCGCTTGTCCAAAAACGCCTGCATCCCCTCTTTCTGATCCTCGGTGGCGAACAGCAGGGCAAACAGGCGTCGCTCGTGCAAGAGGCCGGCTTCCACCGTGCTGTCCAGGCTGAACAGCACCGATTCCTTCGCCAGCGCCAGCGCCACCGGCGGCCCGGCCGCCAGCTCCGCCGCCCAGCGCATGGCCTCCGTCAGATAATGCTCCGCCGCCACGACGCGGTTGACCAGCCCCCACGCGTGGGCCTCCTGGGCCGTGAGGTGGCGTCCGCTCAGCACCAGGTCCATCGCCCGCACCTTGCCCACGATGCGGGTCAGTCGCTGCGTGCCACCCGCGCCCGGCATGACCCCAATGCGGATTTCCGGTTGCCCAAAGCGCGCCGTCTCGGAGGCGACCAGCAAGTCGCAGCTCATCGCCAGCTCCATCCCGCCTCCCAGCGCCCACCCCGACACCGCACCGATGAGCGGCTTGGTGAAGCGGCGAATGGCCTCCCAGCGGGAGAGCTGGCGGGCGCGGAGCATTTCCGCCGCACCCTGGTCCTTCATCTCGGCAATGTCGGCCCCGGCCGCAAACGCGCGCTCGCTGCCCGTGATCACCACTACTCGCACGCTCTCATCGTGGTCCCAGTCGGACAGCACGGCGGCCAGGGCGTCCATGACCTCGCTGTTCAAGGCGTTCAGCACCTGGGGGCGGTTCAGCCGAATCACCCCGACGGGTCCTTCGTGCGCCGTCAGTACCACGGGGTCGCTCACGACGGCACCACCTCCTGCACGACCATGTCGAACAAATCGGCCGCAAACGCGCGCACATCGCGTCCCGCTGCCCGGCCCGCCTCCGACGCCAGCGCGGCGTCCAGCTGGGTTCGGTCGGCAAACGTGAGCCATGCCAGGTAGAACCACTCGTCCGAACCCGCCAATGCGGCGCGGATGGGACCATGCTGGAAGGCCATCAGACCGGGAAACGTTTCGACCAGCGGCGCGTGCACGCGCGCATAGTGGTCGAGAAAGGCGTCGGGATCCAGGGGTCGTCGGTACAACACCACCAGGTTAACTGCCACAGTGCGCCTGCCTTTCTCCCTGCCGCCTCATGCCGGGGCCTCCTCGGTCCGCGTCCGCTGATCCACGACGCGCACCGCCTTGCCTTCGGGCCGCGGCAGTGCTCCCGGCGATTCCACCACCACTTGGAGGGTCAGTCCCAGCTCCGCGCGGATGCGGCCCGCCACCGCGGCGGCCAGGCGCTCGGGAACGGGACCGGCCTGCCGCTCCACGTGCACGGTGGCTACGTCCAGTCCGTCGCCCGACCGGGTCAGCACGACCCGCCACTCGGGCGCCAGCGTCGCGAACGACAGCAGGATGCGCTCAATCTCACTCGGAAACACATTCACACCCCGCACGATGAGCATGTCGTCGACGCGGCCGGCTACGCGCGACATACGCCGGTGCGTGCGGCCACAGCGGCAGGACTCCCGGTCCAGCAGGCTCACCAGGTCCCCGGTGCGGTAGCGCAGCAGCGGCATGGCTTCTTTGGACAGCGTCGTCAGCACCAGCTCCCCCACCTCGCCCGGCGCACGCGCCACGCCGCTCTTGGGGTCCACCACCTCTGGGTAGAAGTGGTCCTCAAAAATGTGGAGTCCATGTTGCTCCTCCTGGCATTCGATGGCCACCCCAGGGCCCACAATCTCGGACAGGCCATAGATGTCCACGGCTTTCACATGGAGGCGCGCTTCAATCCGATCGCGCATCGCCTCGGTCCACGGCTCCGCGCCCAGCACCGCATAGGCGAGGGACTGGTGGGCCGGGTCCACCCCCATGTCGGCCATGGTGTCGGCCAGGCGGAGCGCAAACGACGGCGTGCACGACAGGCCGTCGGGCTTCAAGTCCTGGATGAGAGTCACCTGGCGCCGTGTCGCGCCACCCGACACGGGCACCACCGTCATACCCAGCCTGTCGGCGCCCTGGTGCAGGCCCAACCCCCCGGTAAAGAGACCGTAGCCGTACGCGTTGTGAAGGCGATGGCCGGGCCGCGCGCCGGCGGCCGCCAGCGCGCGCGCCACCACGTCCGCCCACACGGCGAGGTCCCCATCCGTGTAGGCCACCACGGTGGGCTTGCCGCGGGTGCCTGACGAGGCGTGCAGCCGCCGCACCGCACCGGCGGGCACCGCCACAAATCCCCACGGATAGGCGTCGCGCAGATCGGCTTTCGTGGTAAAAGGCAGGTCCGCGAGCGCCGCCCGTGGGTCCGCCCGGGCCGCCAGAGATCTCGGCACCGCCCCCCGATAAAACGGCGACGCCCCCAGACGCTCCCAGAGACGGCGGAGCCGCTCGTCCTGCAGATGATTCAGGTCACCCCGCGGTAGCGCTTCCCACTCCGGTTGAAACATACGGCGCCTCCTCCACGATGGGCGGGAGCGGGGCGGACCTCGCCGCCCATCCCCGGTGCATCCCCGCCATCTTAACGCCTGGCGCACCGATCCGGTTGGCCGCCCACTATCTCGCGGCAGCTGAGGACATCCCCGGGACGCTGCCCGCCCGGATGAGCGCCGCCAGCGCATCCGCCAGCTCCACCACCGCCCGCCGCTCCTGGGCCAGCGTGTTGTGCGGCCCGCCAATCTCCACCTGCACGTCGGCCGGGAGCAGCTGCTGGTTGTACCGGTAGGGCACTGTCTCCACGCCGGGGCTCCGCACGATGCCCGGCGCCAGGTGGGTCAGCTCGCGCGACAGCGCCAGCGCAAAAGCCAGGTTTTGATGCCAGTGGGGATTCGGGAGCAGCTGACTGGTGCCCACCACCAAGAGAATCCGGGCGGTGGGCTGGCCGCCCACCGTGAACGTGGTGGCGGGGGCCGGCGCCTGCCCCCGATGCACGTCCAGCAGCACTTTCACCGTAGGCCACCACCGCATCAGGGTTTTGGCGGTGCCCAGCGCCATCGTATAGCTGGCCAGCAGCCCATGCTGCATGTTGTCCACCCGACTCTGCACCACGGGGATGCCCCGCTGGGACAAATCTTGGGCGAGCCACCACCCCACTTGGACGACGGTGTGGGGCCAGTCCGTGGAATACGCCGGCGTGGTCCCGGCCGGCAGCGTGGGCAGGAACGCCTCGTGTGAATGCGACTGATAGATGCCCACCAGGGGCCCGGCCCCTAGCTCGGCCCATATGCGCCCGTGGTCGCCCGGCAGCCCGGGAGCGGTCGCGCGCAGCGCCGGCGGCAGGCGCACCGGCGCCCCGGCCACCACGGGAAACGCCCCCACCGGAGGAATCGCCGACGACAGCAGGCGATCCAAGTTGTTGAGCGGCGTGCCCGTGAGCGCCGCGACGGCGTCGGCCGCCAAGCCCCGCCAGTGCACTGGCCACGGGGACGGCAGCTGTCCGTCGGCCCACGACAGCAGCGGCAGGCCCGCGTCCAACCAGTCGCGGCCCGTCTGTTGTCCCACCGTCAAGCGTGACAGCCACCGAGCCCATCCGCTGGGTTGGCCGGACGCCACGGGGGCCGTCACGGGAACCACCCGCCCCGCGGGCGCCGTCCCGCTGGCCATCAGGACGGCCACCGCCAACACCGCCACCAGGCCATAGCTGGCGAGGGCCGACCACCAGCTTTCGGCCCCGGGCGGCCGACGCGCCGCCGGCGGTTCACGGGGGAACGGATCCGGGGACCGGTCGGCGCGCCGTGGCTCCGCCGGCGGCAAGGGGGACGCGGGCTTCCAGGGCACCCGCCGCCATCCGGAACGGGTTCCCCACAGTGGTCTGGCCATCGCTTGTCCCTCCCCCGCCCCGCGGCATCTCACGCGTGACTGTACGGGCCCGGCTCCGCCGGTATGCCATCCCGTGCCCTCGAACGATGGCGAAATTTTGTGCACGGTAGGCCGTTGTGTCGCTGCCAACAACTCATACAATAGGCCTGAATCCAATTCACCAAGCTATCATTCACCGTGATTCGACGTATCTCGACAGGACGCAATCGACCCATCTAACGGAGAGGTGGTTCACTTATGGACGCACACATGACCGACTGGCTCGATGGGCTCCACCAGCGCCTGATGGACCAGGTGCCCGCCCTCACCCTCGAAAACCTGGGAGTGGTCGCCGAGGCGCTTCGCCACACGGCGCTGCTGCTCACGGCCCTGGCGGAGATGCCCGCCGGCTTCTGGCACGGAGCCGTGAGTCCGGCCGCCCCGCTGACGCTGACAGCGCCCGCGCCCACGCGGCCGCCCGCGGGCCATCGCATGGTACGCCGGCTCCGGGGGGGATACCTGCCCGCCCTGGGCGTTTCGGTGCCCGAGGCGGCCGTTCGTCGGCTGGAGCTGGCCCATGGCGACTATCTCGCCACCGAGGCCATCGGCACATTTCCCGATGGTCGGCGCAAGTATCGGTTCCAGCTGGCGGAGCGCTCCCCCGAGCCGCCCGCCGATTTCCGCGAGCGGGGGGAGCTGACCATGGCCATCGCGGAGGTCCGCGAGCAGGGCGGTCTCATGGTGCGGCGGTCGGCTGACGGCCCGCTGCCCGCCCGCATCACGCTGAACGCCGAAGACGTGCAGCATCTGAACATCGCCGCGGGCGACGTCGTAGATTTGGCTTACTGGGCCGACGATCCGAACGACGTCCGCGTCTGCTGGGTGCACCGGACGCGGGAGGCGGAGAGCGCTCAGACGGCCCCCATCCCCCGGTCTCGGGAGGCTCGGCCCGCGGCGCGGCGCCCTGTGGTGAACCGCGACGCGGAGGATGACGACGGCCCGCTGGACGACGTGGCCGCCGACGCGCTGGCCGGCAAGCGCGTCCTGGTGGTCGGGTGCGAGCCCAAACGCCGGGAGTACGAGGCGGCCATCCGCCGCTTAGGCGGAGAAATGGAGTGGGTCGAAGGCACCGAGGGACAGGTCCGTCTGGAGGCGGCCATCCGCCGCGTGGACGGCGTGGTGCTGCTGACGCGTTTCATCCGCCACCAGTCATTCTGGGATGCCACGGCGCTGGCCAAGGGCCACGGGGTGAAAGTGGTGGCCTGCCCGAAGCTGGGCATTCGCTCCGTGTCCCGCGCAGCGGTGGAGCTGCTGGCCTGACGAGCGGGTGCCGGACCGGGGCGAGTCATGCTATAATTCCGGGTCGGGAGGTATCGGTAGCTTTTGGCCAACATCAAGTCCGCAAAGAAGCGCATTCGTCAAACGCGGGTGCACACGTTTCGCAACCGGGTGCGCCGCAGCATTGCCCGCACCGCCGTGCGCCGGTTCATGGAAGCCTTGAAGGCCGGCGACCATGACCAGGCCTTCGTGCGTCTCAAGTACGCCTCGGGCCGGTTGGACCGGGCCGCACAAAAGGGAGCTATCCACCGCAACAACGCGGCGCGCAAGAAGTCGCAGATCTGGCGTCGATACAATCAAGCGCGGAACGGCGCCGCCTCCTCCTAACGAGGCGGCGCCAGAGCGCTGGTCCGGGCCGTCGACAGCACCAACCCCGTGAGCCAGACGGTCTCGCTCCCCACCGAACGCTTCAACCGCTGATCCACCGCCGCCGCTCGCTCGAGCCAGGCCGCTGCGGCGGGCGCGGTCCAGTGGCGCGCCCCCTGGCGCACCTGGTCCCACTGCCAGGGCCGCAAGTCCACCACCCGTCGAACGTCCGCATCCGAAGAGCCGGCCGCCCGTGCCGCCAGCACCCGCTCCAACGCCATCATCTGACGTGAGACCGCCACCAGCAGCACCAAGGGTGGTGTCCCCTGCTCCAGCTGCCGGGTCAGTTCGGACAGCGCTTGCCGTACGTCTCGCTGCAGCACCCCGGTGATCAGGCCCAAAAACCCCACCGAGGAGGTGGGCGGCACGTGGTCGGCCACGACCGTTTCCCCAATCACGTGACCTGCCGGATGCATGAGCGCCAGGCGATCCAGCACCGCCTCCGCCACGTGTCCGGAGGGCAGGCTGGCCTCGGCCACCAGCGCCAGCGCGCCAGGGGTCAGGAGGAGGCGCCGCTCCTGCGCGGCCGCCCGCACCAGCGCGGTCCAGGCCGCCCCGCGAAGCGGAGTCAAGTCCACGGGCACCAGGGGCGAGCCGGTCGGTGGGCTCGAGGGCTTGTCGTTCCAGCACACCAGCACCGCGCGCGGCCCGACGGCCGGCCACAGCGACTGCATGGCCCGCCCGGCCGCCACCCGGCCATCGACATCCCGCCACACCAAGAGGCGCGGGTCCCCCAAGAAGCTCTGCGTCGACAGCCAAAGGGCCAGCTCCATCGGATCAGCCCGCCCGTCCACCCGACGGTGTTCGACCGTGTCCCCCAGCCCGCGCCGCACGGCCGCCACGACCCGCTCGCCGAAATACGCATCGGGGCCCGAGAGCCACCATCCTGCTGGCTTGCCATCCCCGTCCCGCTCCAACTGGTCCAGGGCTTGCTTGGGCGTCATGTGATCCACTCCTCCTGGAACCCCGAGCGGGACTCCACCCCGCCCCATGTTCGGTGTCACCACCGTACTACAAAACCGGCGGCCGTCCTGTCATGCCGGCGGCCCGGAGCCGTCAGTCGACGTGCCAGGCACTACTGTCGCGAAGCGGCGAACCGCGTTTTCCCCGCTATAGGCGACGTGGGCGGCCCGGTGCAGGACGCCCGTCCGCCAGCCGTGCCGGCCCGGCATCGGTCCCCGCGTGGCCCAAGAGGCTCCCGGGCTTGCGCTCCGGCTCTTCGTAGCGCAGCAAGCACTCCGTGACGGGGACGCACGATCAGAACGGCACGATAGGGTGCGTCCCGTGGACCGCCAGCTTTTTGGCCGCCGACTCGGGGATCCCTCAAAACGGAGGGCGCCCCCCACCGGATGTCGCGCACACGCGAGATGACCAGCGCCCCGGTGCACGACGTGGCGCAGGGCTCCAGCGTGGTGTATACGGCGCCCGTGTACTGTCGATGAGATTGCGTGGGCGTACGGCGAATCCAACTGTGCGGGTGGACAGAATCTGGATCTGAACAGCTCGGGCGACAGAGGTCGGGAAAGTTACATTGCCAATGGCTGAAGGGATCGATCGGGGTTGACATGCGGTGGCCCTATCCTCTGTCCGTCCAGGTCCTCCCGCCATTTATGGTCTGCCATACGGCGTAGTCGAAGGTAGTGCCGTGGCGGCGTGTGGCCAGCAAAACGCCGTCCTGGCGCCCGGACAAGCTCACGCCAGCAAACGTCCAGCCCGGGGTTAATCGCCACGTGACGCGCCAATTATGACCGCCGTCGGTACTGGCCCACAGATTGCGCCCGTTTGTGATCCACCCCGACCCGGGTGTTGCAACAGCCAGGCTCAGACTTGCGGTCAACACGCCGGGGGTGGGTATTGAGGTGACTAAGGTCCAGGGCGCTTTCGATCCGTTGGCCACGTACAACCCGATATCGGTGCCGTCCACGGTGACCGGCAGATAGTCCTGATGCACGGAGGCCCAGACGGGCGGATACGAGGTCAACTGGGCCTGCGCCCAAGTCGTTGACACTGTGAGGGACACGGGAGCCCACGTGCTTCCCCCGGGTGAGGAGCGATACAACCATCCCATCCCTTCGCCCGCCGTGCTTCCGGTTAACCACACATGCTGGGCGGGGCCAACGGCGATACCGGTTTTATCCCCATAGTACGGTAGAGAGTCAGGCGGCGGCGGCGTCAGTCCGTTGCCGCTGGCCGCCACACGATGCCAAGAACGGCCGTCGTTGGACGAGTGCCACAGGCTGACCGCTTCGCCGCCGGAGGCACCGGTGTAGATAGCATGACAGCACCCGCCCCCACTAATCGCAAGTGCCGCGGGCTACACTGCCGACGCCTCAACGTTCAGCGATGCAGAGCCGCAATACGATGGGAGGCGGGTGCTGTGAGCGAGTATTTCCGGTTTGTGGGGTTCGATGTGAGTGCGGAGACGATCGCGGTCGCGGTGGCGGGGCGGAAATGGGTCATGCCCCAGCCGGACCGCGGCACCCTGCTGGTGTGTTACGAGGCGGGGCCGACGGGGCTTGGCCTCTATCGCCAGCTGGCGGCGCTCGGGGTCGCGTGCCAGGGCTGGTGCCGACGCGCCCGACAGCCCGCATCAAGACGGACCGGCGCGATGCTCGGCACTTGGCGGACGCGCTGCGCGCGGGGACGCTCACGCCGGTGCGGGTGCCCACCGAGGCGGAGGAAGCCTTCCGGGACTTGGTGCGGGCGCGGACGATGGCGGTGCAGGTCCGGCAGCGCGCACGGCAGCGGGTCCAGAGCACACTGTTGCGGTGGGACCCCCGGCCCCCGGAGCGCCCGGCCGCGTGGGGGCCAGCCTACCGGTCCTGGCTTCAGCAGGTCACGCCGACGCCGGCGCCCCGGGAGCCGGTGTGGGCGGAGTTCTTGAGTCCATGGGCGGAAGCGGACACCCGAGTGGACCGGATTACCCGGCCACTCGCCGCGGCGTGGCCCGCCCACCCGCTCGCCCCGTCGATGCGGGCGTGGCCGGGGTTGCGCGGCATCGCCGGGCTCACGGCCGCGACACTGGCCGCAGAATTCGGGGACCTCGCGTCGTTTCCGCACCCGCGGCCGGTCATGGCGTGGGTGGGCCTGGTGCCGACCGAAACCTCCAGTGGCGTCACGCGGCACCAGGCCGGGATCACCAAAACGGGCAATGCGCCTCTCCGCCGCACGTTGGTCGAAGCGGCGCACAGCTATCGGTTCCCGCCCCGGCGGGGAGGCCCCGTACGGCGCCGCCTCCAGGCGCTGGGGCCCTGGGAGCCGGCGGTGAGCGGCATGAGCTGGCGGGCGCAACAGCGGCTGCACGCGCGGCTGCGCACCCTCCAAGGCCGGCGCGGGACGCCAAAGGCGATCGCTGCGGTGGCCCGGGAACTGTGCGGCTACCTGTGGGAAATCGCGGTCTGGGTGCGGGTGCAGCCGCCGGGGGCGGTGCCACCCGCCGCGTAAGCCGGACCCGCGGTCCCGCATCATGAAGCCGCGAGCCCTGGACAGGACGGCAACGTGGGGTCGGGAGAGCCCTCGGGAGACTCTTGCGTTAAGGTCTTCGGACTGAGCCCGCGTCTGGAGATAGAGGCAGCTCCCATCGGATCCACGAACTTGCGGTACCGGGGCGCCCGGACCGAAAGTCCCACGCTCGCTGGCCGCGGCGCGGTGGTCACGGTGCGCCCAGAATCCGTGGATCGCCCGACCGTTCGCGGATCTCGAACTCGGCCAGGCGCCAGGTTCCCTCGCTTGGACGCGGGCAGCGGCGTCGGATGGGCCCGCACCCGCCGCTTGACCACGCTGAACAGCAAGTGCGCGAGCAGCATGACGCCCCCTCACACCTGGATGGGTTCGGTTTCTTCAGGACAACCGCGTCGACGAACGTGGCGTCCTTCCGGTCTACCCCGCAGGCGTGCTCGAGCGCGGCACCAACGATGCGGCCACGTGCCACACGGCGTCCCATGTGAGCGCCTGACCACGTGCTGTCCCTGGTGCCGCGTCTGCGGTCACGGCGATTTCCGTGGGGCCACGGTTCCAAACAATCTCCAGCCCCATGCTCGCCCCCGCCCGATTCGGTTGTGGCCAGAGCGTCACGGTGACGATCGCCCGCTCCGCTTGCGGCAGTGGCTCATGCGACGCCATCTGGACCAGCTGGGCAGCGACCCCGACGGCCCGTGCGACGTTCGTCTTCGGCGCAGCGATTTTATACCAGACCGAGCCCGAGTGCCCAATGAAGTCGAGGCCCGTTCCAGGTTCATGGGGGCTGCGGGTGACCGAACGCCACCAAGTCCCGGCGACGGCCGGAGCCTCCGTATGTGGTGGGTCGCCGTCCACGCGTAAGTGTCGCGTCAACGCTTGCTGGAAGGCCGTTAGGGTGACCGTCGCCGCGCTGGGGGAGACGTACTCCGATACGTTGACGTCAATGGCACTGGAGCCCAACACCAAGGAGTAGCCGTGGCCGCCCGGATAGGCCGAGGCGGCCACCTGGGCGGGCCCGGGTGGCCACGCCGTCGGCGTGTAGAGGGCACCCGATACGGAGGGGAGTCGGGCCACGGCGGCGTTGAGCGCCTGTACCCAACGGCCAGCGGATTGGGACCCGCTCGGTACGTGCGGCGGTCGCAAATCGGGCCCGTAATGGACCGTCCGGACCATTGGGGTGTCGGTCCGAGGCAGGATGGCTGCGCGACCCCACACGGCCAGACCAGCCACGCCACAGGCCAACACCAGAGGGAGCCGCCGCACCGGCCTCGCCCCTTTCGTTAGGTGTGTGCTACGTAAAACGACCGGGATAATCCGGCGGTTACGCCTCAATTCGCTGTCAAGTCGCGTGTTTCCAATTCTCTGCCCCGCACGATGAGGCCGTCGGGCCATGGGTTGAAGGGCGCCTACAGGTGACCAGCCTACCGCTACGCGTCTGCCTGGCGGCGCCGAGCCTCGCGGAGACCGGCTGCACGGCCCGATACCACCCCGTGCCGCATCCTCATGAAATTGCCCCGCCGACGTGCGGATCACGCTTGGTAGCGCCGACAGCCGGAAGCAGACGCGACGATCACCGCGAGACTGTGAGGGTTGGCGCCAGACCTGTTTCCGGTGTGTTTGTGTACAACTCTTTCTTGACCGACTCGCCCACCACGGGCATCTGGTGCTGTTCCCGGGGGAGAGTTACCGGATGACCCATGCCCTGATGGCGGCGCGCTGAGGCGGCTGACACCTCGTGTCACCTCCGGCGGCGGCCTCCGATGCGCCGATGAGAGGACACGCGCATGGCCTTTGTCCGTTGGCGGGGCGGGTGCGCCCAACGGCTGGCCTCGGTGTGGGAGGACGGGCGCTCCCACCAGATCCTACTGGCGAACTGGCGCGGGTGCGCGGCGCACGTGGGCCGAGGCGGCGCACGACCTGCGCACTTAGACCCTCACCATGGATGTTCCGCGGGAGCGGACGGACCTGGAGATGGCGGCACGCGTGCTCGCGCTGTGGACCTCGCGGGTGCCGGCCGCGTCGCCGTCGCTGCCCCCGTAACCGGTTCCCGCGCACCTTCGACCCCTCGCGAAAATTCCCCATGGGCGCCCCCCGGCCGATGGGGAATTTTCCGTGATGAAAGGGCCCGCCGGCTCCCGGCCGACTCGGGCCGGGTCGCCGGCGCCCGTTGGCAGGCTTTCCCTGCTGCCGATTTGGAAAAATGTACGTTGGCGATGTAAGGAAGTGAAGATTGCTGTTGACATTGGCCACAGGAATCCCCCGCTCGGTGGCCGCGGCGGAGAGCGTAATGAGCGGAGGCGGCCGTGGGTCGCCTCCGCTCTCGCTCAGGTATCGGGTCGGCCGGCTTGCACCGTGCCCGCCCACTGCAGTTCGCTGGCCGCAGTCGTGGCCACCGCGCCCGTGCCGCACTGGACGTATCTTCAACTCTTGCGCTTCCTCCGGGCCCCAGGTTGTGAAAAGCGACGCGAGGCTGCCGGGTCGCACGAAATCTGGTGGGCATCCGCGTACGAGACTCTATACGACCGTGCCGCGCCACCACGGGACCATCGACACGAGGGATCCTAGGAATATTCTGCGCGACTTGGCATCCCCTTGGATCGCACCTGAGCATCCCGGCCAGGCAGCTCGGCGGCGCCCGACGCATCCTGGGTCGAAAACATGACAGTTGAGCGGTCCCCCGCAGGCGGAACCGGCGGTGCCCACCCTTGGCGAACTTGATCACGCCGAGCGTGAGGGGGGCAGGCCGTCCAGGCTCAAGAAGCCACCGACGGACGCGGCCGCCTTCTCCGGATGCGAGCCGCCGTCCCACCGTGGGCTATGGCATGACCGGGGTCGTAGGGTCCGCCGCCGGCTCGGGATCAACTTTCCCCTGAGCGCCCACATCCGCCGGCTGGGCTACAGATGCGCTCCCGTGTTTGAGCTGATACCACTGCACGGCACGCAGCATCATTTGTCGGTCGTCATGCTCCCAGGCAAGCAAGACCCATCGTACAATGTGTGACAACAACCAACCTGCCGCACTCACCGCAACGATGATCGCTAGAATCAGATACCACATAGGCATCGCCAAAGCCGGGGTCCGCTCAGTGGCTGCCAAGGCGAGAACGGCCACCACCGTGGCCACCACTGTGGCTTTAGACTGAAGCGCTTGTTCCGTTCTATTCAGCTCGATGACAAGGTCCTCGATAGAACACGCGTTCGCCGCGAGTGCCTCCTCGATCTTCCCTTCGTACCTTTTCAAACAAGACTTCCTGTCTTCGACTGCCTTGCGGGCAACGTCGTTGAGTTCCAGTATCATCCATTCACCTCCATGAGCATAATGCGTGGCGCGTAGCGGATAAGTCAACTCTATAATCTATTTAGCAAAAGACGTTCACAGCGAACAACATGCGCCACCGACTACGTCATCACGGAACCCGAGCCGCGGGAGCGCCGACGGCGCATGCACCTGCGAAACACATCCTGGGAGATATAGCCGCGTCC
>JAJYPH010000075.1 GCA_021795575.1 Bacillota bacterium
GCAGCCCCGGCTCCCTGCCGCACCAGGTCCCGCGCCGCCGCCACCCCCTCGACGAGCGAGGCCACCCGCTCGGCCGCCAAGAGGGCGGCCCCAGCGTTCAGAATGACCGTCTCCGTGCCGCGCGTGGACACCCCGGACAAAATGGCCTCGGCCATGGCGGCGTTTTCAGCCGGCGCGCCGCCCCGAATCGCGGCGGCCGGCTCGGGCGCGATGCCCGCCTCCAACGGGTCAATCCGCCAGGTCGAGACCCGGCCCCCGCGCACTTCGGCCACCAGGGTGGCGTGCTCCGCGGACACCTCATCCAAGCCTCCGCCATGCACCACCAGCGCGTGGCGCGTCCCCAGTTCGGCCAGCACGGCCGCGACGGGTTCCACCCACTGCGGCGCAAACACGCCCAGCAGCTGATGCTCCGCGCCCGCCGGATTGGTCAGCGGTCCCAGCAGATTAAAGACGGTGCGCAGCCCCAGCTCGCGCCGGGTCGGCATGGCATGCTTCATCGACGTGTGGAGCATCGGGGCGTACAGGAACCCAAAGCCCACCTCGTCCACCAAGCGGCCCGCCTCGGCCGCGCTGTCGGGAATGGCCACCGCCAATGCTTCCATGAGGTCGGCGCTGCCGCAACGGGAGCTCGCGGACCGGTTGCCGTGCTTGGCCACTGGCACCCCGGCCGCGGCGGCCACCAGCGCCGCCAACGTGGACACATTGATGCTGTTCGCGCCGTCGCCCCCGGTGCCACAGGTGTCCAGCACGGGCCGCCGCGACACCGGCACCGGGGTGACCCGGGCCCGCATGGCCCGCGCGAACCCAGTGAGCTCCTCCACCGTCTCGCCCCGCACGCGCAAGGCCATTAGCAACGCCCCAATCTGGCTGTTGGTGGCCGCGCCGTCCATGATCTCCCCCATCAGGCGCTCGGCGTCGTCCGGGCCGAGCCGGTCGCCCACCGCCAGCCGTTCCAACCACTCGCGCATGTCTGCCGCCTCCTTGTCTCGTCTGCCGGGCCGCTACTGGTTCAAAAAGTTGACCAAGAGGCGCTCCCCATCGGGGGTCAAAATCGACTCCGGGTGAAATTGGACCCCGAACCACGGCCGCGACGCATGGCCGATGGCCATGATGGTGCCTTCGTCGGCGTGCCCGATCACCCGCCACGGCGTACCCGCCACATCCGTCACCGCGAGCGAGTGGTACCGCCCGGCTGCAAAGGGGTTGTCGAGACCGGAAAACAGCGCCGAGCCGTCGTGGTGCACCCAGTCGGGCTTGCCATGCATGAGGCGCGGTGCCGGACCCACCGTGCCGCCTCCGGCCACGGCCAGCGCCTGGTGGCCGAGGCACACGCCCAGCGTGGGCACGGTGTCGGGCAGGACGCTCAAGAGCGCCACCGTGATGCCGGCATCCTGGGGCCAGCCGGGTCCCGGCGACACCACCACGCGGTCAGGGCGGTCCGCCAACAGCTCCTCGACGGTGGCGGCGTCATTTCTGACCACCCGGCAGCGCGCGCCCAGCGCGTCCAACATCTGCACCAGGTTGTAGGTGAAGGAGTCATAGTTGTCGATCACGAGGGTCATCGCCATTCCTCGTCCCCTTCCAGCACCTGGATCAGGGCCCGCGCCTTGCTCAAGGACTCCTGGTATTCGCGGGCCGGGTCCGAGTCCGCGACGATGCCCCCGCCCGCCTGCACCGTGGCGTACCCGTCCGAGATTTCCAGTGTCCGGATGGTGATCGCCGTGTCGAGGTCGCCCGCATGGGACAGATAGCCCACCACCCCGCCGTAGGCCCCCCGGCCCGCCGGCTCCAGCTCGTCGATGAGTTCCATGGCGCGCACCTTCGGCGCCCCAGTGAGCGTGCCGGCGGGAAATGTGGCCGCCAGCGCATCCAGGGCATCGCGGCCGGCCGCGAGCCGGGCGGACACCTCGGACACCATGTGCGTCACGTGGCTGTACTGCTCGCGCACCATCAGGCGTTCCACGTGCACCGTGCCCACCTCGGCCACGCGGCCCAGGTCGTTGCGCCCCAGGTCCACCAGCATCACATGCTCCGCCCTTTCTTTTTCGTCGCGCGCCAGGCTGGCCCACAGGGCCTCGTCGTCGGCCGCGTCCCGTCCGCGCGGTCGCGTGCCCGCGATGGGCCGCACCTCGGCCCGATGGCCCGCCACCCGCACCAGCATCTCCGGGGACGCACCGGCGAGCGTGAGGCCGGGCCGCTCGAGATAAAACAGGTAGGGCGAGGGATTCAGCCGCCGGAGACGGCGGTAGAAGCCAAACGCATCGCCGGTGACGGGCGCGCTGAGCTGTTGGGAGAGGACCACCTGGAACACGTCGCCCCCCCGAATATGCTCCTGGGCGCTCGTGAGCATGGCGGCGTACGCGTCGTACGTGAGGTTCGACGCCACCGGCCCGGTGGCCCGCGCGTCGGCGGTCATGGGCACGTGTCCCGCCCCCAGCGCGGTCAGGAGGTCGCCCATGCGGTGGTCAAGCAGCCTCACGCCGTCTTCCCGGCGCGCCTGGACCACAATGGACAGGGTTTGCCGGCGGTGGTCGAAGGCCAGCACCCCCCAGGGCCACGTCCAGGCCCATCCCGGCGCCCGCACGGGGTGGCGGCTCGGCACGCGCTCCTGCCGGCGCACCCAGTCGTACCCGAAGTACCCCACCGCGCCCCCCGTGTAAGGCAGGTCCAGCCGGTCGGGCACGGGCGCCCGGTACGCCGCCCATCCCGCGCGCAGCAAGGCCTCGGGGCTCTGGCTCTCCAGGTGGCCGGCCTCGCCGGTCAGCACGGCCCGCCCGTCTGCTGTCTCGGTGAGGGTGGCGAGGCTCCCCACGGCAATGAACGAGTATCGCGAAACCTTGGACTCGCCCTCCACGCTTTCCAGCAGGGTGTGCGCCCCGAGCCCCCGCACCTTCAAAAAGGCGGTGACCGGCGTTTCCTGGTCGACGGGGTAGCTGGCCGCCAACACTTGGTACGGGCAGTCGGGCCGAGCCAGGGGCCGGCCGCCCGTCGCGCGGGGTCCCGTCTTGGCTTGGGTGATAATCGCAAACCCCCCCATGAATAGCAAAAAGCCTCCGTCCGCATGGGACGAAGGTCACTCCTTCGTGGTGCCACCCACATTCTGGCCGAGGCCACTTGGCTCGATACGGACACGATGCGTGTCGTATATCGCCTTCCCGTGATAACGGAGGAAGATTCCGGCCAAGCCTACCGAGCGCGAATCCCGCCGTTGGGTTGGCAGCTCCCGGATCCATTCACCCAGTGGTACCCGCCGGCCTTCCACCCTCGCCGACTCGCTACGCGGCCTAGACCAGGCTACTCGTTCCGATCATCGCCAGATGCTTTTTCAGTTGCCGACTCGAGCCTACTCGTACGCCGCAGCGTTGTCAACCCCCGGCGGGCTCTATGTCAAACCCTGTGGGGTCGGGCGGCACACCAGCGGCAGCACATCTAATTCGTTGATCGCTGCATCGACGACGGAGGGGGCCACCGCGGTGACGGAGTATACTGCCTCGTCGGCCGCCGCGTGAGGGCAGGCCGCTGCCGCGGGGGCGCCACCGGGCTGGGCGTGGGCGTCGGGCGCTGGCGGCGCTGGGTGGACCGCGTGGGGGCGCTCGCGGGCGACACGTGGGGGGATCGCCCCAGGGACTTGGTGCGGTCCATTGATGAAGCCTCCTTTCTAGGCACCGCCCTGTTCATCCCCATCGCGCGCCGGGCTCCCGCACGCCGGGTGCTCGCCATCCGGGCGGATGACCGCCGCGCCACGCGGGCCGCGTGGTTGGCCCGGCGGACCTGCGCGCTGGAGCCCCAGTGTCGGACCTGGAGGCGGCCCCAGGGTTGACCCAGAGTCGCTAGCCGGACCATGGATCCGGGTGCCGCCCCGCGGTGTGAACCCTGTCCTGGCCTCGGATCGAGGCGGCGACGCGGCGTAGGTGGCCGGGGACCGCCACGCGACGGCCCAGCTGCGCGCTGAAAGAGCCTTCGCGCTCGGCGCGACGCACGCGTGCGGATGGATGACCCCGTAACGCGGGGCCTCCGGCACCGTCAGCAACGCGTGACGGTGCCGGAGAAGGGCCAGGGCCTATTAGGTCCGCGTGGTGACTTGAGCGGGCCCTGCCCGGTGCGCATCGTGCGCGCGTCGGCTTGAGAGCCCGGCTCCGTCTTCCGGGCTGGACGTATGTCGAGATCCCGACCGGACCACCGGGCGCGGTGCGCGCTGATCGCCCGTGACCATTCGACCGGCTGCGGGACGAGGTCCCCACTCGCCTCGTTCAGGCGCCCCGGCAGGAGTTCCCCGGCCCCCTACCGAATTCCTGGTCGACTGACCGATCACGCTGCCGGTCTCTCGCTAGGAGGGATCACGTGGCCATCACCACCAAGCCTCGCCTTGGTCGCGCCCGGGTGGAAGCGCTGCTGGCCGCTGTCCACCCGGACCCGGTGACCCGGATCGAGCCGCTGCCGGAAGGCGAGGACTCGCAGGTCGTGCGGTTTCAGGCGCGGGACCAGTGGTATGTCCTTCGCCTGCGTCCCTCCGCCGCAGGGTTCCGCAAGGATGCCTACGCGGCCGCCCACTGCGCGTCCGCAGCACTCCCCATTCCCCACGTCGTGCGGATCGGCGCCGTCGATGACACGCTCGCGTACTGCCTCAGCGCGTATGTGGCCGGGACAACGGTCCAGGATCTCGATGGCCCGGCGCTCGACGCCACGCTGCCGCAGGTGCTCGCCCTCCACGAGGCCCTCGCACGCGTCCCGACCCCCCGCACAACGGGCTTTGGCGCCTTCGACGCGGACGGGGTGGCGCCGGCGCCGTCGTGACCCGCGTGGCTCCTCACGACGGTCGGGCCAGAGGTGGACTGGGCGGCTATCCTGGCTGGTGGCGTGGTTCCGGCCCGCCTGCTCCACGAGGCCCGGGACCACTTCCAGCACCTCGTCGACGGCGTGCCCAACGAGCGCACCCTATTCCACGGGGACTTCGGAGCAAACAACCTCCTCAGTCGGGACAACCAAGTTGTCGGCGTCCTGGACTGGGATCGCGCGGGCTACGGCGACTGGCTGCTTGATGTGGCGGGGGCCTACTATTGGCGCCCGCACTTGCCGTGCATGGCGCGGGCCGCCGAGGCCTACGCCTCCCGCTGGGCCTACCTGCCCCGCTATCGGGTCCGCCTCCAGTGCTATCAGCTCCGACTCACGTTGGAGGAGATCTACGCACACGCTCTGGCCGGTCAGGGACCGTGGCTGGCCTGGCACCTGCAGCGGTGCCAGGACCTTCTCACGGACGTACGCCTCGGATGACCCAGCGCCTGTCCTGAGAGGCCGCGTCCGCGGACCGCTCGCAGTAGGACAGCACGAGAGCGCGCGGGGATGCCGTGGGTCCGAGGTGAGTCGGTGGCCGCCCACCACGTGCGTCGCCCCCCCCGCCCCCCCGACACAGCCGCCGTCGGGCCGGCGCGGGCCGCTGGAGGGTGGGTGCCAATCGACCGCCGGACCCTCTGGCGCAGTCGCCACAGGATCGGACGGTGCGGCGACCGGGCCACGCTCAAGTGTCGGCGCCAGCCCTACAGTACCCAATGGCGCCCATGACGTTTCCCGTGCGCCATGAGGCTAGCTGCACAGAGTTGGGTGTGGCTCCCACCGTCGAAGAGGTAGCCGCCCACGGCGAAGCGCGTCTGGCGGGGCCGCCCGGGAGGGCGGTCGCGAAGCGTAGACTGCGCGACGACCGGGCCGCAACCCAAAGGTGAAGCGATGGAGCCGCGAAGGACGGGGCGGCAGACCCCGAACCCCGCTGCCCGAGCCGCCACAGCCGCGCCCCACGCCGTCGCCCCCTGCGCAGCCCCCGTGCCCGTCCGGCCAGCGGCCGGCAACCACCCAGGTTTTGGCCACGCCCGGCTGCGGCGCGCGGACGGCGCGTTGCAGCTCGCGAGCCACCCCGCTCCGGTACTTGCGCGCCACCCACCGGGCCAACTGCCAGAAGACCGCGTGGTCGACGCGGCGAAAGACCCACGCCGTGTGGTCCGTGTACTGGTAGACGGCGGCCCAGCCCGCCAGTTGGCGGTTCCGGTGGGCCACGACCTCCAGGCGGTTGCGGTCATCCCCGTCGAGAGCTCCCGGACCAGGCGCTGCACGAACCGCTGCGCCCGGTCCCTCCGCGCTTCCGGATGATGCGGTGGCCCAGGAACGTGAAGCCGTGGCCGACATGGGTGATATGGGTCTTCTCCATGTTGAGCGTCCGCTGCAACGTGTCCTCCAGGTCCGTTCGTTATACGCCGCACTCACGGCCGCCCAGCGCATGCGAAGGTCGGCAGCCGCCGCGCCCATCCGATAGTGCATCGCGAGGAACCGCTTTCCGCATCCAGCGGTCGGGGTCCTTCGTCACCCACCGATTCAATTCCATGGCTTTTGAGTTCAAGATGGCGACGGGCTCCTTAGGACGGTCAAGGGGCGCCTGCGAACACGTGGGCTGGCGCGCCTCCGGCATGCTGGATGATCACACCCACACTTGATTCCGCACTCGGAGTGCGCACCGGCGTTCGCTCAGGCGGACGGCTCACGGCGTCGACGGGTGGTACCGTTACATACCGCCTTTGATGCCGCGCGCCACCAACCACCAGTTCATGGGATAGGTGGTCATGAACCCGGCCGCCATGGACACTTGCATGGCCGCGAATCCGCCCCCGCCCATCACTGCCGGGCGTAGGAGCCAGTACACGGGGATCTGACCCGCTAAATACGCCGTGATCGTCAGCGTGTCGGCGCGTAAGGCGAGTCCCAGGGAGGCCGCAAAGCCGATCCGCCGCTCAACCATGACCGGAAAGGCTTGGAACACGAAGAGGCCGAACAGGAAAGCCAACACCGCCCCGGTCGTGACTTCCGACGCCACCACCCCCGGGAGGGCCCGGAGTCCGATTCCTCCGACCAGCCCCATCGCCACGAGATCGCCCAGCGCGCACCCCGCCATGCAGTGCGTGGAGGATCGGAGCGACCGGACCCACAGCGGATCCTGCATCCCCGCCATCCCCGTTCGGTGGGTCGATCTGGTGTGTGGTCGGCCAGCACTAGCGGGGGCGGTGGTGGCGGGGCTGGGCGGATGGCGTGTCGCCGGGCCTGCTCCCGCGGGCAAGTGCGGCGCGGAGGCCACCCGTCCGATCCGGGACCGCCCAGAGAGCACCCAATACAATCCGAGACCGACCGGGCCGAAATAGACCGCCATCAGCGGCCAGACCGCATTCATGATGGGCATCGTGTGGTCCGGATGGCGTCCCACATCGATCGTCGTCACCACCACACTGAGGCCGGTCAGCATGAGCCACCATCCCGTGAGTGTCATGCCGCTACCGCCCTTCTCACCCGCGCCGCCAACGCCCTGGGGCGTCACGCGGCGGCCGTGCGTCCCCCGGAGTGATCCGGACGATAGGATGGCCGGGGCTCCGTGTGTATATCCTCGCGCCCTTTGGCAGCGGTCGTAGTCAGGGACATCTCAGCGACCGGGATGGCGGGCAGTCGCACAGTTCGACCGGGGGCGGAGCATCGGGTAGGCGACGAGTCCCGTTCCTTGGCGGTTCCGGCTCATAGGCACTGGTGAGCAGAGTCCCGATCGGCCGGGTACTGGGCACCTTTTCAGCAATTCGGCGATGACGGGGGGCAGGGGGGCGCCAAGCGCCCCGCCGAGGGCCGCGAGCGGGCGGCGCGGGACGGCGCAGGCCATGCTCGGTATCCCGAAGATCCCGCTTCGCGGCGGCGATGCCCTTGACGAGCAGTGGGGGCCGCGTTCGGCCGGCACGCGCCCCCACGCCTCCACGTGTTCCACGATGGCCACGATCACCAGGCGCCCGTACCATAGGCACCGGTGGTGGTGCGCCGTCTTCACGGCGGCGTGGGCCAGGACCCGCTGCCGGATCCGGGAAAGCGGGCCCCAGGGCGACGGGTCCACTTCAGGGTGGCAGCGTCGACACGGAAGCCGGGGTATGCGGAGGAATATGGGCGATCCGCCCGCGGACGCGCCGGTCCGGGCGCTACGTCACTCTCTGTCGCTGCCTTACCCGGGCGCGGTCAGTACGAAAATGTCAGCCCGTACTTCTGGAACCACGTGAGCATCTCGACGTAGGACGCGCTCGCGTATTGATGGTGCAACCCGTGGTGGCCTCCGGGATACAGGACCAGCTTCACCACCTTGCCCGCCGCTTTCATTTCCGTAAAGAACTGCTGGACCGTTTGCCACGCCACATGGTGGTCGCCCGTCCCTTGCAACAGGAGTACCGGGGCGGTGATGGTCGACACGTCGGGAGATTCTTTGGCCAGCACGGCCTGAGACGGCAAGGTTCCGTAGCTGCGGCGTTCCCCAACCCACTGGTTGAAAAACCGGGTACCCGGCTGCGCATTGGCCGCCTGCCAGGGCATGACCGTTCTTAAACCGACAAAGGGACTGATGGCCACCACGGCACGCACGCCCGGCAACAGGCTCGCTACCTTCAAGGCCACGCCGCCTCCCAAGGAGTAACCCACCAGGTACAGGCGCTGCCGGTCGATGGGCACGAGCGCCTCCGCGGCGCGGATGCCGGCCAAGGTGTCCAACGCCGCGGTATAAAGGCCGCGCACCTGGCCCGCGCTTTGCAGATAGCCCTGGTATTCGGGATACAGGATCGCATAGCTGGCCGAGGCCAAGCGCGACACGAGCGCTGCCGAGTAGCCGAAGTTGTAATGCGTGATCCCCTCGTCGGATACAAACCCCCCGTGCAGATTCACCAGCAAGGGGACCGGCCGTCGGGAGTGCGGCACCGTCAGGTACGCCGCCACCCGCTGCCCCTGGGCCGTGTAAAACACTTGATACAGCGTCACCCCCGCGATGGGGTACTTTGTGACGCGCGTGGCGACGGCTGTGCCGGCCACCAGCGGCTGGGGACCCGTGGGCGTGGCCTTCGCGCTCCCCGCGCGGCAACCGGCGGCGGCCACCACGAGCGCCGCGCCCAACACGACCGCTCGGACCGTGCGCGCGCCGCCCATCGACTGCCTGCCCGTTCCGACGCCTCCTTCCCACCCGCATGCGCTGCCGGCGAAGAAGGATTACTTCGGCAATGGCGCGTCCCAGCGGTGCAGCATGCCTTGCGCCCAGCGCACAAGCGGAATACCGACCACGAGCGCACCGCCCCCGTCAATAGCCCACCGCACGGCGCTCACTGGGGGTACGAGCGCCACGCCCAGGCCGAAAAGGACCAAGGGAATCACCCAAAGTCCTGACCCGCCCCCGCCGGTCGGCTGCGCCCGGCCCCCCTGCGGACCGAAAGACCCTATCGGCACGAGGATCCCCCCTTTACCCACCGGGCTGTTCCTTGTCATAATACCGCACATCGGCCTGAGTTTTCCATGGACGCGCCTGGGAGCCAGAGCCGGCCCGCCCACCATCGCTCGGTCGGTACCGCCCGTCACCCCCCCTCAGGCGTCCGTAAGGCCTTCGGCAGCGCGCTCGATAGCGCGGGCCGTAGCCACATCCCGGTCCGTGACGCCGCCCGCGTCGTGCGTGACCAGCCGCACGGTGACGGCCCGATACCGGATGTCGATGTCCGGGTGGTGCTGCGCCGCCTCGGCCACGGCCGCCACCTCGTTCACGAACGCGATCGCCTCTGCAAACGAGCGCCACGTGTAGGGCCGCACCAGCCCGCGCGCGTCGCCGGTCCAGCCGGTGAGTTCCGTGAGTTCCTGCTGAATTTCTCCGTCCGTCAGGCGCCTCATGTCCCAAGCCCCCTTGTTGGGTTCCGCCGCAAGTCAATGCAGCACCGTCGACGGCAGCGCCTCGCCCAGCGCCACCAGGACCGCCGATCGGAGGGCCGCATTCTCGGGCCGGCGCAGGTCCGGGTCCTGGTCCAGGAGGCGGCGCGCCATCCGCTGGGCCTCCTGCAGGCGATGCACATCCTGGGTGGGGTGCGTGAGCCCGAAGCCCGCCACCCCATGCTGTCTGAGGCCCAATACCTCGCCCGGGCCACGGATGGCCAAATCCCGCTCCGCCAGTTCGAATCCGTCTTGGCACTCCACCAGCGCCGTCAGGCGCGCCTCCGCATCCTCGCCCGTCGGGTCGGCCACCAGGATGCAGCGACCCGGCTCGGTCCCCCGCCCGACCCGGCCCCTGAGCTGGTGCAGCTCCGCCAGGCCAAACCGGTCGGCGTCCTCCACCACCATCACGGTGGCATTGGGCACGTCCACCCCCACCTCGACGATCGTCGTGGCCACCAGCACATCAAGGGTCCGGGCGCGAAAAGCCGCCATCACCTCGGTCTTCGCCGCCGCCGGCAGGCGCCCGTGCAGGAGCCCCACGCGCCAGCCCGGCAGCGTGCGCATGCCCTCGTAGACTTGCACGGCGCTTTTGGCGTCGGACGACTCCGACGGGTCCACAAAAGGGCACACCACGAACGCCTGCTCGCCGCGCCGCACGGCGTCCAAAACTTCCTGGTACACGTGGCGCCGCTCGCGCCGGCTGACGCGGCGCGTCGCCACCGGCCGGCGCCCCGGGGGGTGGCCGGCAATCCGCGACAGCTCGAGGTCGCCGTACACCGTGAGCGCCAGGCTCCGCGGAATGGGGGTGGCCGTCATCACTAGGAGGTGCGGGTAGGTGCCCTTGCTGGCCAGCTCCGACCGCTGGCGGACCCCAAAGCGATGCTGCTCGTCCACCACCACCAGCGCCAAGCGGTCAAACTGGACGCCCTCCTGGACCAGGGCCTGGGTCCCCACCGCCACGTCAATGTGACCCGCTTCCAGCTGCCCTCGGGTCGTCCGCCGCGAGCCATCACTCCCCGCCACCAAACCCACGCTCACGCCCAAGGGGCCGAGCCACTCATCCAGCACCGCCGCATGCTGGGAGGCCAGCAGCTCCGTGGGGGCCATGAAGGCCGCCTGCTGGCCGGCGTCGACCGCCGCCAGGCAGGCCAGGATCGCCAGGATCGTTTTGCCCACGCCCACGTCGCCCTGCAGCAGCCGGGCCATGGGCGCGGACCGCCCGAGGTCGGCCGCCACCTCCGCCCAAGCGCTGGCCTGGCCCGCGGTGAGGGCAAAGGGCAGGCCCTCCCGAAAGCGCTGGGCCAAGGGCCCGTTGGGGGCCAGCGGCCGGCCGGTGGCCCCCCCGACCGCTCGCTGCCGCAGCCACTGCACCCCGACCGTGAGCACCAAGGCCTCGTCCAGCACCAATCGCGTGCGGGCCCGTTCGGCATCGTCGGCGTCGTCCGGAAAGTGCAGGTGTTGGAGCGCCCAGGCTCGACTGGGCAGGTCCCATGCCTGACGCACGTGGGCAGGCATGGCGTCCACCACCTGCGGGGCATAGGTGGGCACGACCCGCTCCATCAGCGAGCGCAGCCACCGCTGCGACAGCTCCCCCGCCAGCGGGTACACCGGCAGCACCCCGCGACTCGGACTGCTCTCGTCCAGTTGCTCCCACTCCGGATGCACCATCACCAGGCGCGGGCCGCGTCGGTCAACACGGCCCGACAGCCAGAGGCGGCTGCCCACCGGCAGCGATCGCGCCAGATAGCGGGCATGAAAAAACAGGACGTCCAACTCGCCGCCTCCGTCACGGAGATACACGTGCGCTGTCACGTCGTGCCCCAAGTGGGGTTGGACGCGCACCTCGCGGACGGTGCCCACGACGTTGTACACGCCGCCGGCCTGGAGCTGGGGAATGGGGGTGATGCGGGAGCGGTCCCGGTGGCGCCGCGGCCAGAGGGTCAGCAAGTCCGCCACCGTGGTGACGCCGAGCCGCGACAGGTCGGCGGCCCGCCGAGGACCCACCCCCGAGAGGCGGGTCACCGGGTCGCCCAGCGCGGGGGGCCGGGACTCACGCACGGGGCGCCCCCCACGTCAGTCGGGTCACTCCGCCGGGTCCGCCCGATCCACGCCCACTACGCGCGTGGTGACGCGCACGCAGTCAATGCCGGCCAGCTCATGGAGGGACCGGCTCACCTGGTGCGCCACCGTGTCGGCCACCGTGGGAATGGACGCCCCGTAGCGCACGGCGACGTGCACCTCCAGGGCCAGCCCGTCGGGCCGATGTTCGACGTGCACGGCCCGGACGGCACCGCTCGCAAAGTGTCGCCACACGCCCCCACGGCCCCCGAGCCCGACAACGCCGGGAACCTGGAAAGCCGTCCACGCCGCCAGGGCCATGACCACGTCGTCATGAACGGCAATGTGTCCGGCTCTCCCTCCACGATCCTCCACGGCAAACCTCCTCGGCTTGCGGATGGCGGCCACGGCGCGGGCGAAGCTAGATGGCGCGCTCGACCTTGCCCGCCTTGAGACACGAGGTGCAAACGTACATGCGCACGGTCCGTCCATCCACTCGGGCACGGACGCGCTGAATGTTGGGTCGCCACACGCGCTTGGTGTGTCGGTTCGAATGGCTCACGGCGTTCCCATGAACCACATGCTTGTCGCAAATTTGGCAGCGATATGCCATCGAAACGGCCTCCTCTTGTGTCGGCGAGCCAAAATAACCCGCGTTACTATACCACAGCAGGCACCGCTCAACAACACGCCGGGGCGTCGCGCGTCACGCCAGCACCTCGTCCGCCGCGAACCGATAGCGCGTGCCGCAATAGTGGCACACCACTTCGGCGCCGCCCTCCCGCGCCCACGCGCGCCGCTCAGCGGGGGGCGCCACCCGAAGGAGCTGCCGCGACTGTTCGGGGCTGCACAGGCACCCAAAGTGCAGAGAATCCACGACCCAGTCCGTGATGGGCTTGTCCACCACCCACTCGAGCAGATCCGGGACCCGCTCCCCGGCCGCGAGCCGCCAGCTCAAGTCGGTCAGCGTTTCCACGCGCTCACCCAGACGCCCCAGTTCCTCCGCATCCGCGCCGGGCAGGGCTTGAATCAGCAGGCCTCCGGAGGCGGCCACCGACCCGTCCCGCTCCACCAGGACGCCCAGCGCCACGGCGGAGCGCACCTGCTCCGACGACCAGAGAAACTGGGCCACGTCCTCCCCCACTTCGCCACTCACCAGCTCGCTGGCGCTCGTGTACACCCGTCCGTCGGCCGCCACCCGTTCCGCCACCAGGGCCCCGTCCGACCCGACGGCGGCTCCCACCGGCAGCTTGCCGCGGGCGGTGGGCGGCAGTTCGACCCCGGGATGGTCCACCCGGGCGCGCAGCAGACCGTCGGCATGGGCCTCCGCCCGGACGCGCCCCAGCGGCCCACCCCCCTCGACGGTGAGACGGAGATAACTGCCCGTCTCCTTCAGATCGCTCCCCAAGAGCGCCGCCGCCGACAGCAGGCGCCCCATCGCCGCCGCCGCCACCGCATAGGCCCCATGGGCCTGGGTCGCCCCGGCGGCCGCGCGCCGCGTCTCCACCCCCATCAGGCGAATGCCGTGCCACACGGCCCGCCAGCGCCGATCCTCGAATGATTCCACTGTCACCCGTTAGCCTCCCGCCGCCCTAGTTTGCCACCCGGGTGGGCGCTACCGCTTGGCCCAGATGGACAGCACCACCTGGAGGATGCGTCCCACGAAGGGCGGAACCTTGATCACCTGCACGCGCATTGGTGCACCTCCTTGTGCCCGCTGGCTAGCGGGCCGCGAGCATCCGGTATCCTGCCCACACCAGCGCCCCACCCACCACGACCGGCCCGAGACCGGCCCACAAGAGCCACAGTCCCATGCCCACCGGCCACAGCGCGAGCGGTCCCACCTTCACCACCAAAAGCCCGCCGGCGACTACCAGACCGGCGCCCACCAGCTTGGGCGGCCCACCGCGCCGCTGCCGCCGCGACCATCCGCGCACCCGCCCACCCCCTTCGGCCCCGCAGAGCGAGAGACCGTGCATTCTACGGGGAAAGGGTCAGGTGGTGACGGCCCGGCGCAGATTCCCGAGCCGCACGGCGGGATCCCCGTCAAACACATACGAACCGGCCACCAGCACGTCCGCACCGGCAGCCGCCACCAGGGGCGCCGTGGTCTCGTCCACGCCGCCGTCCACGGCAATCCGCGGACGCGCCAGCTCCCCACGCCACTCGTGGGCTGTTTGGACCTTATGTAGGGCGCGAGGCCAAAATAGCTGCCCCCCGAATCCCGGATTCACGCTCATGATCAGGAGCCAGTCGCACTCCGCCCACACGTCAGCCAGCAGAGATACGGGCGTGGCCGGGTTCAGCGCGATCCCGGCGAGACACTCGCGGGCTTGGATGTGGGCCAACAGCCGCTCCAGGTGCGTGACGGCCTCCCAGTGCACCGTCACCACGTCCGCGCCGGCGTCGATGAAGGCGTCCACCAGCGGCGCGGGTTCCTGGACCATCAGGTGCACGTCCAGCGGCAGGGTGGTGGCCCGTCGGATCGCCGCCACCACGTGGGGGCCGAACGTGAGGTTGGGAACAAAATGACCATCCATCACATCAATGTGCAAAAGATCGGCCCCCGCCGCTTCGACGGCCCGGGCCGCATCCGCCAGCTGTCCCGCATCCGCGGACAGCAGCGATGGGGCCAACTGCACCACCCGGGGTCCCCCTGCCGCCATGCGGCACACCTCCTTGTCCTCGTCGCATCGCCCGCGCTGATGATGATCTCACACCCAGGGGCGGTGGCGCGACGGTTCCGGCTCGGCCTGCAGCAGCCGGTAATGCTCGTACCGCTCGGCGCTGACCTGTCCGGCCGCCAGCCACTGGGGCACCACACAGCCCGGCTCGTCCAGGTGACGGCAGTCGCCGTACCGACAGCGAGCGTCCCGCCACTCGGGAAACGCGTCGCGCAGGCTCAATGCGTCGTGCGGCGGCAGTTCCAAGTGGGTGAAGCCCGGCGTATCCGCCAGCCAGGCGGTCCCCACCGGCGCCAGCGCGACCGTGCGGGTCGTGTGCCGCCCCCGCCCGGTTCGGCCGGACAGGGCGCCCACGGCGCCGGCGCCGGC
>JAJYPH010000276.1 GCA_021795575.1 Bacillota bacterium
GGTGTCGCGACTCCTGCGCGTAGATTCCCGCGTGCGGGAAGCGGCGCGCCAGGCGGTCCTGGCGGTGCTCGACGCCACCGGCTGCACGCCGAATCGGCTGGCGCGCTCGATGCGCGGCTTCCCCATGGGCGTGGTGGGCGTGGTGGTGGACAACCTGGCCAACCCGTTCTGCCAGAAGCTTTTGAACAGCCTGCCGGAGGAAGTGAGTCGGCGTCAGCCGTGCCTCGTGGATGGATCTGGTCGAAGGGGCAGTGGACGGCGTGGAGGGTGCGGCTGGGGTGGGTTCAAGGGCTGGTGCGGTAGGCTTGGCGGCAGCGCTCGACTCGACCCGGGTGATGCTGCAGGTTCGGGGGTGATGCACGGAGGCGGTGCACGTCGGCCCTTGTCCCCATCGTCCTGGTGATGGCGGGACTGGTTGCGGTGCTGGTGGGCGGGTTTGGCAGCCTGGCTCGTCAGCCGGCGCGCAAAAGCCACACGCTCACCGTGTTCCGCGTAAACCCGGCGCGGCGTTGCCAGCCTCAGCTGCCAAGCTGGACTAAGCGTCCTCCACCACCACGGTGGCCGACGACGCGGCCGCCGTCTATGAGGTGACCTATCCCGTCGGCCTTGGATGGCATGGCGAGCTGGCGGGAAACAGGTTGGTAGTTCGCGGTGGCCACCGCCTTTGGATCGCCGACGACCGCCTCGGTGGCCGCGTTCCGCCCGTACCGTGGCCCGATCGGGGCGCGGTGGTCTGGCAGCATCCCCAAGAGTGGAGCGGGAGCCTCACTGGGTGCACCCGTGGTGAGGCGTACCCAGTGAAGCTGCGCAGCGTGTCGCCATCGGCGGAGGTGGTGGCCCGCGTCATGGATGCATGGACGAGGACCCGCACCGCTGCGGTGTTCCGGTGCGTGAACGCGTGACCCACCGTCGTCTGCCATTCCGTGGGGGCCAGCGCGCCTCAACCGCGTGCCGAGGGTGCTGGACGCCCTCAGTGGTCTATGATGCCCAGCCGCTGGGCCAGATCCTCCAGGCTCTCTGCCGACGCCAGCCAGGGGGTCAACTTGGCCCAGGTGCGCGAGCGCATGGCCGACGCCAGCGACGACCGCACCCTATCCGGCAGCGGGCCCAAACGGGCGACGAGGATGGTTTCCAGCCGCATACGCCGGCCGTCCGCTTCCGAGGCGCGGGCCAGCCGGCGCACCATGGGCGCGGTACTAAGCCGGTCCATCAGGGCGCTCCTTTCGTCCGAGTCAAAAAACAGGGACGTAAAGCCCAGCAGCATAGCGCTTCCTTGATCCCTCGCCGGTCCCGTCAAGCGCGCCACGAGGCCCACCACCTCGCGCAGGCGCTCAGCCGGATGGGTGGTGGCATCCCTCATGAACGGCACGGTCGCGAGGTCCATCCAGCCGCGGGCACTGAAGGCGGCGCCCGCTTCCAGCGCCTCCTGTAGGCGCGCCCACGTGCGCGCGCCGTCGCGCCGGGCCACCTGCCGATTCGTCGGGGTCATCTTGACGAACCCCATGTCGACCAAGATGGCAGGGGTGGGGGCGTCCACCAGATACGCCACGACCGCCACCACATCCACTTTTCGTTGAAGGCCTTCCACCGCCGCCGCGATGACGACATCGCCCAACGCGGGGTCGGAATGGCGCGTGAACTCCACCACCAGCAGACGCCCGTCGGTCAGCAGAGCCACCACGCCGGCCCGGAATCGGTCCTGCACGGGATGCGCGGGCCGCTGGGCCCGCGTGGACGGCGGATCCGTCTCATCGGGGGGAAGCGTGATGCCGAGGCCCTCCAGCAGGCCCTCAGGAAGAGGCTCGATGGGCGGCAGGTCTACAGGGGGCAGCACGGCGCCGTGACGCACCAACTGGGCGACGGAGGGATAGTCCATAGTCCATCAGGCCCGCCACCAGCACCCGGTTCACGCGCTCGTAAATCGCCTCCCACGGATCGGTGGCGCGTGGGGGGCGGTTGACGGTTTGCATAGGCATGCGCCTCTTTCCCGACGTGCTGGCGAGGACACTCGGCAACCGGACTGGTCGCGATGTGTTGGTACGGGTTCAGCCTTCGTGTGTGTCGTCGTGGCGTATGGCGGCGGGATCGGCTGTCTGCCGATTATAACGGGCCATGGGCTTCGCGGGAAGCGTGATCAATCGCCTTGGTGGGGACAGGAAAGAAGCCGTTCATCACAGGGGACCGGCGCGACCACCGAAAGCCGGTGGGTGACGGCGGACCACGCCAATGAGCGAGTAAGGCATGATATGGGGCCGTGGGCCTCGTGGGAAGTGGAGAGGGGCCCCTGACTTGGGTGAGAGGCGAGTAGGAAGCCATTCATCACAGGCGGCGGCTATGGAGAGGGCGCGGCGCGATACAATGGGGCGCACGTCACCAGGGGGATCGTCCGCCTGGTATTTGGCCAAGGAGTGGATCGTATTGGGGAGGCGGGCCCGCGCTGGTGACCGGCCAGGAGCGGCCAGGAGAGATTGTGGGAGGGCGTGGAGTTGTGGCCGGGATGGTGGAGAATGCGCTCGGGTTCGTGCCGGCCCGTCCGGTCGTATGGCCGGTGCCGCCGGTGCCTGACGTACGCCGGGTGGTGTTCCGCGCCAAGAAAATCTTGGTGGGGCTCGTCTTTGACGCCGCGCATCTGGAAGGCAGCCCCTACACGTTTCCCGAAGTGCAGACGTTGCTGGATGGTGTGACGGTCGGCGGGCATCGCCTGGAGGACCAGCGGCTCATCTTAAACCTCCGCGCGGCATGGGAGGCGCTGTTGGGCGCCGTACTGGCAGGCCAGTTCACCCTGTCCCAGGATCGCTACTGCGCGCTGCATCGCCTGGTTGCGGCGGAGGAAGCACTCACGTGGGGCCCCTTCCGCACCGGCTCGGTCGAGGTGGCCGGTACGACCACGTACACGCCCCCTCCGGCGGAGACCCTCGGTGAACGGTTCGCGCAGGGCCTCGCGGCCCTGCAGGAATTCGCCCACCCCGTGCATCGTGCGGTTAATTTCTTTCTGTTTGGCGCGTACCAAAAATGTTTTTGGGCGGGAAACCGACGTACGGCCCGCCTCATGATGAACGGCGTGCTCATGCAGGCGGGATTGGATGCGCTAAGCGTGCCGGCCCGCGCCCGCCGTGAATTCAACGAGGCCATGCTGCGCTTTTACGACCGGGCAGACGGACGCGAGATGGGGGACCTGTTGCTTAGCTATGCGCCCGACTCCTATCGGTCTTCCGGGCTTGCGCCGTCGTAGTCGCAACCATGCGCGAGACCTCGTGCGCGGCGGATCCTCACACGCCCGCTGGATCCCCCAAGGCAGCGGCCACAGCGCGCGCGGCATCAGGGCTCAGGGATACCCAGACGACCGCTCCCGACGGATGGTGATAGGGCACCACCCGGGTTGCCCGCCGCGCATCGGCCAGCACCCAGGCGTAGGTGGTGGC
>JAJYPH010000277.1 GCA_021795575.1 Bacillota bacterium
CCGCCCTATTGGGCCGCACGCAGCGCCTCCTGGAGGCCTGTCTCGGCCCGCAGACGGGCCGGAACGCCCGGACGTTATCCCGCCGGCTCCTTCTGCCTGCGGCGTAGCTCCCGACCTTTAACGATTCCTGGACGGACTCCTAGCCATCGGATCTATCGGATGTAGTGGTTGGGGTCGGAAGACATTGTCGGCACGAATGGTCGTCGGCCTTCGGAGAGTGGGGTGTAGATGTCAAGAGGAATGTTGGCTCGGCGCGGCGAAGAAGGGGAAAGTCCGCTAGCCCTCCTCGACCCTGCGGATAACAGGATGTGGGATCCAGCGAAGGCGGACCGATGACGGAGCACCGGCGGGTGCTCCGGGTTGTACGCGTGCTCGTGGCGCGGCAGGGCGAAGATCAGGCGGGTCAACTTCCGGGCCGGGAGCACCAAGGCCCGGCGGTGGGCGAATTGCGTGCTCTCGGCGACCGTCTTGGCGTAATAGGCCCCCTCGCGGGACTCGTGCTGGCGGACACGGTTGGCGGCAGCCACGCGGGAGTACCCGAGGTCGGCGTTGCCGGTCTGGGCCAGCGGGCGGTCCTCGCGGGTCCGCGGCCCGGACTGGGCCGCCGGCCACGTGAGACCCGCGAACTCGGCCCGTTGGTCATCGCTCCGAACAAGGCCGACCCTCCGATTTCGGCGAGGAGTCCGGCGGCGAACACGGGGTCGCTCCCCGGGACGGTGTGCAGGCGGGTCGTGGTCACGGAGGCTTCGCGCGCGAGGCGCTGGTCCACGGCGTGAATTTGCTACGTCGGGGTCGGCCACGTGCCCGTGGGCGTCGGGCTCATGGCGCGGACCAAGTCCGCCCAGGGAGCCGCCGCGATGTCCTGAAGGGTCAGGTCCAGGTCGGCCGCCAAGCGCCGAGTCCGTTCGTTATACTCCCCACTCAAGGCCGCCCACCGCTCACGAATCCCGGCGGCGGCCACGGCAGCCCGATAATGCATCAGCGAAAGCGCGACAGCCCCTTTGAGCCAAAGGCTGACGGGTCCTTCGGCATCCAACGGCTGAATTCCTTTCCGTTCGGGTTAACTAATGTAACCGGGCTCCTCAGGGGGTCTAGAGCGATGCTAGCCCGATGCTAAAATGGTTAGAGAAATGGCGCGAAGGGCGGTCCGGATTGGATCGGCTCGCAGAGGAACGGCAAGGGATGCCGCCCGCCGCAGGCGTGGGGCAGGCGGTGATGCTGCGATTTGACGGTTCGGCGCACGGGTGTGTGAGCGGGCGGCTTTACCGACGATAGCCCGCAGGAAGCATCGCGGGCCGCAGTTGGATCCCTAGCCGCGGAAGAACGTGAGGTGAGTGGGTGCAGGAAGCGGGTGCTGCGGCGCCACGGTTTCAGATTGCAGGCAGCCGGTGGGTGGCGGTAGGCCATCCGCGGGTGAGCATGCCTCTCGACCGGCTGGTGGGCTTGCGCGGCTTGTCGGCGGGTCAGGCGGGGGAGGCGACCTGGCAGTGGGCGAGGAACGGATGGGTCATTCGCTGGCCGACGCTGTCCTACGAAATTTCCGAGCGGAGGCTCGCGAGCCTGGTGACGCGGTGGATGTTGCTTGACCAGAGTCGGCGTCGGCAGCGGCCCGGATCGGGATCCCTGCCCTACGGCAAAATGGAGAGGAAGGCCCCTAACATGGATGCGGATCTCCATGGGTTGCTGGGCCATGCGCCCGCCCCGTTCGCCCTCTGCGGAGGGATGGCCGTAAATTACTACACGGCGCCGCGGTTCACGGATGACGTGGATCTGGTGGTGCTGACGGCAGACGCCGCCCAGTGGGAGGCTTTCCTCCTGGCGTCCGGGTTCACCCGCCATGAGCCGTTGTCCGTGGGCGGCTGGGCGTACCAGCGGGGGCCCTGGGAGGTGGACGTCTTGGTGACGGAGGCCGCGTGGGCGCCGGCCGCGGTCCGCGATGCACAGAACAACCTGCGCGACGGGCTGCCGGTCCTTCCGCGCCCATGGCTGGTGTACATGAAGCTGGAGGCTGGCCGCACCGTGGATGGGGCCGACGTGAGCCGCCTGGTGGGCGTCTTGCCGAGAAGGCAGTTCGACGACCTGGTGCGCGTGCTGGATTCGTGGCTGACGCCGGAAGATCGTGAAGACCTCGAGGCCTGGTACGCGCTGGGTCGCTGGGAGTGGGGCGAATCGTAGCGGACCGACGGCGCACGGTGCAAAACCGCGGGGGATTCCCGGGGGAGGTTGCCGTTCGCGGGTTCCGGAAGGGTGGCGAGGCCAAGGTGGGAGAACGCGGTTGACGCCGTTGGCGGTCCGTGTCGCGGGGAGAACCGTCGCGAGCGGTCTCCAGCAGATCCGCAAAGCCCGCCGGGTCGATAATCCGTGTCGCGCCAAAGGTGCCCAAGGATTGCAAGGCTTGTCGCCGGTGACGAGAACGTGGGCGCGGGCGCTGTGTGCGGTGGCCATAATCCCATCGTCGTCCGCATGGGTCGCGACGCCTATGACCCGCTCCGTAATGGCTTGGAGCACGATGGCCCGTTTCAGTAGCGTGAGAAACCGTTGCGTCCGGTACGATCTGCGCCGCGTCGCAAAATAGGGCTTGGCGAGTGTGCGTTCCACTTCCGTTAACAGCGGCTCCGACACATACACTTCAAAACGGCCGCTCAACCAGTCTTCTCGAATGACCACCAACGCCCCGCCTGGCCAGCACCGCCGACACCAACACGTTGATGTCCAGCACCACGCGGGTCATGCGGAGGGCGTGCTGTCTTGGCCGGTCCGGATCTCGTGCACGGCCTGCGCCACTTCTCAGCCAAAGGCGTCCGGCGGGACATCTTCAACCTGTTCGCGCATGTCGTCCATCGCCGGGACTGTCAAGGGTGTTGTGTAAACTCCCCGGTGGTTATTTCAGGTAGGGGGTCAGCCGGTCCTCAAAGTAGATGACCAACTGGCCCAGAATCTCGCCCCAGTTCGGCAGACGGTTCGTCCACTTCCGCTAGCTTCTTGGCCCGCCAAGTACAGCATGTTCGTCAGCGCCGTGTCCGTCGTTGAGGCTCTTGCGCTTGGTCACCTTGCGCAACTGGCGGTGGAAGCCTTCGATGAGGTTGGTGGTGTAGATGGTCCGCCGGAGCCCCGCGGGATACCGATAAAAGGTCGCCAGTTCGTCCCAGTTGGTTTCCCAGGACCGCACCACCGTGGGATACCGGTCCCCCCAGTCGGCGGCAAAGTCCGCCCGCGCCGCCGCGCCCGCGTCTTCCGTGGGCGCCTGGTAGATGGGCCGCAGGGCCGCGGTGAGGGCCGCATAATCCTTGCGCGCGGCGTACTTGAGCGAGTTCCGGGTCTGGTGGACCACGCACTTCTGCACGTCCGCCCGCGGGAACACCGTGGCAATCGCTTCACTGAACCCGGTGAGGTGGTCCACCGCTACAACCAG
>JAJYPH010000278.1 GCA_021795575.1 Bacillota bacterium
GATCGCGTGATCGCGGCACTGGGGGACCCCATGGCGCCGCCGGCGGACGAGCCCGCGTGGCCATCGCCGGGCGGGGCGGTGCTGTCGCCGGCGGTGGCGGTCGCGAGTCGTCGGCGCTTGCTGGCGCTGGGCGCTGCCGCCGGCCTGGTGGCGGCCACCGAGGTGACGCCGTACCCGCCGGGCGTCCCGGTGGTGGTGCCCGGGGAACGGTTTACCGCCAGCGCCGTCGCGTGGATGCAGGATCTGCTGAGCCGGGGTGCGCGGCTCGAAGGGGTGAAAGCCAGCCGAGAGGGGGTGGGCGTATGGGTCGTGGACACCTGATCGTGTTTGAGGGTGCCGACGGGGTGGGCAAAAGCACGCAGGTGGGTCTCTTGGCCGCCTGGCTGGCGGCTGCGGGGCGCGCGGCCCTCGTGGTGCGAGAACCGGGGGGCACGTCGGTGGGCGAAGCCATTCGGCAGGTGCTGCTTCAGCCGGATCACGTGATGGAACCCCTCACGGAAACGCTGCTGTTTGGCGCAGCGCGGCATGAGGTGGTGGAGCGCGTGATTCGCCCGGCGCTGGCCGGTGGGCGAGTGGTGGTGGCCGATCGGTTCACGCTCTCGACCGTGGCGTATCAGCACTTTGGGGCCGGCGTGCCCCGCGCGCGGGTGGACACCGTGAACGACTGGGCCACGGGCGGACTCGTGCCGGACCTGACCCTGCTGCTCACCGCGCCCACGCCACGCCTGACTCATCGCGACCGGATGGAACAGCGGGACGATGGTTTTCATGACCGCGTGCGGGAAGGATATCGGATGCTGTCTCGCGAACATGAGCAGGACACGAGTCCCAGCGGGTGCCGCCGTCTGGTGGTGCTGCCGCAGGAGGGGGACCCGGCACGCGTGGCGGCGGCTGTCTTGGACGCGGTGCGACCGCTTCTCGATGGAGAGGAAGGACGAGGCGCATGAAGCTTATCATCGCGATTTTACAAGACAAGGACGGCCTCACCGCCCTGACCGATTTGAATCGGCGTGGGTTTCGCGCCACCAAATTAGCCAGCACCGGCGGGTTTCTCCGCGAGGGGAACACGACCATCATGGTGGGTACGGAGGAGCCGGATGTGGAGCAGGTGCTGGCCATTCTGCGGCGCACCAGCTCGATGCGGCAGGAGACGCTCACGCCGGCCGCGCCGACGCACAGCGGGGAGCCGTACGTGCCGTTTCCGGTCGAGGTGACGGTGGGCGGCGCGACGATTTTTGTGTTGTCCGTCGACCGCTATGAGAAGTTTTGACGCGACACCCGAGGGATGGCGGTCGCTGGCCGCAGAGTTAGCCGCCCAGCCCACCCATGCCTATCTCTTCGAGGCCCCGGCGGTGATCTGGGAGCAGGTGGAGACGATGTGCCGGGCGGCGCTGTGGGGTGCCGACGATGAGGGGGCGCACCCGGACTGGCGGGTCGTGGGGCTGGACAAGCGGGTGGGTCGGGACGATGTCCGGGGGTGGCCCGAGGAGGCGCTGGTGCCACCGGTGCTGGCTCCGATCAAGGTGCTGGTGGTGCGGAGGGCGGACCGCATGACGGAGGAGGCCCAGAACCTGCTGCTGAAGGTGGTGGAAGAACCCCCACCGCACGCCGCCACCGTGCTGCTGGCCGAGGAGGCCGTGGCGGTGGCGGTCACGTTGCGCTCGCGCTGTCGGCAGATGCGGGTCCAGTCGGACGTCCCTCCGGAGGTGTCGGATGCGGCCCGAGCCTTGTTGGCCGGCCGCGTGCAGGGGGATGGCTGGCCCGGCGCGCTGGCGGAAGCGGCCGTGTGTCTGCGCGGCGCGCTCGAGCGGGAGTCAGCGTCGACGCCGGCGCAGGGGCGGCTGATTGAGCAGTGGCAGGCGCTGGAGGCCGCCGCGTGGGCATTGGACGGCAACGCCAATCGGGAGCTGGTGGCATGGCAGTTGGAACAGCGCCTCAGGGGGCGCCGCCCTGGTGGGTCTATTTGATTCGCTGTGGCGACGACAGTCTGTACTGCGGGATTGCCCGCGATGTGGACCGGCGCCTGCAGCAGCACACGACCGGTCGCGGCGCCCGCTATACGCGGGGGCGCGGACCGCTCGTGGTGGTGTATCGGGAGGCCGCCCTGGACCGGGGACGTGCGCTTCGGCGCGAGCGGGCCATCAAGCGTCTGTCGCGGGACGACAAGGAGGCGCTGGTGCGCGGGGGAGGCCGTGATGGCCGCTGACATCCGGCGCTGGGTGGCGCCCGGTGTGCTGTATCTCGTGGCGACGCCCATCGGCAATCGGTCGGACCTGTCCATGCGGGCTGCCCAGGTTCTGGCCGAAGTGGACCTGGTGGTGGCGGAAGACACGCGGGTCACGGGCCGCCTGTTGAAGCATTTGGACATTGCCGTGCCGCTCCTGTCGTGGCACGGGCACTCGGGGTCCGATCGACTGGCCGACATCGTCCGCCGGCTTGAAGGCGGGGCCGCCATCGCGGTGGTGTCCGACGCGGGTCTGCCGGCCGTGTCCGACCCGGGTCGCGAGCTGGTGGAAGCGGCTTGGGCCCATCACCTCCCCGTCTCCCCCATACCGGGTCCGAGCGCGGGCGTGACGGCCTTTGCGGCGTCGGGGTTTGCCCTGCCGTGGGTGCAGTGGGGGTTTTTGCCCGCCCGGGGTGCCGAACGCCGGAGTCAACTGGCCGCGGTGCTGGCAGCACCGGGCGCCCAGGTGCTGTACGAAGCCCCCCACCGGGTGCAGGCGCTCTTGGACGACCTGGCGGCCGCTGGGGCGGGGGAGCGCATGCTGGTGTGGGCCCGAGAGCTCACCAAGCTCCACGAGCAGTGGTTCCGCGGCACCGTGGCCGCCGCGGCCGCCGGGGTCGCCGCGGGCCCGCCGCCCCGGGGGGAGTGGACGCTCGTGCTGGGCCCAGCGCCAGCCAACACGGCGGCGCCCCTTGGCTGGGACGCCGCCGTCGCTCTGGTGGATCGCCTAGTGGCCGAAGGCACCCCCGGGTCCGAGGCGTGCCGACAAGTGGCGGCCGACGGGGCGCTGTCGCGCCGCGAGCTGTACCGCCGGTGGCACGCCCGGACCGGCCGGGACTAGCCGACGTCGCTCTTGAGAGTGTCCATGCACGCCTGGCAGATGTTCTTGCGCTTGTACACCTGCACCCCGTCCATGCTGCCGCAGAAAATGCACGCGGGCTCATACTTCCGCAACACGATCTTCTCGCCGTCGACGTAAATCTCCAGCGAGTCCCGGTCGCCGATGCTCAGCGTGCGACGCAGCTCGATTGGTAGGACGACCCGGCCCAACTCGTCAACCCGGCGAACGATTCCAGTCGATTTCATCACGGTATCCCTCCTGATTCGACAAAAACTGCGGCTAGCGTACCAGAACTTCCCAAGGTGTGCAAGGGTTTGTCGACTGCTTTTTTCGAGGCGGCTAATC
>JAJYPH010000076.1 GCA_021795575.1 Bacillota bacterium
ATCATCCCGCTTCCTTTCCACCCATAAATCGGCTCCCGATCCATGCAAGCTATGACGGTTCTGCACGATGGGTGCAGCGGCGACCGGACGGCATGCGTTCTGTGCAGGTGTCCCGGCTTGGGCCCCGTTCTTTGGCACGTTCCCCTATAATGATCGGGAACGGTCAGTCGGCGGTGGGGCAACTTAAGGTGAATCGACCGCCCGACGGCCCGAGGGCGTTAGAGTCTGGAGAGGGCACCAAGAGAGGAGGGGTTCGCATGGCAACCGCCACCCCCGAAGCTGTGGTGGACATGTTGAAGAACGTGTACGACCCCGAGATTGGCATCAACGTCGTAGACCTGGGACTGGTGTACGACGTGGACATCGACAACCAGGTCGTGAACGTCAAGATGACGCTCACCACCCCCGGCTGCCCATTGCACGATACGCTGACCCGCACGGCCGAAATGGCCATCGAGACGCTGGACGGCGTCGACGAGGCCCATGTGGACATGATCTGGGATCCGCCGTGGACGCCGGAGCGCATCACCGACGAGGGACGGCGGCTCTTGGGCATCTGAGAAGACGATCGACAGCACCGCGAGGAGGACCCATGCCGAATACGTTGAACGAACAAAACATTCGCACCGCGCTGGCGGCGGTGAAAGATCCCGAGTTGGGCCAGAGCATTATCGACCTGGGCATGGTGCGCCAGGTCGAGGTGGACGACACCGGCGCGGTAGCGGTCGAGGTCGCGCTCACGGTGGCGGGTTGCCCGTTGCACGAGCGCATTGACCAGGACGTGCGGGCGGCCGTGGGCCAGGTGCCCGGCGTGCGCGACCTGACCGTCCGCCTCGACGTGATGGATGAGACCGAGCGGCGGCAGGCGTTTGCCGCCGCCGTCCGCCTGTCGGAAGCGCGCCGGGGGGCGGCGCCGGCGGCGCGCCCCGTGGCCCCGGCCAGCCGGGAGATTCCCGTGCGCTCGGGTCCCGCGGCTCCCGCGGGCCCGGCCCTGCTCCAGCCCACCACCCGCACCCGCATCATCGGGGTCGCGAGCGGCAAGGGGGGCGTGGGCAAATCCACGGTCACCGCCAACCTGGCGGTGGCGCTGGCGCAGCGCGGCTACAAAGTCGGCCTCATGGACATCGACGTCTATGGGTTTAGCCAGGGCCGCATCATGGGAGCCACGGGCCAGCCTGAAGTGACGGACGACCAGAAAATCATTCCCTGGGATCGATACGGGGTGAAGCTGGTGTCTATGGGGATGTTTGTCCCCGAGGACCAGGCCATCGTGTGGCGGGGACCCATGCTCGGCAAGATGATGCAGCAGTTTTTCAGCGACGTGGTTTGGGGCGACCTGGACTGGCTGGTGGTGGACATGCCCCCCGGAACAGGTGATCTAGCACTGGATGTGGCGCAGAAAGTGCGCCACGCCCAGCTCCTCATGGTCACCACGCCGCAGGCGGTGGCCATGCACGTCGCCCGCCGCGCGGCCGGTGTCGCCGAGCGCATCGGCCAGGCCATCGTGGGCGTCGTGGAAAACATGAGCTATGTCCGGTGCGCCCACGGCGACCGTTTGGAGGTTTTTGGGCGCGGCGGGGGAAAGCACCTGGCCGACGCCTTGAACGTGCCACTCTTGGCCCAGGTACCGCTGGAACCGGACGTGCGGGCCGGTGGCGATCGCGGGGAGCCGGTTGTGGCCGCGGCGCCCACCTCCGAAGCCGCGCGGGTGTTTCTGCAGTTGGCCGAGCGTCTGGACCACATGGTGCCGCCGGGAACCGTGACGGCCGCCGCCCGCTGACTTGGGGCGGTCGGCTGGGCCGGCGACAGGTTGCCATGTGCGCCAGCCACCGCTCGTCCACCGGCTTGACCAGCCTTGGGGCGTCCAAACCCGAGAAGCCAGGAGGCCTGCCGCGGCCGCCATCAGCGGCCCACGTCCGGCGCCCGACATGGTGCGATCGAGCTGCGCGCGAACGCGCCGCGGACGAGGTCAGGATAGAATGGAAGGCGCGGGCGCCTCGTAAACAGCTCCGGTTAAACGTCCCACGGGCGGTTTGGACAGCGCCACCCACCGGTAGTGGCTCGCCATCCCGGCCTCCACCGCCATGCGAGCCCTCCCCTCCCGCGCCGGCGCGTGCCGGAAAGCGCCGACCGCCGTTAGCCTGCCCGATGTTGAGCGCGGCCCGGGCAGTCGACGGCGCGGATCAGGGCGTGCTGGTGCCTTCGCGGCCGTAGCGGTCAGACAACCGCACCACATCGTGCAACTCCGGCGTCGACACCTCCACCATCGTCAGATCCTCATCGGCCGTCAGCAGATGCCGCACGCCTGGCGCAATGTCATAGGCGGCCCCGGGTGCCAGTTGGTGTTCGACGCCATCCAGCTCGAGGCGTCCGCGGCCACTTTGGCAGTACATCGACTCGGACTTCTGCTCGTGATACTGCAGAGACAGCGCCTGCCCCGCGCGCACGAACAAAATTTTCCCCACATAGCGATCGGTGACGGCCCACCAGATTTCATGGCCCCACGGCTTCTCGACCCGCTCCATCCCATGCCCCCCTATACTTTCGTGGGGACGACCGCCACGGGGTCTACCCCAGCCTCGCCACGATGTCGCGCACCAGCGCGCGCGCCTGGGACCCGATCCCCCGCGGTGCCGCCACCGTCAGGGTTTCCTCCCGGCCGTGCCGGTTCAGCACGTACACCGCCGGTGTGAACGTGGCCGTGGCCCCCTGCCCGCGCACGTCGACCCCGTATGCCGTCCAGGCGGACTGGAGCGCGCCCAGCCCGCCGGTCAGCAACACCACGCCGGGGTGGTGCTGCTGCCACGAGGCTAGGGCGGCGCGCGAGGCGTCCGCATCCACCACGACGGCCAGCATCGCCACACCGGCTGCCCGCGTGCCCAAGAGGCCGCGCGTTCGCTCCAGCAGGGCGCCCGCTCCCGTGCCCTGCCCATTTTGGCCGCCGACCGCTACAAAGGTCAACACCACCACGCGGCCCGCCACCGACTGGAGCGTCACCCGGGCGCCCGAGACCGTCGTGAGCGCAAACCGGGGCGCCGCCCGCCCGGAGAGCGGCGTGCCGGGCAGGTTCGGCAGTCCCAACGGCGAGACCGACACATTGAACCCCTGGGCTGCCTGCTGGGGCGTCAGGACCGGTGATAGGGGCGCCGCCCGCGCTCCCATCACCTGCCACACGAGGAGAGCCGCCGCCCACACCCCCACCGCCAGCCACAAGCCGACCGCCACGCGCCGCCCCCGATTCACCGGGGCGAATCGCGCCGGCGGGTCTGGGTGGGGGTGGCCCGTCCCACCGGTGGGCCCACCGACACGTCTGGCGACCGCGCGTCCGCTCGCGACATCGCGTCGGGATAGCGGGCCGGGTCGCCCCAGTGCATGAACGCGTTCACGCCCGCCACGCCCAAGCTTATCGTGTCGATGACGCGAAACAGCACCCCGCCCATCTGCATGTCGGTGGCAGGCGTGAGCCCGAAAATGCGCTCCGCCTGGCCATACACCGGATATCCGGGCACGCCGCCCATCACCAGGAAAAACAGCAGGGGAAACAGGAACACGACCGCCGCCACCACATAAATCATGAGCGCCCCGCCTTTTAGGCGCGGCCGCTCGGGCAGCGTGCTCCAGATGGGCCACCACCACACCAGGGCCAACAGCCCCAGCACCAACAGCTCCACGGCGTGCAGGTAGGGATTTCGGAGGGATGGATCATAGAAGAGGGGCAGCTGCCAGAGGGAGAACACGACAGTAAACATGCCCAGGGCCATCAGGGGGTGGGTGCTGGCGCGAAGCACGTAGCGCGTGGGGCCGCAGTTCCACAGCGGCCGCAGGAGAAAGTCCGGCAGGCCTACCAGCATCATGGGGACCGCCACCATGGTTTCCAGCGACAGCTCTACCATGTGGGCGGAAAACGCCGCCTCTTGGCCCAGAAACCAAAGCGGGCTGCCAAAGGCCACGCCCAACGTGACCAGCCCGGCCAGAAACCATCCCACTTGAGCCCGGCGCGCCGGCATCGTCCCATCGAATTGCACCCGCCACGGGCCGACGGCGGCCATCAGGTAGGCGCCGGCGGCCAGCACCAGCACCACCCACACCCAGGGGGGCCACAGCACGTACCACGGCTGGTGTGCCAACAGCGTAAACCACGTGAATTTTGCAGGGATCGCTGGGCTCATCAGGGGACCTCCTTTGCGGTCCAACCATCACCATGCCATCACCGTGCCATCACCGTGCCATCACCGATTCCCGTTATGCTCTTGGGTTACTTCACGTTGGTTTCCAGATAGTCGACCACGCCCGTCACCTGCTGGGGGGTGAGGCCCAAGTCCGGCATCTTGGCCTGGGCCCAAATGGACTGCGGGTCCGAGATCCAACTCACCAGCCAGGTGGTGGACGTGGGCTTGCCGCCGGGCACCAGGTTGACCGTGCCCGCCAGCACCTGATTCATGTTGGGCCCAAAGGTGCCCCCGTGCCCGTTGACCGTGTGGCACGACTCACACTGCTGCGAGACAATCGTGCCCCCCAGCGCAATCAGCTGGGTGTGCGACAGATGAGGCACTTTGGCCGTGGGCGGCACGTAGGCGGTCAGGACATACCCGATGCTCCACGCCACCACCAGGGCCAGAAAGGCACCGTAGCCAAAAAACATGGAGTACACCTGACGTCCCTCGCGGAGATGCATGAACAGCATCACCTGAAGCGCCAGCTGCCCCACCGCCAGCACCACAATGATGGGCACCTCGTAGGCGCGGAGCCCGGTGGTGCTGCCCACCACGTAGAAGGCGATGGCCGTCAGAACCAGGGAACCCACCCCAATGCCCACGTACAGGGGGCCGTGGCTGCCCGTGGCGGGTGCTTCTACGTCCGCGTGCATGCTAGCCCACCTTTCCCATGAGATACACAAACGTGAAAATCACCACCCAGACGACATCGACAAAGTGCCAGTACAGGCCCAGCACCTGGACTTTGGTCTTCGCCTCCTGCATGAACGTCGGCTTGTAGGTGTACGCCAGCAACGACAACAGCCAAAACACGCCAAACAGCACGTGCAGGCCATGAAAGCCGGTGAGCGTAAAGAACGACGACCCAAAGGGGCTCGATGACAGCGTGAGTCCGCGGCTGTAGAAGCCGGTGAATTCCTTGGCCTGGAACGCCAGGAACGCCAGACCCAGAAACGCGGTGGCCACGAGCCAGCGGCGCAGACCCACGACGTTGCCCCGCCGCATTTGGTTGTAACCCAGCGCCATCGTCATGCTGGATGACAGCAGAATGATGGTGCCCACAAATGTCAGGGGCAAATCAAAAGCGGTCTGGGGCGTGAGTCCATGGTTGGTGTCCGTGTGCAGCAAGAAGTACACCCCAATCAGCGAAGCGAAAAACAACGCCTCCGCCGACAGCCACACCCAGAGGCCCAACACCGAGTTGTCCATGGGCTCCTGAGCCCCCAGCTCGGCCACGGGGCGGTCGGAAGCCCCCACCAGGCCGCGTTCTGTCACACTAGCCATGGGCACTCATCGCCTCCTCGTCCTCCGGGCGCACGCGAACGTACTCCCCGGGATCCACCTCAAACATCGACCGGTGCAGCGCCACCCCCAACAGCAGGAGCGCCAGCACCTCCAGCCACAGCTGGTTGAAAATAAACCCGTAGCCCGCGGCCACCAGCGTCAGAGCCACCAACAGAGGCACAATGGTGGGCTTGGGCATGTGCACCATACCCAGCGGCCCGTGGTGGGCCCCCGGCGCCTGGGGCGCCGGGATCATACGGCCATCGCCGTGCATCTTCTCCACCCAAAGCGGGTCATAGCCGCGGACGAGCGGGATTTTGGCAAAGTTATACGCCGGGGCGGGCGAACTGATGGACCACTCCAGTCCCCGCGCATCCCAGGGATCCGCCGACGCCCGCTCACCGGCCGCCACCGACCGTACGACGTTCATCACCAAGAGCAGCACCCCGGAGGCCAGGATGAACACGCCAAACGTCGCCACCTCATTCCAGAAGGTGAACCCGAATCCAGGGGAGTACGTGAAGATGCGCCGCGGCATCCCTTCCAGCCCCAGAAAATGCATGGGGAAAAACGTCACGTTGAATCCAATGAACATCAGCCAGAAGTTCCAGCGGCCCAGGCGCTCGTTCAGCATCCGCCCGGTGATTTTCGGGAACCAGTAATAGAGGCCGGCCAGCAGCGCAAACAGCGACCCACCAATCAGGACATAGTGAAAGTGCGCGACCACGAAGTAGCTGTTGTTGAGCTGGAGGTCCGCCGGCGCCACCGCCAGCATCACGCCGCTCATCCCGCCCAGCACGAACGTGAACAGAAAGCCGACCGCCCACAGCATGGCCGTGGTGAAGCGCAGCTGTCCGCCCCACATCGTCGAGAGCCAGTTGAACACCTTGACGCCGGTTGGCACCGCGATCAGCATGGACGTCAGGGCAAAGATCGAGTTGACCCAAGGGCCATAGCCCAGGGTGAACATGTGGTGCACCCATACCATGAACGACAGGAAGCCAATCGCCAGCGTCGCCAGCACCATGCTCACGTAGCCAAACAGGGGCTTGCGGCTGAAGGTCGGAATCACCTCCGAGATGATGCCGAACGCGGGCAGAATCAGGATGTACACCTCGGGGTGGCCAAAGATCCAGAACAGATTGGCCCACAAGAGGGGGCTCCCACCCGCCGCCACGTTGAAGTACTCCGCGTGAAAAAGACGTTCGAACGTCTGCAGGAACAGATTCACCGTCAGCGGCGGAAATGCGAACAGCACCAGGATCATGGTGACAAACGTCGTCCAGGTGAACATCGGCAACCGGAACCAAGTCATGCCCGGCGCCCGCATGTTCACGATCGTGACCAGAAAATTAATTCCCGAGATCAGGGTTCCAATCCCCGCGATTTGGAGCCCGATGTCGTAGAAGTCCACCCCCAGCCCGGGACTGAACTGCGCCCCGCTGATGGGAGTGTAGTTGAACCACCCTGCGTTGGGCGTGCCCCCCAAAAACCAGCTGGAGTTCAACAGCAGGCCGCCTCCCAGAAAGAGCCAGAACGACAGCGCATTCAGGCGGGGAAACGCCACATCGCGCGCCCCAATTTGCAACGGCACGATGGCGTTGATAAATCCGATGGAGAGTGGCATCACCGCCAGAAAGATCATGGTCGTGCCGTGCATCGTAAACAGCTCGTTGAACACGGCGGCACTGACTACATGGCCGTTGGGGTGCATCAGCTGGAGCCGCATGATAAACGCCTCGACGCCGCCCACCAGGAAGAACAGGAGACCCGACATCAGGTACAACTGCCCGATGCGCTTGTGATCAACCACCGTCAGCCAAGCCATCAAGCCCCGGTAGGCGGTGGCTTCCCCGGTGCGGGGCAGGTTGGCGGTACCGGATATGGACGCCATGCTTCTCCTCCTTGTGTCCCGTGCGGCGTCGCACGAAATTTACTTCAGCTGCTCCAGGTAAGCCACCAGGGCCGTGATTTCCTTGGCCTTCAAGTGCAGATCCGGCATCTTGGCCCCGGGCTTCACCGCCTGCGGGTCCCGAATCCATCGGTACAGGTTGGTCGGCGTGTTGGGAATGAGGTTGGCCGCAATCATCAGGCGCCCGGTCAGGTCCGTCAGGTTGGGCCCGACCACCCCGGCATAGGGCGTACCGCCAATGGTGTGGCAGGTGCTGCAACCCACGGTGGAAAAATACTGGTATCCCGCCTTGGCCAGCGCCGTGGTGGGCGTGGACACCGGATGCTGCATAGTGGCAACCCATGCCGCAAACGCTTGGGGCGTCTGGGCATCGACGGTGAGGCGCATGTCGGCGTGGCCCGTGCCGCAAAATTCGGCGCACTGGCCGTAATAGATGCCCGGGGTGGCCGCCTCAATCCAGATGTAGTTCTCCTTGCCGGGCACCAGATCCGTCTTGCCGCCCAGCTTGGGCACCCAGAACGAGTGCATCACATCCGCCGACGTCAGTCCCAGCACGATGCGCTTGCCCACCGGAATGTGGAGCTCGTTCGCCGTGATCAGATTCCCGTAGCCTGGATATTGAAAGGACCACCAAAACTGGTGACCGGTCACGTCCACCAGCACACTGTTCTTCATGGTGGGGGACGCATTCAGGGCAAACGTTTCTTTCACGGTGCCCACCGCCAACAGCGCCAGCAGGAGGGCCGGCACAATGGTCCACAAAAGTTCGAGCCGGTTGTTGCCCTCCACCTGGGGGGGCAGCTCGGTCTGGCCGGGGCGCGCGCGAAAGCGAATGAGGGCAATGATCAAGACAGCGGCCACCACAATGAAAATCTCAAACATGATCCACATACTGGAATCCAACAGCTGAACCTGCGCCGCGGCCACCGGCCCCGCGGGCTGCAGCATCGATTCCTTGCCGGTCAGCGACCCGCATCCCGCCAATCCGAGGACGGTCAACAGCCCTACCGGGATCCACCGCCACCGGCGCCTTCTTCCACCCGGCCGTCCGTTCGTCACTCCCACCGCCCCCGATCGATGCGGATAGATGCAACCAGATGCCTAAAGCTACGGACAGATGCTGGAAGATGCGACGCTGCCCGGGTCACGGGTCATCGGGTCAACCCCGGACTTTCGACCGCTTGCCATATGCATCCTAGCGTCCCATCTAGATCCCGTCAACAAAATTGGGCCGTTTGGGACCGGAATTTGGACCGATTGGCCCCTCGCGTTAAGGGCCCTTGGACCCTTCCGCGACCGCCACCAGGGCGTGCTGCCACCAGCCCCGGTGCTGGTGCACAACCTGAAAGCCTGCCTGGTTCACCAAAGATGCCAGCGCCCCCGGGGTCAGGTAGTGCGGGTCCGGTCCATATTCGCCCAGAACCACCCGCCCCCCCGGCTTGAGCACGCGGCGGCACTCCGCCAGCACCGTAAGGCGATCGGGCTCGGGCACCTCGCCCAGCATCGCCACGGTCACCACCCCGTCCAGCTGCCCGTCCGGCCACGGCAGGTGGCGCGCGTCCGCCACGGCCACCGTGCACCCGGGCCAGCCGGCCATCCGCCGGCGGGCGCGCGCCACGGCGCCGCGCTGCCGGTCAATCGCCCAAACGTGCCCGGTCGGCCCCACGGCGCGTGCCAACACGGCCGTCACCATGCCGGTGCCGGCGCCCAGCTCTCCCAGCCGAGCCCCGGGTGGTGGCATCCAGGCGCGCGTGACCAGGCTGGGCGGGAACACAGCGCGCCGAAAGGGATTGTCGAGAAACACCGACTCCATCCAGACCGCCATCGGTCGGGGCCGCCGCTGCCCGTCCCAGCGCAGGGCCAGAAATGCGGCCATGCACACCAGCAGCACGCCGCCCATCCAAAGCTCCATGGTCCCTCCTGAATGCGGATGGCCCCTTGGGCCCATCCTAGCTTGGGCTCATCCTAGCAAAGCGGCCGCCACCTGCCGGCTGGGGGGCACCAGTTGTCCGTGAGGAGATGCGCATGAATCACACCAAGACCCTAAAAGTCGGCAGTCGGGCTCCCGCTTTCACGCTGCCGGCCACCGGCGGGAAATCCATTCGCTTGGCGGACTATGCCGGGCATCGGCTCGTGCTGGTGTGCTACCCCCTGGCCTGGACTCCCGTCTGAACCAATGAGATTCCCGCCTTCAGCCGCGCCGAGGCGCGCTTTAGAGCGGTAGACGCCCACGTGCTGGGCGTGAGTGTGGATTCCGTCCCGTGCAACGAGGCGTGGGCGAAAAGCCTGGGTGGGCTCACCTATCCGCTGGCCAGTGATTTTTGGCCCCATGGTGCGATGCTGAAGGTGTACGGCGTGCTGCAGGAGGACGGCCAGGCCAAGCGGGCCGTGCTGGCGGTGGGCCCCGACGGCCTCCTGGAGTTTGCGCAGGTGTATGGATCGGAGGAGCTCCCGGAACCCGACGAGGTGCTCGCGGCGCTTCAGTGACCCCTCAGCTAAGACCCAGGGAGGGGGTTCCCCCTCCCTGGGTGGCCACCAGCAGCCCTCAGGCGCGCTGGGGCGCGGACTCCACCAGCTGGTGCGCTTGGCGCCAGTTCACCGCCGGCCGGATGGCCGCCAGGTTGACGCGGTCGCGATGGCGCTCCACGACGCCAAACACCTGGTGCAGCAGCGTGTCCGACAACAGATGGGGCACCAGTCCCAGGTCCATCAGGTGCGTGTGCTGGGCGTGGTAGTAGTGCTCGGGCGCCTCCACCCGCGGATTTTCCAGGTACTCAATCTGGGTGGCGGGTCGAAGTTCCTTCACCAGCTCGGCCAGTTGGGTCAACGTGAATTCCTCGGTAAACTGGTTGAACACGCGGTACTCCCCGTCGGCCGGGGGGTTTTGGCATGCCAACTCAATGCACCGCACCGTGTCCCGGACGTCCAGCATCCCGCGGGTTTGTCCGCCCGTGCCGTACACCGTCAGTGGGTGCTTGACGACCGCCTGTACGCAGAAGCGGTTCAGCACCGTCCCAAATACGCCGTCGTAGTCAAAGCGCGTGGCCAAGCGCGGGTCCAGTGCCGTTTCGTCGGTCTCCGCGCCGTACACGATGCCTTGGTTCAGGTCGGTGGATTTCAAGCCCCACGTCCGGCAGGCAAACATAATGTTATGGCTGTCGTGAACCTTGGACAGGTGGTAGAAAGAGCCCGGCTGCTTGGGAAACGGCAGCACGTCCCGCCGCCCCTTGTGCGTGATCTCGATAAACCCTTCTTCAATGTCGATGTTGGGCGTCCCGTATTCCCCCATGCTCCCCAGCTTCACCAGGTGGCAGGCGGGCACCACGTCGGCCATGGCGTACAGCAGGTTCAGCGTCCCCACCACGTTGTTAACCTGAGTGAACACGGCATGGTCGCGATCGATCATCGAGTAGGGCGCAGAGCGCTGCTCCGCAAAATGCACGACCGCATCCGGTCGAAAGCTGGCCAGCATCTGCGCCACAAATGGATAGTTGTTCAAGTCTCCGACAAATGGCTCCAGGGTTTTCCCGCTCACGTCCTTCCACGCGCGAATCCGGTCGTGAAACCCCGCGATCGGCACCAAACTGTCGACACCCAGTTCCTGATCCCACTGGCGCCGGACAAAATTGTCGGCCACGCCCACGTCAAATCCACGCGCCGACAGATGCAGCGCGGTCGGCCACCCCAAATACCCATCCGCTCCCAACACCAACACTCGCACTAGTTCTGTCCCTCCAGCTGCCTACTGAGTCCAACCGGTCTCGGGGCTCGTCGGCCCCTGGTCGCGCGGCCGTTCGTATACGATTGGTTTTAGGTTACAACATCCGGCCGCCGAGGAACACCCACGGCGGTCGCCAAATCTGCCCATAAATCGTCCACGGCCTCGATCCCCACGGACAGGCGCAACAAACCCGGCCCGATGCCCCGTGCAAGGCGCTCGTCGACCGAAAGCCCCCGGTGGCTCGCGACCGCCGGGTACAGGGCCAGCGATTCGACGTCACCGAGCGTCGTCCCGCGTCCCCACAGGCGAAACGTGCGCCACGCCGCGTCGACGGCCGGCCGCCCCCCAGGCAGGTCGACGGACACCAGCGCACCGAATCCCCCGTGCCAGAGTCGCGCCGCCGTCGCGTGATCCGGGTGGCTCGGGAGGCCCGGGTACCACGTGACCAGCCCAGCCGCCGCGAGCCGCGTCGCCAACACCGCGGCCGTGGCCATTTGCCGTTCCACGCGAAGCCCCAGCGTCTTCAGTCCCCGCGCCGCCAGCCACGCATCGAACGGCGACGCCGCCGCGCCCGCGTGCGTGCGGTGTGCCAGCACGGCGCGCGCCAAGTCGGGGTCCACCCCGGCCACGACGCCAGCGGTCACGTCCCCATGGCCGCCCACGAACTTGGTCAGGCTCTCCACCACCAAATCGGCGCCCAAGGCCACGGGAGCCAGCACCAGCGGGGACAAAAACGTATTGTCCACCACCAAGCGGCCCTGCACGCGGTGTACGGCGTCGGCCAGCGCGGGCACGTCGGCAGCCCGCAACAAAGGATTCGACGCGCTCTCGACAAATACGACCGCGGGCCGCTGGGCCTGAATGGCGGCACGAAACGCGGCGAGGTTGCCCACGGACGCCCGCCCCAGGGTGATGCGCCCCCGGTCCCCCCAGGTGGTTAGCAGAGCATCGGTGGCGCCATAAAGCTCCTGGGCCGCCAGCACCAGCGCTCCGGGCGGCACGGCCGCCTCCAACGCCGCCGCAATGGCCGCCATGCCGGACGCGACCACCACGGCCCAGCTGGCCTCTTCCACGTCGGCCAGCGCCCCTTCCAAGGCCGCCACCGTGGGGTTGCCCTGCCGACTGTACTGGAACCCCGTCTCACGACCGCCCAGGACGCCATCAATACGATCCAAGGCGTCCGCGCCATAGGTGGTCGACGCATAAAGAGGTGGTACGGTGGGTGGATCCACCACCGCCACCTGCGGCGGATGCACCAGCCGCGTCAGCACGTCCGTCGCCATCCCTCCCGCGCGTATTCTAACGGTCCGATACCTCCCAAAGATCAAGAACCTGCAAACAAAACGCGACGGGAGGGTTCGCCCGTCGTTAATTCCCATATTATAGGAATCAAGCAGAGGCGCACCCGACGGGACGCAAGGAGGCGATGGGATGGCCAGCCCCAGCCGCGAGGATTATCTGGAGGCGATTTGGATTTTGACCCGCGACCGCGGCGCGGCGCGGGTGAGCGACATCGCTGCGCGGCTTCATCTGTCCGTGGCGTCGGCCAGCAAGATGGTGCGCCGCCTGGATGAGGACGGCCTCCTGAACTATCAACGCTATCGGGGGCTCACCCTCACCCCGCTGGGCGAGGGGCGCGGGCGTTCGCTGGCAGCGCGTCACGCTGTGTTGGAGCGATTCCTGCACCAATTGGGTCTACGTGATGCGGTTCGCATCCACGCCATTGTCGAGGGCATCGAGCATTTCATGGATGGCGAGGCCCTGGCGGCCATCGAGGCCCTGTGGGACTTGGCCCAACGGGATCCCGCCTGGTGGGAGCACTTTTTAGCCCATCAGCGACAGGGCGTGAACCCGAGTCCCGGGCACTCCCCCGTGCAGACCGACCCCTGACTGTGTACAATCAGTCCGGCAGCGGGGTGGCATGCCGCCACCCCCGTGGGGTGGCAGCGAGCGTCTGCACCATGACGCTGGGTCCGCCCACAGGATCTCAAGTCCGGGGGGACGCCGGTGGCACGTCGCAGAAACATCCGCCGTCCGTTGGGGCGGCGCCTCGTGGCCACCGTGGCCCTGCTGGCCGCCGGCGGCATCCTGGGGTCCCTGGTCCTGCACTCCTCCCGGGCCGCCGCCCCGCCCCGTCCCCGCGGTGTGGGAGCCCGCCCCGTGGCCGGCGCTCACGGCACCGAGCTGGCCCATCCCATTCGCTGGGTCCCGCGCGGGACGCCGCTGCCGTTTGCCCTGCACGAGCCCGATGCCGTCCTGGCCGTCTACGGCCAGTCCCAGCCGCTGTACGCGAAAAACGCCACCCAACAGGGTCCGATCGCTTCCACCACCAAGTTGATGACGGCCTACCTGGTGGCGGAAACGCTGCCCATGAACCAAGTCGTGGTCATCTCGCCGTCCGCGGCGGCCACCGGCGGCTCGGACATGCGCATGCAGCCCGGAGAACGCTTTACGGTGCGCCAACTGCTGACGGGCATGCTCATGGTGTCCGCCAACGACGCGGCGGTGGCGCTGGCCCAGGCGGTCTCGGGGCATACCGCCGCCTTCGTGGCCCTTATGAACCGGACCGCCCAGTCGCTGGGCCTGCACCACACCCATTACGCCGACCCCGACGGCATCTCGCCAGGTTCTACGTCCAGCGCCGGCGACCTGCTGCGGCTCGCGGAGCTGGACCTCAAGATCCCGGTGCTGCGCCAGATTGTGCGCACCAAGACCGCGAGCCTGCCCAACAACCCCACGGTCATCAACATCAACGGCATTTTGTGGCGGGACCCTACGGTGATTGGGCTGAAGACGGGGTGGACGACCCAGGCGGCCTGCACCCTGGTGTTTGCGGCCCAGCGGACGGTCAACGGCTATCCGGTCACCCTGGTGGGCGTCCTGCTGCATGCGCGGCTGTTTACCACCGAGTACGTCGATGCCGAGTCCCTGCTCAATTGGGGCTACGCGTCGATTGCCCCCACGGTGGACGTGCTGGCGTTCGAAAATCAAATGCCGCGCACCTTGAATCCCTGAAGCTACAGGCGGCCCTTGACCAGCTTCAACATGGCCGACACCGTGAGAAACCGGTAGCCCGCGCGTTTCAGCGCCGGGATCAGCTGCTCCACCGCCTGCACGGTGGCCCGGCCGCCGTTGGGACCGTCGTGGAAAATGATAATGGCGCCGGGTTCCGCCTGGGTTTCCACCAGCTGCGCCATAGCACCCGCCGCGTAGCGGTGCCGCCAGTCTCGCGGATCGATGCTCCACCCTACGACCAGGTAGTGCAGGCCGCCCAGCACCGACAGCGCCGTCTGGTCATAGATCCCCGCTGGCATGCGGTAAAGCGTCGGGAGAGGCGCGCCGGCCGCCATGATGGCCTCTCCGGCTTGGTCCACCTCGGCGGCGACGACCTGGGCGCTCTTTCCGCGCAGCACCATGTGGTTGTATCCGTGACTCCCCACTTCCATCCCGTCGCGGACTTCCTGGGCAATGAGCGCGGGGTAGCGCTGGGCCTGCCGGCCAATGACAAAAAACGTGGCGGCCACGTGATTCTGGCGCAGCACCCGCAGGATTGGCGGCGTCCACTTCGCGGTCGGGCCGTCATCGAACGTGAGCGCCAGCACCCGCTCGGTGATCGGCGCGCGGATGATGAGCGGCGCG
>JAJYPH010000077.1 GCA_021795575.1 Bacillota bacterium
ACACCGGCGCCGCGTGGCTGGTCGTCAACCTCGAGGACTGGTGGTTGGAGCCCCGTGCGCCCAACCAGCCCGGCACGGCCTCCTCAGAGAACTGGTCCCGGCGTGCGTCCCGCACCTTGGAGGAGGTGTTAGGAGATCCGGACCTTCTGATCTGGCTTAAGGCGCTGGCCGCCCGGCGTGGGGGCGTAGTCCCGGGAGCGGCGGACCCGGTGGCCGCGAGGCCGCGCCCATGACGCCGTGGAACGCCCTCGGTGCGCTGGGCGCGGTGCCGGATGCACACGATGGCTGGCAGGTCCGTCTATGGGCCCCCCGGAGTCGGGGACCGCGCCTGGTGCTGCCGGACACCGGTGAGGGATGGGTCATGACCCCCGAGCCGGCGGGCTACTGGACCGCCCGCCTGCCGGACCGGCCGGTGGGAACCCGGTATGGCTTCCAACTCGCCCCCGAGGGTCCGGTGCGGGCCGACCCGGCTTCGCGGTGGCAGCCCGACGGGGTGCTGGCGCCCTCGGCGCTCTGGGCCGATGGCCATGCGTGGCATGACGAAGGGTGGGCCGGCATGACCGCCACGGCTCCTGATTTTTCGGTGTATGAGATGCATGTGGGGACCTTTACGGACGCGGGGACGTTTGACGCGGCCATCGACGATCTGCCCCGCCTGGCGCGCTTGGGCCTCTCGGCGCTGGAACTGCTTCCGGTCTCCCAGTGCCCCGGTCGGTGGAACTGGGGTTACGACGGCGTGTTTCCGTTTGCCGTGCAGGAGAGCCTCGGCGGGGCGGACGGCCTCTGCCGGCTGGTGGACGCGGCCCACCAGGCGGGGCTCGGGGTCATCATGGACGTGGTGTACAACCACATTGGCCCCGAAGGAGTGTACTGGGACGAGTTTGCCCCGTATTACTCGGAGCGGCATCGGACGCCGTGGGGGCCCGCGCTGAACTTTGACGGCCGCGGCTCCGACGGGGTGCGGCACTTCTTCTTGAGCCACGCCCTGGAGTGGCAGCGGCGCTTTCACCTGGACGGCTTTCGGTTTGATGCGGTCCACGCGGTTGTCGACCAGACGGCGTGGCCCTTTTGGGAGCAGGTGACCACCGCCCTGCACGAGGCGGGCCGTGCCCAGGGGCGGCCCGCCTGGCTGGTGGCGGAGAGCGACTGGAACGCCCCCCGCGTCGTGCGGCCGGGTCGGTGGGGCGGCCTCGGCTTCGACGCGTTTTGGTCCGACGATGTGCACCATGCGGTGCATGCCGCCTTGACCCCAGACCGTGCCGGCTACTACCAGGACTTTGGGGCGCTCACGGATGTGGCGGCCGCGATACGCCAGGGCCTCGTCCAGAGCGGCCGCTGGTCTGGTTATCGGGGGCGACACTACGGCCGGCCCTACGACGCCGCCGACGCCCCGCCCGCGCCGGCGGTGGTGGTGTATCTGCAGAACCACGACCAGGTGGGCAACCGCCCCCAGGGCGATCGGGTGGCAGGGCAGGCGGGGATGGAGGCGGCCAAGGCGGCGGCCGGGCTGGTGCTCACGGCGCCGTTCGTGCCGATGCTGTTCATGGGCGAAGAGTACGGCGAGACGGCCCCGTTTCTGTACTTCGTGGATCACGCCGGCGCTGCCCTGCTGGACGCCGTCCGGCGCGGCCGTGCGGAGGAAGCGCGGGCGTTTGGCTGGACGGAGGCCACCCGCGACCCTACGGTGCTGGCCGCGGTCACGGACTCGCGGCTCACCCGGCGGGAGAAGCAGGGGGTGGCGGCGTATTATAAAGTCTTGTTGGCATGGCGCCGTGCGCCGGCGCTGGCCGAACGGAGGCTCGGGACGGTCGAGGCGCAGGCCGGCGCGCACGCGGTGGTGGTGGCACGCCACGGCGGCGGCCAGCGTCTGGCGCTGGTGTGGGTGCCCGCGGGGAGCCTCGAGCCGATGATCCTGCCGTGGGGGTGGGAGGGCTCGGAATGGTGGGAGCGGAGACTGGAGTCCGCCGACGGGATTTATGGCGGGCCAGGACGGATGTTGCCCGACCGGGTGCGGTCGGACGACCCCGTGCGTGTGCCGGGTCCCAACTTCTCCATCTGGGAGGCCCGGGACAGCTGACGGCCGTGGGTGTCTGCGTGGCCGCGCACTCGAGGGTGTCGAGGAGAAAGGGGCTTGCCGTTGGGTGGACGCTCGGTCCTGGTTCATGGTCACTTTTATCAGCCGCCACGAGAAAATCCGTGGCTGGAGGCGGTGCAGGAGGAGCATTCGGCCGCGCCCTATCATGATTGGAACCGTCGCATCACGGACGAGTGCTACGAGCCCAACACCGCCTCAAGGATCCTGAACGGCGCGGGCGACATCGAGCGCATTGTCAACAACTTTGGGTGGATGAGCTTCAACGTCGGGCCAACGCTGCTGGCGTGGCTTGAGCAGGAGGCGCCCGATGTGTACCGCGGCATCCTGGAGGGAGACCGAGCCAGCCAGACGCGGTACGGCGGGCACGGGTCGGCGCTGGCCCAAGCTTACAACCATGTCATTCTGCCGCTCGCCAGCCCGCGGGATCGACTGACGGAGATTCGCTGGGGCATTCGCGACTTCTGCCACCGGTTTGGACGGATGCCGGAGGGCATGTGGCTGCCAGAAACGGCGGTGGACACCGCCACCCTCGAGGACCTGGCGGCCGAGGGGATTCGCTTCACCGTGCTGGCACCGTCCCAGGCCGCCCGCTGCCGGCCCGAGGCCGGGGGGGCGTGGGTGGACACCTCGGGGGGCACCATCGACCCCACGCGTCCGTATCGGGTGGAGTTGCCATCTGGAGCGACGATCGCCGCATTTTTTTATGACGGGCCGACCTCGCAGGCCGTGGCCTTTGAGGGCCTGCTGGACGACGGCGCCCGGTTCGCCGAGCGCCTGCTGGCGGCGTTTGACGACCGCGACGGGCCGCAGCTGGTCCACATCGCGACCGACGGCGAGAGTTACGGACACCACCATCGATGGGGCAACATGGCGCTGTCGTATGCGCTTTCGGTGATTGAGCAGTCGGGCTGGGCGGTCCTGACCAACTACGGCCAGTATCTCGCCGACCATCCCCCCACGTGGGTCGCACAGATTCACGAACAAAGCTCCTGGAGCTGCGCGCACGGCGTGGAGCGCTGGCGTGCCGACTGCGGCTGCAGCACCGGCATGACGCCGGGTTGGCACCAGCGTTGGCGTGCGCCGCTCAGAACGGCGCTGGACCAACTGGCCGCAACGGCGGCCGCCGCCTACAGCACGGCGGCCGCGCCGCTCCTCAAGGATCCCTGGGCGGCTCGCGACGCGTACGTCTCCGTGATCCTGGACCGGTCGCCCGCCGTGCTGGGCCGCTTCTTCGACGAGCAGGCGCAGCCGGGGCTCGATGCGGCGGGATGCGTCCAGGCCCGCCAGCTTTTGGAGATGGCCCGCCACGCGCTTCTGATGTTTACCAGCTGCGGCTGGTTCTTTGACGACATCTCCGGGTTGGAGGCGGTGCAGGTGCTGCGGTACGCCGGCCGAGTGCTTCAGCTGGCCCGGACCGCTTTGCGTGAGGATTGGCGCGAGCCGTTTCTGGCCGTGCTGGCGGAAGCCGAGAGCAACCTGCCCGCCTGGAAGGATGGCGCGGCGGTGTATCGCCGCGCCGTGGAGCCGGCGCAGCTGGACCTCACCGGGGTGGGGGCGCACGCTACCATGCTGTCCCTGTTGGAGCCCGTGGCCGGGGGCGTCCCGCGAGACGCTATCCACCCGTACTGCTACACGGTGGACTGGCACGACCGCCAGGAGGTGCGGGCGGCGCGCACCAAGGCGGTGGTGGCGCGGCTCACCGTGCGGTCCAACATCACCGGCGCGTCGACCGAGCTGTCGGGGGCGGCCGTGCACTGGGGCGACCACAACGTGGTGGCCGGGGTACGGCCGTTTCAGGGTGTCGAGGCGTACCGTACGACGGCGGAACAGGTGCTGGACGCCTTCCGCCGGGCGGACGCCGCTGGTGTGATTCACGTGCTGGACCAGCACTTTATGGGGGCCACGTATAATCTCACGCACCTGTTCCGGGATGAGCAGCGACTGGTGCTGGGGGATGTGCTGGCCGATGGGATCGCCGAAGCGGAGGCCGCATATGGTCAGGTGTACGATCGACAGAACACGCTGATGCGCTTTCTGATGGAACTGGAGCAGCCGATTCCCGAGGTGTTTCGCGCCGCCGCCGCATTTTCCCTGGCGCACCGGCTGCGCGGCGCCCTGGGTCGCCAGCCGTGGAACGGCGCCCACATCCGTGATCTCCTGGCGGAGGCCGCGTTGTGGCAGGTGGAGCTTTCGGTGCACGATTGGACCTATACGTTGGAGCGCACGCTGGGCCGCTGGGCCCGGGAGTTGAGTGACCGACCCACCGACACCGCCCGCTGGCGCCAGCTGGATCAGGACTTGGCGCTGTTGGCGGATCTGCCGTGGACGCCGGACCTGCGCCGGCTCCAGGACGTCTGTTACCGCGAGCTGGCGGTCAACGAGCATGGCGCCGCCGACGTGGTGGGGCAGGAGGCGGCACGCACGCTGGCCGCCCGCGTCCGGGTGGCTTGGCCGATCGATTAGCGGCGCGGCCCCCGGGTGGACGGCCCGGCGGTCATTTCGGCCCCGAGCTGTTCGGGGCTTTGATACCAAGGCGTCTGGAGCCCGGTCGCGGCCGCCGCTGGTACGGTGACGAGTTGGTCATCCCAAAAGAGCACACGGGTCGGGTCGGGCGCACCCGACCGCATGATCGCGCGGGAAGGAGAGGGGGCCCGGCTTTCGGGCGCCCAGATCCGACGACGGGAGGGGTCGTGGACCCGGGGCCGAGGTCGTCCATGAGCAGCGTCAGTCGGGTGGCCCCCTGGTTGGTGGCCAGGTCCTGGGGAACGTGCCACGGCACGAGACGGGTGAGTCACGCCCACGTGGCGTCATTTGTGGTCCGCTCGGTGTTGAACCAGGCTTTCAGGAAGGTGTCGACGCCGCGCTACCCGCTCCACGGTTGGAGAAACGGGGGAAGAATTCGGCCACGCGCGCTCGGCCCACGAGACATTCCTGGAAAGGGCCGAGAAAAGAGGCGCTCGTGCCTTCGCGCCGGATGCCCAGCTGGGGCAAGCGCGCACTCAAGCCCTCGCCGACGATGAGCACCTAGTCGATTTCTCGCACCCCGAGGCCCCCTCGTTGGCCGACAGGCCGGTTCGACTACGATAGCACGTCGGCCAGCTGAGCCAGCTGCGCGGTGACACGCTCACGGGGCGCCGCGGCAAAATTGAAGCGCCCGTAGCCCTCAGGGGATCCGTACACCTGGCCGGGGCTGAACACGAGGCCAGCCCGGTGGACCGCGCTCGCCAGCCACTGCCGATCGGTTTTCCCCTCAGGCCAGCGGAGCCACTGGTAGAAGCCGCCGGTCGGCCGCTCCCAAGTTGCCCCCAGGGCGTGCAGGGGCTTCAGGGCCTGTTGGAAGGGCTCCAGCCGATCCAAGAGCCTCCGTCCGATCGCGGATTCATGGCGCGCACGCTCCGGATGGGTGAGCCAGGCCGCCACCAGCGCCTGCATGGCCAGCGGGGTCCCCAGATCCATTTGGCCCTTCACGTCCGCCAACTGCCGGATGACGGGGTCCGGCGCCACCATCCACCCCACCCTGAGTCCCGGCGCCACGCTCTTGGACACAGTGCCGACGTAAATCACATGCGGGCTGCCGCCCTGCGCGTACAGCGGGGCCGGGGGGCCGGCGCCGGGAAGGTCCAGCCCGTTAAACGCATCGTCTTCCAACACCGGCACCTGCCAGCGCGCCGCCAGCTCCAACACGGCGGCCCGGCGCTCGGCCGACAGGACCGTTCCCGTGGGGTTGTGATGGGTGGGATTGACCCACACCATGGCCGGCCGGTGCTGCCGCAGCGTGGCTTCCAGCGCGTCCGGCATGAGCCCCTGTCTGTCCATCTGAATGGGCAGGAGCCGAATCCCGCAGGACTGAAACAGCGGGAGCGAGTAGTAGAACGAGGGTGACTCCATCGCAATGGAGTCTCCGGGTTTCAGTAGACCGCGGGCCGCGAGGTACAGGGCCTGCGATGCTCCTGCGGTGATGAGCACGGACGTGGGGGAGACGGGTCGTCCCGTGCGGCGCTCCATCTCCAGCGCCACCGCTTCCCGGAGCGCCATCGCGCCCTCGGGTGGCCCATACTCGAGCATGGCCGGCGGGTCGAGGGTCGGCCACAGGCGCGCGAGGGCCTCTTGGGGCCAAAAATCGGGGCCCGGATCGGCGAGGGTCAAGTCCAGAATCCCGGGACGCACGCGTGCCGCCCGCACTTGGCTCAACAAGGCCGCCGATGGGCGGGAGGCGGCGGTGGCGAGATAGCGGGTCCAGTTGGGTGCCACCCCCCAGAGGCTCTGATGCACATAAGTCCCACTGCCCTGGCGGCGGTCCAAGAGACCGTCTGCCGCCAGATCGTCATACGCATCCGCCACGGTGCTGCGGTGGACGCCCAGGTCTTGAGCCAGCGCGCGCTCCGTGGGAATGCGGGTGCCCGGCGGCCAGGCTCCCTCCCGCACCCGATCCCACACTAGTGTACCTTCTCATTTTTGGGGATCCAGTTGGGATTGAACCTGTTGTAAGGCGACCCGTCCCCGTTTGACTTTGGCAAGGATATGATCCACGCCCGCCGTCCATACCAGCGGAGTTGCTTCGGCGTTGCGGGTGGCGATGGACCGGTGGATGGCCGCGATCAGGGCGGGGACATTGCGAAAGGCGCCGCGGCGGACCGCGTCGACGGTGAGATCCCGGAACCAACGCTCCACCAGGTTGAGCCAGCGGGACGACGTCGGGGTGAAGTGCAAGTGGAACCGTGGATGCTCCGCCAGCCAGTCGCGCACCGCCTCGTGTTTGTGGGTGGCGTAGTTATCGACAATGGCGTGGATCGCCAGCCGCCGGGGCACCTTGCGATCAATCTGAGCGAGGAAGTCGAGGAACTCCTCGTGCCGGTGCCGGGGGACGCACTGGCCGATGACCTGCCCCGTGGCGACGTTTAACGCGGCGAACAGCGTGGTGGTGCCGTTGCGCTTGTAATCATGGGTGACGGTCGAAGGGCGGTGCCGCCGCAGCGGGAGGGCCAACTGGGTCCGGTCCAAGGCTTGGATCTGCGTCTTTTCATCAATACAGAGCACCACGGCGCGGTCCGGGGGGTTCAGATAAAGCCCCACCACATCGACCAACTTTTCTTCAAACCGCGGGTCGGTGGACAGTTTGACGGTCCGGACTTGGTGGGGTTTGAGGCCGCGGCTCGCCCAGATCCGTTGGACGGTGGCGGGACTCACCCCATGGGCGTTCGCCATGGTGCGGCAACTCCACTGCGTCCGCCCCTCCGGCGTCGTGGTTTGAGTGGCCGCGATGATCGCCGCCACCGTGTCCGCGGGAATGGTGGGCGGTCGGCCGCGGCCGGGGCGGACGCGGCCGACCCCCGCGAGGCCGTCCGCGGCAAACCGGGCGCGCCACCGGCGGACGGAGATGACCGCGACGCCGACCTGCGCGGCGATGTGGGTATTGGCTAGGCCGTCGGCGGCCAACAGGAGGACTTGGGCTTGAATGACCTGGCGATGGGGGGCCGTGTGCGAATGGGCCCACGTGGTTAACTGCTCCCGTTGCGCGGAGGTAATGGCCAAAGCCGGTGTAGGATGATTCATACTGCCTATTATACCATAACAGGATCCTAGTTAGAGAGACACTACACTAGCCATGACAGGTGCCCGCCGCCCCGCGATGGAGCGGGGGCGGCGGGTCAAGACGGATGAGTGATTGGTCGGTTTGATGCGTTGGCCGGCTGAAGGGCACAGGGGAATCCCAGGTGGACGACCGCGCAGGCTTGCGACACCCCCTGATTGTCGGGCGTCTGCCTGGTCTCCGATGGGCGGAATGAGAGATGACTAACGCAAAATCAAAAGGATCCCGTACGGGGCGGGAGCCTTTTCAGTCGGGCGTGTTACCGCTTCAAGCTCCTGGACGGTGTCCCGGTCCCAGTAGCCCCGGTCCATCGCCGCCTCCCGCGGGGCGCGGCGAAACAGCCGCCGATGACGGGCCAAGGCGGGGGCGAGAAACCGGATGTCGGGCCGGTTGCCCACCGCCGTCTCCCAGCCCACGATGAACCCGTCATCCACCTCGTCGATCGCCACTTTGTAGCCGAACTCCACGGGCTTGCCGACCTTCCCCTTGACGAACGGCCGGGCCGTCGGGTCCACGACGCTGACGACGCGGTCCGGCAGATGGGTGGTGCCGCCGAGCACCTGGCGGGTTTGGGTGAGGACCGAGCCGAGCGCCTCGGTGGCCGCGGCCAAGCGGTCCCGGCCCCGGACGAGGCCGTCCGCGGCGGCGTCCCCCGCCGCGGCGACCTGGGCCTGCACCGTCGCCAGCACCGCCTGGGCGGCCCGCTCGATGGCCGCCGCCCGGTCCGCGATGGCCGCGGTGATCGTCTGGACCTCCTCCCGGGCGGCGTCCGTCCGCCGCCGCGCCACCTTCGCGATCTGCAAAATGCGCCGGTGAATGCTGCGGGCCCGGTCCCGAAACCCCTGGGCGGCGTCCACCCCGGCGGCCGCCAGGCGGCGGACGGTGCGGGTCGCGCGCCGCACCCCATCTTCTAAGAGCCGGCTGTCCGTGGGGTAGTGGATGTCACTCTCCACCACCGTCGTATCCTGCCGCCACCGGCGCCCGCGAATCAGGTGCCGGCGTTGCGCCTGCTGCGCCAGCACGTCATTCAGCGCGTGGACGACCTCCGGGCCGAGCTTCTTCCGCAGTTTGACCAGCGTCGTGGGATGCGGGACGGCGGCGTGGAGCGGGATGTGGCAGAACCGCCGCCACTGCAGGTTGTGGCGGACTTCCGCGCAGAGCGCCTCATCGCCCACGTCATACAGGCGGCGCCACACGCTCAAGCGTACAAAGGTGGCCAACGGGACAGTGGGCCGCCCGCGGGTGGCCGAGAAGTGCTTCGCGAACGGGGCCAAGACCGCCGGGTCGTCCAGGCAGGCATCCCAATACGCCAAGGTGGGGGAGAGGGCCATGTCCTGCTCCAAAAACGTCTCCAGGAAGGTCAGTTGGGGCACCCGGTCCGCGCGATACATTCTGATCTCCCAGCAGGAATTCGGGGGGCGACCTCGAATGGCTTCCCCCGGGGATTTCCCCCTCTCGAATGGTGGTGGTTTGTCGCTCCTTCATTCGACACTAGGGCCGGGAATCCCTTTATTCATGCGGGTTTCCGGGATCTCCACCCCCGGACTTTTTCAGGGGTCTCTAGACTACGCGACGCAGAACACCATCCGGTCCTGACAACCGGGCAGGGTCTGCCTGACGTACATGGAAGAGGTGCTCGACGGCTGGCCGCACATCGACCGCATGATCATCCGGGGCAGTGGGGATCGCTTTGGTGAACTTCGGGCGATGGGCGCCTCGCTTCGGCCTGAGGAGCATCCCGAGTGGCGTATCGCTCCGGGCCCATCAACTGGAACGCGCCCGGGATCCTGTAGCCCCGCAGGGAACAGTGGGCCACGCGCCAGATTGACCCCTCGCGGGACGCGATCGTCCGGGTTCGTGGGTCACTGCGGTCCGGTGAATGCGTGGCCGTGGCTGCCGGACGTTCCCATCGACACGGTGGTCTAGCGATGGCGTGGCCCCCCGTCCCTCCGGATCTGCGAGCCAAGATTTGCGCACACGGTGCGCACCGCTGACCCAGACACCCCAAATCCCTTCAACCGTTTGACCCGGATCTATTTCCCGTGTACTCTGCTATTCAGTGTCTGCGTGCTCCGTTCTGGCCAAGGAGGGAGACAGCATGGGATTTACGGTAGTGAGCTTCTCCAGCGGAACCGCTTATTCCGGATGTGATACGGATACTAAGTTCACGAGTATAGCCGAATCCGCTTGCCTGTTCGGGAACACACCCTATTCCTTCATAGGGAGGTATATTTCAAACACCGACTACGAGCAGTCTGGAGACCTGTCCAACACCGAGCTGGCGTACCTAACTCAAGAAGGTTGGGCGGTTGCGGTAATCCAGCACGCACTGGCAGGAGGAACGACTCTCACGGAAAGTCTCGGTGTAACGATTGCGAACAATGCCATCGCCAATGCCGAGTCCATTTCGGCCCCTTCCGGAACGACCCTGTGGCTGGACGTTGAGAATTTCGCGGCTGATTCTTCGGCGCAGGCCTTCTGTGCAGCTTGGGGCGACACGGTGAACCGGAGCGGAAAATTCGGAGCTGGTTTGTACTATGGGGCCCCAGGGCTCACGTCGTCAGAAGTACAGTATCTCCTTGACGATCAGCTGTTTTTTTGGGCGTGGTCTGGGTGCGGGCAAGTCACTGGTATAGGCGAGTCGTTGCGTCAGGGACCATGCGACACCTCTATGTCGGGAACGTGCAACGGAGTCACGTATACGGTTTCAATCGATGAAGATACAAAGTTGAGCACCGCTACCGTGGGTGGATTTGTGGCGTATTCTTAGTCGCATTTCCTAGCGAGTACTGCGATGGCCCTGCTTGCAGGGCCATCGCACGTTTTGTAAGTCTTCGATCCGCCGAGTGGCCTGGTAGCCGTGGACCGAACTGCACCGTAAATTCGTAGGGTCTGGCGCTGATGTAGTTGAAAAGTAATGTTAACAGCTCGTGCATCATCGCCATCAGACGGCATCTAGCGGGGCATATCCTTATTATTTCTGTTCTTTCCACTGCACGGGACTCCATGCCCCGCCTCCCGTCTGTGTTTCCATCATCGCCCCTGCCCCATTTGTTGACTGACCAACCAGAAAACCCATATCGTCAGTAACAAACGACAGAGCCGCGGGAGACACATACGATCCCCCCGGACCGGACGCAAAGAATTGTGGCGTGGCGGAACGAATTGGAATCGTGCTCGTCTTCCATGCCCCGCTAGCATTGGTGAGAAAAACCCAATCACTGGATCGATTCGCTTCCCATCCAGCGAAGTAGACCGTCGTCGTTCCTATCGCGGCCACCGGCCCGGGTTGCATGATGGGAACCGTAATCTCTGGGTGAACCGTCGGGTATCCCGTCGGGGCGAGGTAATGCTCCTCCGTTATTGGGGTCCACTGTTCCCCGCCCGCGGTACCGTGCCACAGAACAAACCCTGTTTGGCTCGCACTTTCGACGCCGCCCGATACCAACAGCCACAGGCTATTTACGGAGTTGGCGACAAATTCACTAGTCCATCCAGGTCCGACAACGGGCGCTGAAAAAACCTTCGACCACGAAGAACCTCCGGAGTTGGTTCGCCACACCGTGTTGCCGACGGCAGCATATCCTTCGACGGGCGTCAGCCAAGCCATCGCGTCCACGGCCCCTAAGGAACCCGAGAGGTCGGTCCAATGACGCGACTCGCCAGACAGCGCATAGATGCGTCCCGCACTTCGTATATACAAGGTAGTAGCGCTCGGAGCGACCAATTGGTTTGCCGTTGCATCAGCAGGCAGGGGGAAGGAATGGATGACCTGCCCCTCCGCACTAATCTCCAATATCGCGTGGGTAGTTGCAATCCATACGCCATTACTTGGCGCACCGGTGAGAGCAGAAACGAGCGTGCCCGCGGAATGGTACATCGTCGTCCACGAAGAGCCCCCGTTTGTCGTCTCGTATACTGCCGCCTGCGCCGCAAGGTATCCCGTCGTGGCGTCCGTCCAGTACATCCCCGACGGTCGAGGCATCGAGCTAATAGGTAGGCCGTGGGCATGTCGAGAACGAGGCGAAGTATGCTTTTGGGTCACTTTGCGCTGACGAGCGTGATGGCGTACAGGGAGTGATCCCGCTCCACTCGGAGCGCCACCAGCACCCGTGCCACACGCTGTGAGCCAAAGGCCGACGGTGAGCAGCGCAATCATGCCAAGGGGAGATCGTCCTCCGGGCGTATTCATCTCTCATCCCTCCGTCACTGTTTGTAACGTCCGTGCCATCGCCCGGGTTTCCTTGCGAGTGGAATGCCTTCTTGCGCAAAACCCACCGTGAACGGTAAAGTGGGGTAGGTAGAGAGCGCCCTTGGTGGGGTAGCCATAGTAGCAGTCCCGGTAGTCTGAGCCTTTCGGCGCAGTGTCCTTACTGAACCGACCTGCCACCTTGGGTCACTCTCCCCCGCAGAACCGGACGTGCGGAGTTCCCGCATCCGGGCTCCCCGTCTTCTCGCTTACACCCGCGGATGGAGGACGCGCGGGGCGGGCAGGGAGAACCACGGTTTGGTCGCCCATTCTGCCTGCGCCCGTCGCCCCCGTTGACTGCTGTACAACGTAGGCTCGAAATACCCAAGATCAGCGGCGAGGGTTGGCTCTGGCGCAGGTTTGGTGAAAGCAGGATTCTGGCGGAGAATGCCAAAGACATGAGCACTCCTGTCGCAAGGAAGTGAGCTCATGTCTGTCGCCATTATACCGAAGGATGTGCCGGTGGCCATCACGGTGGTGGTCGGGGAGGCGGCCCCGGTTATGATTTACGCGCGCACCACCGCGCCGACCGGCCACTGCCCCCAGTGTGGGCAAGGGGGGCGGCGCGTCCACAGTCGGTATTGGCGGCAGTTCCAAGACCTCCCGTGGCGGACGGTGCCTGTCCAGTGGCGGCTGGAGTGCCGCAAGTTCTGGTGTGACACCCCCACCTGCCCCCAGCAGATCTTCTGTGAACGACTCCCCCCGACGTGGGTACGCGCCCATCAGCAGCGCACGCAGGCCGTGTGGGCGATGCTGACCCAATGGGGCTGGGCCGCCCGCGCGGCCGATGTCGCCCGGGTCGCGACCCAGCAAGGGCTCGCGGTCAGTGCCGACACGGTGAACCGGGCCCTCCGGGCGGCCCCGGACCCTGTCTCCCCGCCGGTGCGCGTGTTGGGGCTGGATGAATGGGCGAAGCGAAAGGGCGCGACCTACGCCACCGTCTTGGTGGACCAAGAACGGCACCGGATCGTGGATGTGCTGGTCGATGACCGACCGGCGACGGTCACCGCGTGGCTCCAGGCGCACCCGGGCATCGCCGTCATTACGCGGGATCGCGATGAGGCGTTCACCGCGGCGATTCGCGCCGGGGCCCCGACCGCGACGCCGGTGGCGGACCGCTTTCATCTCCTGCAGAACCTCCGCGCCGTCCTGGAGCGGACGTTCACGCAGCATCCCCCCGCTGCCCCGGCGCCGAGCCGAGCGCCGACCGATCCCCCGACGGGGCCGGCGGGGCCGGGGACCCCGGGAGCACGCCGCCGCGCGGCGCGCTGGGACGAGGTCCGGACCCTCGTCGCCGCCGGGATGTCGCTGAGCGCCATCGCCCGGCAACTCCATCTGGACCGGAAGACGGTGCACAAGTATGCGACGGCCACCCGCTGCCCCCTGCCCCCGCCGCGTCGGACCACGGCGGGCGCCGTGCGGGACTGGTCCGCCCGGCTTGACAGGCGGGTCCACTTTACCGAACCTAGGCGCGCGCCCGAGACGGGCGCGGCATGGCCACAAACTCGGCGTTGCGGGTGCACAGCAGCCCCGATCCCGTCGCCGGCACCAGAATGTCCCCCAGAAGCGCCTCGCCCAGGACGGCGGCTTGGCCCGGCGTGCTCGCCGACACCGTGGCAGCGCGCCGGTAGCCGGCCGTCCAGGGAATGGGGAGCTCGTCAAGGTCCGCATCCGACACGCCCAGCAGCGCGTAGACCACGGTGCGCTCCAGGACGCGGGTGCGGGGCCGGTACACGGCGTAGCGCATGGGCTCCTCCTTTACGGGGCGGGCACCGCGGCAGCGGGCTGGCGAATCCGCCGCCCCAGGCCGGCCGCTTCAGGCGGACACGGCGCGGCGACAGCGGTCACGTGGCGGGCGGCCAGCACGGCGAGGCCCCGGGCGACGGCATCCTCCGGCGAGGCCCCCGGCCAGAGCGCGTACTGACGGCCGCGCGTCATCACTTGGGGCATCTGCCCGTGCAGGGTATCCGGCCCATACCAGGCGAAGGCCATGGGCACGGGGTGGCCCGGGATGGCGCTGACATGCCACCGCGGGCGCTCGGGGGTCGCCGCATGCAGCGCGTCGAGCAGTTTGGTGCGCTCCGGAGGCGTTGTAAGCGCCAGCCCTACACTCCCCAATGGCGCCACTGACATTTCCCCAAAATCAGCAGGCGACATTTCCCCAGATCAGCAGTCTCATTTCCCCAGATCAGCACCAGGGGAATCCTGGTGGGATCGGGGTGGCCGGTCACCGGCCTCAGGGGGAACCGGTCCGCCGGATCGCGAAGCGAGCCGGCGGGGCGGAACGCCCCTAAAGGAGGGAACCGGGCATGCGCGCCATGGGGAGGAGTGAATCCCTGGAGATTCGAGACCGTTTCCCGCACGGGATGCGGGTGAGTGCCCTCCGTCGAGAAACGGGGCGGGACCGCAAGACGATTCACGAGATCGTCACCGCGGCGGCGCCCCGCTTCCTCGACGCCTACACCAAGTATATCCGTCAGCGCACCCAAGAAGGGTGCTGGAACAGCGTCGTGGTGTTTGACGCGATGCGCGCGCAAGGGTACCCAGGCGGCCTGACCCTGGTGCGGGCCTTCATGGCCCGGCGGCGGCCCGTGGCCACGCCCGGGCCGGTGGTCCGTTACGAGACGCCGGCGGGACGCCAGGCCCTGTGCGACTGGGCGGCCTTTGGGGAAACGGCGGCCCCCGACGGCACCGTCCGCCAGCGCTGGGCGTTCGTCTATACGTTGAGCGACTCCCGCTGCTTGTACGGGGAGTTCGTCCGGGACACCACGCAGGACACCC
>JAJYPH010000078.1 GCA_021795575.1 Bacillota bacterium
CCAGCACGGTAGCCCTGGTGTCCGATGGCCACCAGGTGGTGGGGCGGGGCACCGCGGGCCCCTCCAACCATCAGGTGGTGGGCATGCCCGCGGCCGCCCGCGCCGTAGCGGAGGCGGTCGCGGCGGCGCTGGTGTCGGCCGCCACCGGGCCGGACGACGTGTCCGGCGCGGTGCTGGGCATGGCGGGCGCCGACTTTCCCGAGGATGTGGCGGGCCTGACCGCGGCGCTGCGGGAGGTGTTGGGGTTTTCCTTTACGGTCGTGAACGACGCCGACATTGCGCTCACGGCCGGCCGAACCGGGTCAGGTCCGATGGCCGTGCTGGTGCTGGCGGGTACGGGCACCAACGTGCTTGCGCGCCACCAGGACGGGTTGGCGTTTCACATCGGCGGGTTGGGCTACCCCCTGGGGGACCTGGGGGGTGGGGCGGACCTGGTCAAAATGGCACTGCATCATGCATTTCGGGCGGATGAAGGGCGTGGCCCGGCCACCACCCTGGTACAGGTGATCCCCGCCGCGCTGGGCGTGCCGGATTTTTCATCACTGGCCGCCGCCCTGTATTTCGGCCGCATCGACGAATGGACGCTGGGCCTCTTGGCCCCGCTGATTTTTCAGGAGGCGGGACGCGGGGACCGGGTGTGCCAAGATCTCCTGGTCACCATGGGGACACGGCTGGGCGAGTCGGCCGGCGCGGCCGTCGCGCGGCTGTTGGCGCACGACCCCGACGGCGGCTCGGTGGAAGTGGTGCTGGCCGGGTCGCTGTGGTATGGAGCCCATCCCTTGCTGCGGGACGCCTTTCACCTGGCCCTGCACCGCACCACGGTGCGCGCCTGGTCGCACGTGACCGACGTGGAGCCCGTGGTGGGCGCGCTCATGGCGGCCGTGGGGGGTGGGGCGCGGGGGGACCGGCTGCGCGACGCGTTCTTGGCGCCGCACGCGGAGTCATAAGCCTGAAGGGGGCCGGTGGGGGATGAGGCAAGAGCATAAAGGAGGCGCGGGATTGGCGTATAAAGTCGTGCCGGGGCGGCCCCCGCACGATCCATGGAGCGTGGGCCTTCGGGTGCGGGACTGGGAAGCCTGGTACGATGACGCCGGGCTGCGCTTCGGCTGGATCGAAGACGGGGGCGAGCGGGTGGGGGCCATCACGTGGGTGGGCGACGAGGTCACCCAGGTGCTGGGGCTCAACGCCAACGAGCCGCCGGAGGACGCCAGCGAGGCGGCGCTCATGTGGATCAAACCCCGCGTGCTGGCGGCGTACAGCTTTCAGCCGGGCGTCGTGGCCGCGGGACACCGCCAGGCGCTGGAGGCCGTCGGGGAAGTGTTCCAGCTGCGCAGTGCCCTGGACCCGGCCGCCCACGCTGCCACGCGGGACGCCACCCCGGTGTCCGCCGCCGACGCCGAAACCCTGGGCCCGCTGTACGACCAAGTGTTCAAAACCAAGGGCGGGCGGCGCGTCGTCTGGCAGTTTTTTGACCGGCACGAGGGCAGCCAGGGATTTCTGTGGCGTCACCAAGGTCGGGGGGTCGCCTTTTATGCCGACCGCGTGAATCCCAACCGGGACGTGCAGGTGGTGTGGCTGGGCGTGCTGCCGGACATGCGGCGGCAGGGGTTTGGTCGGCGGCTGGTGGCGGCGGGCTTGGGGGCCCGCGCAGAGACCGGCCACCGGCAGGCGGTGACGCAGGTGGCCGCCGGCAACACGGCGGGCCTGCGTCTGGCGGAGGCCGTGGGCTTCAGCTGGGAGTGGACAAAAACCCGCCTGGAGGCCGGCTAGCCGCCCGAGACGCCTGGCAGCCGCGGGTCGTCGGCGGCCACCACCCGCCCGAACGTGCCATCCAGCGCGGCCAAAAAGGCGCCCGCCACGTCGAGGGCGGGAATCTCCCGCCCGGCGTGCGCCAGCGCGCGGGTGGCGGTGGCATCCGACACCACCCAGTTGGTGAACGCGAGGTCGGCGGCCGCCCGTACGGTGGTGTCGATGCACATGTGGGTCATCATGCCGACGATGACCAGCTGTGCCACACCGCGTGACTGGAGCCAGGTGGCCAGCGGCGTTCCGCGAAAGGCGTTCGGGTAGTGCTTGGTGATGACCACCTCGTCCGGGGTGGGAGCCACGGCCGGATGAAATCCGAGCCCGTCGGTGCCGGGGAGAAAGAACGTCGCGCCTGGTGCCCTCGACTCGTGCCGCACGTGCACGACGGGCATCCCGGCGCGGCGGAAGCGGGCCAGCACGCGGCCCGCGGTGTCGGCCGCCGCCTCGGGTTCCCAGAGCGGCATGCGGCCGCCCGCAAAGTAGTCGTGCTGTATGTCAATCAGGACCAGCGCCGTGGTGCTCATCGGCCCGCCACCGGCTGCCGCAGCGCCGCAGGCCCAATGGCCAGCCCAATCTTGCCGACGTTCTGGTTGGCCTCCATGCGCCGGTGGGCGTCGGCCGCCTCGGCCAGGGGAAAAACCCGATCCATCACCGGGCGAATGCGCCCGTCGGCCCAAAACGGCCAAACGTGCCGCCCAATGGCTTGAGTCAGCGCCATCTTCTCTTCGAGGGGCCGGCTGCGGAGCGAGGTGCCGGTGACCGAGGCGCGCTTGGCCATCAAGTGCGACAAGTTGATGGGCGCGACAACGCCCGAGAGGGTCCCGATCACGATGAGACGCCCGCCCACCGCCAGCGCCTCGATGTTTTGACCCAGATAGTCGGCGCCGACAAAGTCCAAAATGGCGTCTACACCGCGCCCTGCGGTTTCACGCCGCACAAAGTCCGGCGTGGAGCCGGCGCGGTAGTCCCAGACGGCATCGGCGCCGAGGGCCGCGACCCGGGCCATCTTGTCAGCGGAGCAGGTGGCCAGCACGCGGGCGCCCAAGTGGTGGGCCAACTGCACCGCGCTGGTGCCCACGCCACTGCCTGCGGCGTGAATCAATACGGTCTCGCCCATCGCCAGGCGCACCTGCTGCAGCGCGTCGTAGGCGGTGAAAAACGCTTCGGGCAGGGCGGCCGCCTCGGCAAACGTGAAGCCCGGCGGCACCAGCAGCACCATCCGCTCGGGCGTGGCCACGCGCTCGGCATACCCGCCCCCGGGCAACAGCCCGAGGACCGCGTCGCCCACGGCCACGCGCGTGACCGCGGATCCCACGGCCACCACCGCCCCACTGAACTCCAGGCCGGGAATTTCCGCCGGCGGCCGCGGCGCGGGCGGCGGGTACGCGCCCCGACGCTGCAGCACATCGGCACGGTTGACGGCGCTGGCCTCCACGGCGACCAGCACGTCGGCGGGACCTGGGACGGGATCGTCCGCCCGCGTGACCCGGAGCACCTCGGGGCCGCCATACTCTGTCAGCACGATGGCTTGCATGCCGATCCTCCTTATATATCACGCGTGAGAGATGTGTCTCCACCGTCGCCCTGGACCGAATTCCTGGGAACCGGCGGGCGCGGATCCCAGCCTAGGCTGATCGCCACTATACACAAAGCGCGAGCCGGGCGGTCACACCCGCCAGGCCGCGAACGGCGTCGCGTACTGCGCGGCCGCACCAGGCTCATCGCCAGTTTGCGTAGCGCAGCCCTTGTTGGAGAGCGGCGCCGGTACCTGCAGGAGCCACACGAGCCCTCGCCCACGGCGGGTGTCGGTGCCGCGCAGACACCGTACGGTGAGGAGGGTAAGCCAAGTCCACCGGATCAGGTGCGGCCCACAATCGGTGAGGCGGTGACTGGCGGTGCCATGCCCGCCTCAACGTCCGGCTAGGGCGCGTCGGCGGTCTATAGGGCTTGCAGTTCCGCCAGCACGCCGTCCAAGTGGTCAGCGGTCACCAGTCGCAACGCAATGGCCTCGACTTGACTGGCCGACAGGGCCGCCAGACGCGACCGGATGACCTCGGGCAACGCACCAAAGCGCTGGGTCAACTGGATCTCCAGCAAGCGGGCCTGGCGTCCTGCGTGCGGGCCGCGGTTCTAGGCTTCCGGGGTGAGCTCACGCATCAAGGGGCTCATCCGCAACACCTCCTGCACGTAGTTTACGTCGGCAGTCGATAAAAAGGGCGTGGTGAGTGCTACGACCAACGCCATGGCGGCCAGGCCTGGATCGCGGGGCATGCCGGCAGCCGCCTTGACCGCCCAGGCCGCGCGCGCCGACTGCGTCGCCTCGGGATGGCGCATAAAGGCCAGTACGCGAGATCCAACAGGTCGGCACCGTTCCACGCCGACCCACTGTCCACCAAGCGGTGCAGCCGCTCCTCCACCGCGACGCCGTCCCGCGCCCCGATGAGGACGGACTCCACCGAAAACCGGATACTGCGCGCGTCAAGCACGACGGTGGCGGGCTGGCGGCCCGTGAGGTACACCACCACCACCTGCACCGGGGCGCGGTGGGTGGTGGCCGGCTGGCATATCCCAAGAACCGATACAGGTCGGGTTCGGGCGTGGACTGAAACTCCAAGTGGACCAAGTGGCCGTCGTCGGCGAGAAACACAGAATCAACGACCGCTTCGTGGGCGGCCACGCGAGGAACGTTGGAGGGCAGCACCTGCACGATGGAAGGACTGTCGATGCCCTACCATTCCAGGGCCGCATCGGTCAAGACCCGCACAAGTTCTTTCTGGGCGATGTCTTTCGCGTGGCGGTTCAGACGCTCGAAGCGCACGTGCTCATCCCTCTCCAGACGCGCGTGGACTCTGACGGGGCTGACGGGGTGCCGTGGCGGGGCACCCATGGCACCATGCCCCCGGCCCCAACGGCAGGCCGTTCCATCCGGGTGTACGCCAATATTCCATGTGGGTTCCGGTGAGGCTGGCTCCCCACGGACCGCCTACGACCCAGGCAGGACGGCGCGGGCGAATGGCTGTAGCGAGGCGGGTCGACGAACACGTGGACAGCCCCCGTCATCGTCTGTCGGGTGGTGTCACCCGGCACCTGCGGCAGTCCAGGGAAGTTGGCGCCCCGGTGGCGAGCGTTGCGTCGAGCGTCTTTTGGATCCCCTCGGCGCAGCGCTGCGCGCTTCCGCGCCGTCCGGGGGTCGGTGGGACGTGCCGTCGCCCAACGGGCTGCGCTAAAAATCGGCGGGCCGGTGAACCCTAGCACGGGTATCGCAACAAGCTGGGGAGGTGGGTAACGTGGCCGGACAGCAGAGCATCAAGTGCAAAGTGGCCGAGTGCCTACACTGGGCGAGTGGGGACAACTGCGACCTGCAGGAAATCTGGGTGCAGACGGCGCCCAGCAACCGGAGCGGGCTGTCCAACGCCGTAGGCGGATCCAGCCCGCTGCAGGAGCGCGACACCTTCTGCGCCAGCTTCGACCCGAAGCACTAAGCACGGCTCATGCTTCACGCAGGGCACCGCCCCGAAGGCGGTGCCCTTTGTGTTCGCGCGATCATCGTCACTCGGCGCACGCGTCCCAGAGCCGCACCCCAGCGAACACGTCCTGGGCGTGCGGGAAGAGGGCGCGGTCCGCCGTCCCGAAGGGACAGGGACCGAACGGAGTGGGCCGCGCGACCGCCAGAACGGGTGCGTCGCCGCGTGAGCGCTCCCAGGTGTTGGGCTATCTCCCAGGTTGACTCGATGACACGTCGCGCGGGGCGCCTCTCGAATGGAAGGCTGCGGAAAGGGTCCCACGTGGTTCGGCATGGTTCCGACAACCCTGGGCGCTCCTTCTTCCGGAGGGCCGTTCCCACTTCCCCCGGAGAAGGGTCGGTGCCATTAAGCGACACGGGTTCCGGGTCACCCGGAATGCCGCGTCGCTCTGGTCGTCGTCCACCCGCAGCTTTATGGCCACGGAGGTGTCCCGCCACCGCCCCTTCACGACTCCTCTCATCGCGACTGGTGCAGGGCCCGGCCTCCTCGACCGAATCGCTTTGTCGCCCGAGGCACGGGCGCGGGCCCCAAGGGGCCAGACGGCCCATGACGTCTTGATGCCGCGCGGCGGCGCACGGTCCTCCTATATAGCGGTCACCCCGGCGTTGTTGATACGTTCAGAGTCAGGGGCCGGGCACGCGGAGCCTCACCTGGTGCATCCGGACGTACCGCACCGACAGCATCTGGGCGCGAATCGCTTTGCGAGGGGTGAATCCGGCGCGGGCCGTGTACAGCCGCGCGTTGGTCGGTGGGGCGTCTCGCGGGCAGTGTCCGACCGCGGCGGCACGACGCGCGGGCGCCGCGTCACACGGGGGGCCGGAGGGCCTTGGCCATGAAGAGGCAGGGATTGGCCTCGTCCCACAGCGTGGCAAACACCTCGAGCGGGCGAAACCCCCGAGCCAGATAGAACGCCCGCGTCTGGGCATAACCCGCGTGCGGTCGAGAGGCGTCGAGCGTCTTGACGGTGAGAAACTCCGCCCCGCCCTGCACGCTGTGCGCTTCGCAGGCCGCCACCAGCGCGCTGCCCAGGCCGGCGCGGTGCACCTCGGGCCGAATGCCCATGCAATAAATCTCGGTCGTGTAGGCGTTGTGCCGCTTGAGAGCCAGAAAACCCACGGGACGATCGGACACCCAAGCGGCCCAATAGGCCATGGCCGGGACTTCCTGGACGTACTCCACGATGGCCGCCTCGATGCCAAACCACTCGGGCAGCGCGCGCAGCACGTCATCCGTGATGGCGGCCTTCTGTCGCGGATCCGAAATGGGTCGCACGGTGTACTCCATGGCGTCCTCCCCGACGTTCGCTTCCCCTCTGGCCACTGCCCAGCGCCCCAACACCCGGCCCCCCGCACTGTGGTTCCCGCTATGGCCGGCGCAGCGAGGCGGCCACGTACGCTAGCCGGAAGCCCGCGCGTTCCACGTTGCGCTGGGACGCCGAGCCCGGGTCGGTCTCGATGGTGGCGAGGGTGCACCCCCGCTCTTGCGCCATCCGCAGCCGAACGTCCAACAGCGCCGCCTGTAAACCCCGCCGTCGGTAGGCGGGCCGGGTGGCGGTGGCGAACAGTGCCGCCACGTCCCCGTCGATGTCCAGCATGCCGGCGGCGGCGGCCACGCCATCCTGGTGGGCCATGACCGGGATGGCGCCGCCCCCCATCCGAAAGAACGCCCGCGACAGTGCCAGGTCGTCGTCTGGTGGGGCGTCGTCGGTGTCGGCGAACCCCGCGTCCACGGTGCGGGCCCAGAGCAGTTCGTCGAGCGGCTCCGCCGCCCGCACCCGGGGGTCGGGCCGCGCCTCTGCGGGCCGCCAACGGGTCAAGTCCAGCACCCACCGGTGGCCCAGATGGGTGAGGTGATAGCCCCGGTCGGCGGCCACGGAGATGGCGGTGGGGTGGGCGAGCGAGGAGACGCGGATGACCGAGGCATGATGATGACTGCCGTAAAATGCCTCGATGGCGCCGGCCAGATCCCCGGAGACCGGCCCCTCCATGCCGACGCCGACCGCCTCGTTGAGGGGGAATCCCGGGCCTCCGTACACCGCCGTCACCCCCTGGCGCGTCAGCAGCGCACCAGGGTGGTGGGGCGCCACCTGGTGGAGCGCCGTCAGCACCCGCGGATTCGCGGCCGCCATCCCCCACTCCAGTCGACGAGCCAGGCCCACCGTCAACGACACCGTCATGGTTCGCTCCCCAGCTTTCTCTAACGATTTCCCCGGTGGCCGCCTGGAGTGTCGGCGCCAGCGCCCCGCCGGCAGACGCCCGGATGCACGGTGCCCCCCGCGTATCATAGACGAGGCGGGCCGCTCGCTGCGGGGTAGTGGGCTCGACTTCGCGTGCCCGCCATCGCCCGGCGCTGGCGGGGCACCGCCTCCAGGCGCACGCCGGGTTGCGGACCCGCTGCCTGTGGGCTCGCCGCGGAGCGTGAACCCCGGTTGCCGGGATCACCTGCCGAGCACCCCTCCGCTCGCGAAGGGGTGCTCGGCTCGTGGTGGACAGACCACCGTGGGACGGGAGCCAGGCGGGTTAGACCGGGTTCCGAATTTTTTCCACCGCGTCGCGAATGTCTTCCAGCTTGACGTACCGGTCGCACGCGTTTTCCAGTTCGGCGGCGATCATGCCGCGGGTGCCTACGCCGATAATCTCCTTGCCCTTGGATCGCAACAGCTCCACCGCGCGTTCGAAGTCGCCGTCGCCACTCATGAGCACCGCCACATCGTACCGGCTGGCGGTGTTGAACATGTCGATGACAATCTCAATGTCCAGGTTGGCCCGCCGAATGGTGGTGGAGTTGCTCTGGTCGTACGCCTCTTTGATGACCTTCTCTCGGACCGTAAACCCTAGGTGGCGCAACGCAGTGAGGAAGTCGCGCTGCGACAGATCGGGGGGCACCTGGACGCCGGTGTAGTAGTACGCATTGTACAAATCGGCGCCGCGGGTGAAGTGCTCAATCACCCGCGCGAAGTCCAGGTGCCAGCTCAAAATCCGCTGCGCATAGAACATGTTGGCCCCGTCGACGAATATGGCTACCCGATCCGGTCGCTCGTCGGCCATGTCTTCTCATCCTGCCTCTCAATTGCATCCGATTCATCGGGGTCCTGTCATCCCAACCGTCATGCAGCCGGGAAGGGCAAAACGGTAGGCGCTTGCATGTGGTCACACCAATCGTAACCCGCTTAGACGTTGGGTGTCTAGTGGGGCCTGGAAATTCTTCGCGCGGGTTGAACCGCTTGGCCCAAGGGCGTAGCATTCAGCCAGCGGCCGAACATGGGCGGAACCGAAAGAGGTGGTTGCGTGAGATGGCGGGCTTTCGCGGTCATGCCGCTGGCGGGCCTGCTTTTGGCGGGCTGTGGTGGGCTCGTCGCGGGCACGGGCCCGTCCACCACGCTCTCGCGGCTGCATGCGACGCTCGAGACGCGGGCCGCGGCCGTGCATAGCTTGACGGTGCGCGTCGCCGCCATCCGCGACGGCAAGGGCATCACGGCCTACGCGACCGCGGTGGTGAAGACGTCGGATCGGCGGGTGGTGGAAGCCGTGACCGACTCGGGCGGCCCCACCATCACCACGGTGGATGACGGCACCAATGTGTGGACTTACCAGTCTGGGGGCAGTCAGTACGCGGTCCAGTCATCCATGCCCACCACCGGCTACGACTTGCGGTGGATCACGTACGACTGGGCGACGTTTCTGCAAAGTGTGCGCTTTGCCCACCCGACCAAGCAGGGGTCCGCGACGGTGGTGGACTTTCGTGGGCAGCTGGCGGGTCAGGCGGCGAGTGGCACCCTGACGCTGTCCCAGACACTGGAGCCCACGCGGCTCACGGTGAACCAGGGGGGGGCCACCGTCACGCTCAAGGTGACGGATTACAGCACCACCGCGCCCATCGCCCCGAGCACCTTTCGCTTCCTGCCCCCCACTGGGGCCACGGCGGTCAATACGACTCCCACGGTGCTGACCGCCTTAACGACCGACACCAGCACGCTCGCGTATTCGGTGGTGGTGCCCACGGTGCATGCGGGCTTGGCCCTGGGAAACGTGCGGGTGGTGAAGACGGCCACCTACGGCGCCGAACTGATCATGCAGTACCAGGACAGCAGTGGGTCGCCGGTGCTGGTCACCGAGTGGCAAGCGGGGCCTGCGGGTCCCTACGCGAAAAGCAGCACGACCGACGTGGTGGTGGGGGGGCGCACCGTGGCGGAGCGCGACCTGCCCGGGGGCGGGGTGTATGCCACGGTCACCGTGTCGGGCACGACCGTGGTCGTGGAAGGTCAAACGGGCGCGGTGGGCGCCACGCTGGCCAACCTGACCGTCGCGGGGTCCTGACGGTCAGGGGGCTTTGATGTAGTGGTCGCGGATCCCCGCCAATACGGCCTGCGTGCGGTCCTGCACATTTAATTTAGCCAGAATGTGGCTCACGTGCGTCTTCACGGTTTTCTCGGTGATGGCCAACACCGCGCCAATCTCTTTATTAGACAGGCCCCGCCCCATGCACTCCAGCACTTCCAGCTCGCGCGGAGACAGCGGGTCGATGGATCCGTGGTGGGCGGCGTGGGCCAACAGCACGCGCTGCACCTCGGGATGCAGCACGGGAGCGCCGCTGGCAGCGACCTTCACGGCCTCCAGCAGCTGCTCCGGCGGGATCGCCTTGAACAAGTACCCGGCAGCGCCGGCTCGGACGGCGGCCACCACCAGCCCCTCCTCGGCGAAGCTGGAGAGCGCCACCACCGGCAGGGCCGGACACCGCCCTTTCACGGCCCGCACGGCCGCCGGACCGTCCAGGTCAGGCAGATGCATGTCCATCAACACGACGTCAGGCGCGGCGGTCAGCTGATCCAGCACCGCCAGGGCCTCGTGTGCCGTCCCGACGGCCGCCACCACGTCAATCTGATCGTCCAGCGCCAGATAGGACCTGAGGCCCTGCAACACCACCGGATGGTCGTCCACCAGCAGGACCCGAATCATGGCGACCCCTCCTTCTCGGCCGAGCCGGGCGGGGTCCATTCCACCTGCACGGTGGTCCCGGCGCCCGTCCGGCTGGTGATGGTCAACACGGCGCCAATCGCGTCGGCCCGCTCCCGCATGTGGCGCAGTCCCAGACCCCGGGACTGAGCGCCGGGATCAAAGCCGGGGCCCGCGTCCGTGATCGACAGCGCCAGTCCGGCTCCTCGACCGGCGCAGCGCATGGTGATGGGGGTGCGCGGCGCATAGCGGAGGGCATTGTGCACGGCTTCCTGCGCAATCCGATACAGGGCCCGGCGCACGTCGACTCGGGCGGGATTCTCCGCGTCAAAGGTGAGGCACGCGCCGGTGGCTTCAGCCAGCCGATGCAGGGCCGACGCCAGACGGTCGTCCTCGGGCGGCGCCAGTTCATAAACCAGGGCGCGGAGCTCCGCCAGCCCATGCTGCACTTGGGTGCGACCCTGCGTCAGCACGGTGCCCCCCTGGGGCTGCCCGGCCGCCACCAGGCGCTCCGCCGCGGCCAGGGTGAGTGTGGCAGAAAACAGCTCCTGGCTCACCGCGTCATGCAGCTCGCGCGCGAGGCGCTGGCGTTCCTCCAATGCGCCCAGCCGCTCGGTCTCGGCCAGAAGATCCGCGTTGGCCAGGGCCAGCGCAATGTGCGTCGCGTAGGCGTGGAGGACCGGGCGCAGGACTGCCTGGCCGTCGCGGTCGCGTGGGTCCAGCACCAGCGACAGCACGCCAATCACGTGGCCGCCGGTGGTGAGAGGCAGCACCTCGGCCGGATGGGTGGTGCCCGGATGCCAGGGGGATCCGGGACCCACGGACCCGGGGGCGGGGGGCGGCCCGGCCACCGGCCCGCGGCCGCTGGCGGGCGCGCGGTGCCAACCCGGCTGCCCGCGCCGGGCGCCATCCAGCCACAGCGCTGCGCGACGGACCCCGAAGCGCGTGCGGGCGGCCGCGATCACCCGGTCCGCCACCTCGGCGTCCGAGTGGGCGGTCTGCAGGTCGGCCACGGCCTCCTGCAGGCCGGTCAAGGCAACCGCGCGGCGATCCACGTCGCGGTAGAGGCGCGTGCGCTCCACCGCGACCGCCACCTGCTGTCCCACGGCGGAAAGCACGGCCAGCACCTCTTTGCCAAACAGCTCGCGGCCCGGGCTGGCGACGTTCAGAATGCCCAGCCGCTGCCCCTTGGAGGTGAGGGGCACCGACGCGTGCAGGACCAGGCGCCCGGTGTCGCCCGTGGCGTCGCGCAGCCGGCTGCACTCCACGATGTTGACGGCCCGCGTGAGATGCTCGGCGCGAAAGGCATCCTGGCAGAAGCAGGTGCCGTGGCGAAGCGGCCGGCGACGACCCCCGGCCAGCGCGGGCGGCAGCCCGCTGGACGCGATTTGCGAGACGGTGCGCCCATCCGACTGGAACAGAAACATCCACGCCGTGTGAAGCCCCAGTGCGGCCGTGAGTCGCGGCAGGACGCGGTTCATGGCGGCCACCACGTCGGGTTCCTCGTTTAAGATTGACGCCACCTGGTGCAGAATGGCTACGGCGGAGGCGTCGGCGCTGGGCGACGGCGCCACCGGGCGCGGTGAAGGCACGACACCCCTCCCTTGTCCGGTATCGTACCCGAGGGCGGTGGGACGCGCATCCGTCCGAAGTCTGACCCGCACGTGCAGGAACCCCGCGCGCCGCCCGGGCGTTGTGAGATCAAGGAGGGACGCCTGGATGCGGGGCAAGTTCACCCGGACCGGCATGATGGCCTGGGCACTCGGCGCCGCGAGCCTGGTGGCGGCGGGGTGCGGCGCGGGCGTCAACGGCGCGGCGGCCGCCGTCCCCGTCATGTCCCGCGCACAGGGGGTGGCCATGCATGGCCCATTGGCGCGTCCGATGCGCTGGACACGCACGCGGTGGTCCCCGGACGGGACGCACTTCGCGTTTGCCGTGAATCCGACGCAGGGGCTTGCCGAGGTCGGATCGACCAACCCCCTGCGTGTGCGGCAGGTGGCGCTGGGCTCGGGACGGTCGGTGGTGGCCCTGACGGCCCGTGACGCCATTGTGGCGTCGTGGGGCCGCCACCGCGACTGGCTGTATCCGCTTCAGGGCACGTCGCTCGGCACCCCCGTCCCCTGGACGGGGCCCACGGACGCCTGGCAGCAGTGGGTGGAGACGGCCCAGGGCCCGGCCATCGTGACGGGGGGCTATCGGCCCGGGACGCTGGCGCTCGCGTGGGCCAACGGGCACACCCTCGCGCTCGCGGGGAGTCAGGTGTACATCGCGCCCAGTGGCCGCGTAGGCGCCGTGGTGGGCGGTCACCGCGACCCCGCGGTGGTTCACCCCGTGGGCAATCAGCTGGTGCTGTCGCTGCATCAGCCCAGTTCGGCCACGGCGCCGATTCGCCTGTGGCAGTTTGACGCGGCGCCGCCCCGCGTGCTGGCCACCGTGCACCTGCCACGACTGCATCTGCCCAAGGCGGCGGGCAGCGTGAGCGTCCAGCGCATCGTCTTTTCTCCCAACGGCCGGTACGTGGCGATTTGGGTGATGGGAGACTACGGGGTGGGGGCTCAGCAGCAGATGGTGGGTGCCACGTTTATCTATGCCGTGGCGTCCGGCCATCTGATGGGTCAGGCGCCGGTGGGCAACGGCATCCAGTGGGCGGCCAACTCCCAGTTTCTCTGGATTGGCACCCCCGATCCCAGGGGCCACGGGGCTGACCGCGTCGTTAACCTCGAGGGACAGACGGTGTGGACCTGGCCCGACACCATGACCCAGTCGGTCATCGGGGTGGTGTCGGGCACCACCCTCCTCGTGATGCGCCACCCGCTGCAGAACGGGCCGCTGGCGGTTTGGCGGCGGGGACAGTCGCCGGAGAACCTCGCGGGCATCCACCCGGCCCTGCCGGACGTGGCGGCGACCGTGTCCCCCAGTGGCCAGGCCGCGGTTGTCGACACGGGCGGCGCGGCGGCGTACGCGACGTGGAGCCCGGCGGGTCCCTAGCGAGGCGGTCGCCGAAGGTCAAAAAGCCCTTCGACGCACGACCGGCAGCGCCCGAGCGCCCGTGAGCTGGCCTAAGACGGCGCCGTACAGCAGATGCGCCACCAGCAGCATCAAGGGGGCGGTGACGCCCAGCCCCAGCGCGAACACGCCGGGCGCGGCCATGAGCCCGTTGGCCACCAGCGGGTCCAGCGCATCGAAGAGGGGCAGGCCCACCAGCATGAGCGCCGCCCACACCATCGCCCCAAAGATGGCGCCCTTGAGCCATGGTTCTCCGACGAGCCGCGGCTCCACCACCTGGACGTACAGCGAGGCGAGCACCACGCCCACCGCGAAGTGCACCAGGTAGCCGAATCCGACCGCAAGCGTTAAGTTCAGAGTGAAGAGGGTGCCGTCCCACAATGGGAGGTTGAGCGGCGGCGCCCCGATGGCGGGCCCCGCCGTCAGAACCAGCGTGAGAATCAGGGTGGCCACCAGGCCGGCGGCCACCACGCGGCGTGTGGACTGACGAGGCATGTGCCCGACCTCCCCGTGTTTGGGCGTTTGGTGCAGCCTATGCATCACGCGTCCGGGTCAGCACGGCCGTGTCCAGATGGCGCAGGAGGTGGCTTGGTTCTGGCGCAATTGTCTCCCTGGGATCCCCGGGGTTTTCCCGGGCGCACGGCGCCCGGGCTGTTTTTGGGCCTGGCCACGCTGTCGCAGGCCGGGGCATCGCTGAGCCAGCAGGGCGTGGCGGTGCTGGCGGTGTTTTTCCGTGCCGCCCTGCATCTGTCCTTCAGCCAGATGGGGACGTTGGTCTCCGCCATATCCCTGGGCATGATGGTGGGACTCACCGTGGCGGGGGTGCTGGTGGACCGCATCGGACCCCGCTGGCTCCTGGGGGTGGGGGGCGCCTGGTCGCTCATGGCCGGGTTCGGAGTGTCGCGGGCCCACGGGTACGGGCTGCTGCTGGCGCTCCTGTTTGTCATGGGCATCGGGCTTGGGGGCATTCCCAGCGCCGGGACGCGGGCCGTCTTTGACGCGTTTGCCGGGCGGGCGCGGGGTATGGTGATGGGCATCCGGCAAACCGGCGTCCCCCTCGGCGCCGCGGCGGGCGCGGTGCTCATCCCGGTGTTGGTGCCGGGTTGGGGCACTGGGGGCGTGTTTTTGGCCATCGCGCTCCTAGTGCTGGCCAGCGCCTGGACTTTTGGACTGGTCATCCGGCGCCGGGCGCGCGCCCCGGTGCCGGCGGCCCGACTCCCCGGCCTAGAGTGGCTCACGCCTGCGCTGGGCCCGATGGCGGTGGGGATGATGCTGGTGGCGGCGCAGTATTCGGTGCTGACGTTTACGATAGCCGACCTGGCCACGCGCCATGGGTGGACCGTGCCGGCCGCGGGGCTGGGGCTGGCGCTGGTGCAGGTGGGGGGCGGCGTGGGCCGCATCGGGCTCGGGT
>JAJYPH010000079.1 GCA_021795575.1 Bacillota bacterium
GGCGAGAAGGCCCCGGGTGCCGCTTCGTGTGGTCCGAGACCCGCCAGCAGGCTGGTGGCCAGCACCGCGCCGCAGAGCCCCAAGGCCAAAAACGCGGCCGACACCCCGGCGATGGCGGCCAAGCCGGCCGCCATCACGGCGCCCACGGCGCTAGCCACGCGCGCCGCGGCGCGCTGGCCCATGAAGGCGCGGCCGCGCTGCGCGTCAGGCACGCCCTGCTGAAAGGCCACCTCCCACTCCACCTGGAAGACGCCGTCGGCCACCCCGGCCACCACTTGCGTCATCAGTGCCCACGCCAAGAGCGGCACCACGCCAATCAGGGCCGTGGCGACGCAGAACAGGACCACCAGCCCCTGGCGCACGCGCGGCCAAGCGCCCAAGGTCCGCCGCCGCACCAGCCAAGCACCCACCAGGACCCCGGCCGACAGCGATCCCTCCAGGAAGCCCACGCTAGCCGTGGTACCGTGGAGCACGAGTCGCACCAGCGGCACCGACAGCACGATAAACGCCGCATCCGTGAAGGACACCAAGACCGAGAGGGCAGCAAGCCGCAGCAGGCGCATATCCCGCCACAAGAGCGCGAAACCGTCCCGGATGGCGGCGGCGTACCGCTCGACCACTCGGGCGGCCACCGCGCCCGCCTGGGGCAGGGATGCCACCAGCAGCCCGGCCGCCACAAAGGAGGCCCCATCCACGACCAGCCCCGACAATGCGCCGAAATACGCGAGAAACACCCCGCCTACGGCCGGGCCCACCAGGTACATGGCTTCCGTGGCGCCCGCCAACCGGGCGTTGGCGGCGTCCAGCGCTTCGCCGCCCGCCAGCCCTGGCAGCATGGCGGACACGGCGGGGCCGGCGGGGATGGCCACGAGCCCTACCAACAAGAAGGCGGGGTACAGCTCCCACAGGCGAAAGGCGCCGAGGAGCCAGAGGAACGGCGGGATGAGTACCAAGATGGCCTGGACCACGTTGATGCCCAGCAAGAGGCGCTGGCGCACCCACCGGTCCACGAGCGGCCCCAACACCGACGTGAGCACCGCCACCAGCAGCAGATAGGCGCCCCACAGGACCCCCAGCAAGACGACTGAATGGGTGTGGGTGAAAATCAGCCACGTGACGCCGATGGAAAAGAAACCGTCCCCGAACCGGTTGACGGCTCGGGCCCAGATGAGTCGGGTCAAGGGATTGGTCATGCGGACCCGTTGGACGGGGGTCCCCCCATTCCTGCCACCCGCGCGGCTTGGCGCTGCAGGCCGCGCCACTTGTTGGCAGCAATCACCGCCCACACGGTTTCCACGATGCCAAAGGGCCATGTGCCCGCCAGGAACCCATAGCTCGCGGATCCCAGGCACGCCACGGCAAACGCCAGCGTAAACCAGCGGGAGCGCGACTCCAGCGTGTAGCACACCATCATCAGGGTCACGACCGTGGCCCCGTACACCGTGAGCATGGCATCCTCCCTCTCGCCGCCGCCGCCTTGCCCATCTGACCGGGGCGTCTTCTTCTCGGGTCACCAGGTCGGGTCATCATCTGAACCCATCTTGGACCCATCTGAACCTTGGGCTGAGCCCCCAACTGCGCTATACTACAACGCACGGACAAAGCCATCGCGCCCGGCGGCGATGGCTTATGCGGTCACTGTCGGCGTTGACAGGGATTCGAGCCCGGTGATAAACTCTCTGAGTGTGTCGCAGCCGGTTTAACGTTTCAAGGAGACGAGGGGACGTTATGGCAGGCGAACCGGCACGAGCGCCGGCACAAGAACTGTTGGCCATTTCGCGGCGCCGCGTGGTGGGCGTCAAGGAAACGCTGAAGCGCCTCGGCGGGCATCAGGTAGCCGAAGTGTTTGTCGCGGCGGATGCCAGTGCCGCCATTGTTGATCCGGTGCTGAAGCTGGCCGAGTCCCAGCGGGTGCCGTGGTCGCGCGTGGATACGATGGCGGAGCTGGGGCGTCGGTGCGGCATTCAGGTGGGCGCCGCCTGTGCGGGCGTGCTCGTGGGCGAGAGCGGTTCGGGAGACAGCAGTCGAGGAGGACAAGATGCCAACCATTAATCAGTTGATCCGGCACGGGCGCAAGGCGTCGAAGAAACGAACGGCCGCCCCGGCGCTGCACCGCAATCCGCAGAAGCGCGGCGTGTGCGTCTCGGTGCGCACCATCACGCCCAAAAAGCCCAACTCGGCGCTGCGCAAGGTGGCGCGCGTGCGGCTCACCAATGGTGAGGAAGTCACGGCGTACATTCCGGGCATTGGCCACAACCTGCAGGAGCACTCCGTGGTGCTGGTGCGGGGCGGACGCGTGCGGGACCTGCCGGGTGTGCGGTATCACATCGTGCGCGGCACGCTGGACACGGCCGGCGTCCAGAAGCGGGCGCAGGGCCGATCCAAGTACGGGGCCAAGCGGGCCACCGGCGGAAAGAAATAGGGGTAGAAGAGCAATATGCCGCGACGAGGAAACGTGGTCACCCGGCCCATCTTGCCGGACGCCCGATACCAGAGTCCGTTGGTCCAGATGTTTATTCACAAGGTGATGCTGTCGGGCAAGAAGAGCTTGGCGGAAAAGCTGGTGTACCAGGCGTTTGACAAGATGGCGGAAAAGACCGGCAAGGATGCACTCTCGGTGTTTGAGGATGCCGTCAAGAACGCGACCCCGCTGCTGGAAGTGCGGCCGCGGCGAGTGGGGGGCTCCACGTACCAGGTGCCGATGGAAGTGCGGCCGTCGCGCCGCACCTCGCTGGCCCTGCGCTGGCTGGTGCTGTACGCGCGCCGTCGCGGAGAGCACGGCATGGAAAACCAGTTGGCGGCCGAGCTGATTGACGCCAGCCAGGGGGCGGGCGGCGCGGTACGCAAGAAAGATGAGACGCATCGGATGGCGGAGTCCAACCGGGCGTTTGCCCACTACCGGTGGTAGTCCGGACGGGTCCCTGCTGGATGAGCGGTGGTTCACTTGGCCAGGCTGGCAAAAGGAGGTTCAGCTAATGCCCCGGTCGTTTACGCTTGAGCGCACCCGCAACATCGGGATCATGGCCCACATTGATGCGGGCAAGACCACGACGACGGAGCGCATCCTCTTCTACACCGGCCGGTTGCACAAGCTGGGCGAAGTGCATGAGGGCACGGCCACCATGGACTGGATGGAGCAGGAGCAGGAGCGGGGGATCACCATCACCTCCGCCGCCACCACCTGCCAGTGGCGCGACCACCGCATCAACATTATTGATACGCCCGGGCACGTGGACTTCACCGTCGAGGTGGAGCGGTCGCTCCGCGTGTTGGATGGCGCGGTGGCCGTGTTCGATGCCAAGGGTGGGGTGGAACCCCAGTCGGAAACGGTGTGGCGCCAGGCGGACAAGTACCGCGTGCCGCGCATCGCGTACGTCAACAAGATGGACATCATTGGGGCGGACTTCGTGGGGACGCTGGACCAGATCCGCACGCGGCTCGGGGCGCACCCGGTGGCGATTCAGCTGCCGGTCGGCGCCGAGGACACGTTCCGCGGGCTCGTGGACCTGGTGCGGATGCAGGCGTACTTCTACTCGGACGACCTGGGCACCCGCGGGGAATTCCAGGACATCCCGGCGGAGTTGCAGGAAGAAGCCGACGAGCGCCACCGCCTTTTGGTGGAGGCCGTGTCTGAGGTGGACGACGACCTGATGCTGAAGTTCCTGGAGGGCGAGCCCCTGAGCGAGGACGAGGTGCGGCGGGGTCTTCGCCAAGGGACCGTGACCAATCAGCTGGTGCCGGTGCTGTGCGGGTCGTCCTACAAGAACAAGGGCGTGCAGCCCCTGCTGGACGCCGTGGTGGATTACCTGCCGTCCCCCCTGGACGTGGGGGCGGTTCAGGGCATCGACCCGAAAACCGAGGAAGCCGCCACGCGGCATCCTGATGACCAAGCGCCGTTTTCGGCGCTGGCGTTCAAGATTGCCACCGACCCATTCGTGGGCAAGCTGGCGTTCTTTCGGGTGTACTCGGGGGTGCTGACGTCGGGCTCGTACGTGTACAACGTGACCAAGGGCCGGCGGGAGCGCATCGGGCGCATCCTGCAGATGCACGCCAACCACCGTGAAGAAATTGACACGGTGTACACCGGCGACATCGCGGCGGCGGTGGGCCTGAAAGACACGACGACCGGCGATACGCTGTCGGATGACCAGCACCCGGTGCTCTTGGAGTCCATGCAGTTTCCGGAGCCGGTCATTTCGGTGGCCATCGAGCCGAAAACCAAGGCCGACCAGGACAAGATGGGGACCGCGCTCAACAAGCTGGCCGAAGAGGACCCGACCTTCCGGATGCACACGGATCAGGAGACCGGGCAGACGATTATCTCGGGCATGGGCGAACTCCACCTCGAGATTATCGTGGACCGCATGCTGCGCGAGTTCAAAGTGCAGGCCAATGTGGGCAAGCCGCAGGTGGCGTACAAAGAGACGATCCGGCAGACTGTCGAGGCCGAGGGCAAGTTCATTCGTCAGACCGGCGGTCGCGGCCAATATGGCCACGTGTGGGTCCGGGTGGAGCCGTTGGAGCCCGGCCAGGGCTTTGAGTTCGTCAACAAGATCGTGGGCGGCGTGGTGCCCCGGGAATACATTCCGGCGGTGGAAGCCGGCGTGCGCGAGGCGATGACCTCCGGCGTGCTGGCGGGCTATCCCACCATTGACCTGCGGGTGACGTTGTTTGACGGCTCGTACCACGAGGTGGACTCCAGCGAAATGGCGTTCAAGATCGCCGGGTCCATGGGTTTCAAGAGCGGCGCCCAAAAGGCGAAGCCCGTGCTGCTGGAGCCCATCATGAACGTGGAGGTGCTGGTGCCTGACGCGTACATGGGCGACGTCATCGGCGACCTGAACGCACGGCGGGGCCGCATCGAGGGCATGGAGCCGCGCGCCGGCGGGGTGCAGGCCATTCATGGCTTTGTGCCGCTGGCCGAAATGTTTGGGTATGCGACCGATCTGCGGTCGCGCACTCAGGGGCGTGGGACGTACACCATGCAGTTCGCCCACTACGACGAAGCGCCGCGCCATGTGACGGAGCAGGTGGTGAAGGCGCAGGCGGGTCGATCCACGCGTTAGACCCAGGTCCCAGAGCAAGGTCGTTGTTGAAGCTAGGAGCTTGAGGAGGACGGAAGCCAAGATGGCGAAGAAGAAGTTTGAGCGCACCAAGCCCCACGTGAACGTGGGCACCATTGGACACGTGGACCACGGCAAGACCACCCTGACGGCGGCCATCACCAAGGTGCTGTCGACGACCGGTAAAGCCGAATTTGTGGCGTACGACAAAATCGACAAGGCGCCCGAGGAGCGGGAGCGCGGCATCACCATCTCGACGATGCACGTGGAGTACGAGACCGACAAGCGGCACTACGCCCACGTCGACTGTCCCGGCCACGCGGACTACGTCAAGAACATGATCACGGGAGCGGCCCAGATGGACGGCGCCATCCTGGTGGTGTCGGCCGCGGACGGTCCGATGCCCCAGACGCGGGAGCACATCGTGCTGGCCCGCCAGGTCGGCGTGCCCAACATCGTCGTGTTCCTGAACAAGGCGGACATGGTGGACGACCCCGAGCTCATGGAGCTGGTGGAGCTGGAGGTGCGGGAACTGCTGACGAACTATCAGTTCCCGGGGGACGAGATTCCCCTGATTCCCGGATCCGCCTTAAAGGCGCTGGAGTGCGGCTGCGGCAAGCGCGAGTGCGAGCACTGCGGACGCATCTGGGCGCTCATGGACGCGGTCGACGAGTACATCCCCACCCCCGAGCGTGACACCGAGAAGCCGTTCCTGATGCCCGTCGAGGACACCCACTCCATCACGGGGCGCGGCACCGTCGTGACGGGCCGGGTGGAGCGCGGCCAGGTGAAGGTCAACGACGAGGTGGAAATCGTCGGCCTGGCCGAAGCGGCGCGCAAGACCGTGGTGACCGGCGTGGAGATGTTCAAGAAGACGATGGACGTGGCCATGGCGGGCGACAACATCGGCTGCCTGCTGCGCGGGGTGGACAAGGACAACGTGGAGCGGGGCCAGGTGCTGGCCAAGCCGGGCAGCATCAACCCGCACACCAAGTTCGATGCCGAGGTGTACGTGCTGACGAAGGACGAGGGCGGGCGGCACACGCCGTTTCTGCCGGGGTACCGTCCGCAGTTCTATTTTCGGACCACTGACGTGACCGGCGTCGTGCAGCTGCCCGAAGGCGTTGAGCTGGTGATGCCCGGGGACAACGTGAAGATGTCGATCGAGCTCATTTCCCCCATCGCCATGGAACAGGGTCTTCGGTTCGCCATTCGCGAGGGCGGGCGCACCGTCGGTGCCGGCGTGGTCACCGCCATCAAGCAGTAAGCGGGAGGACAGTTAAGATGTCGACCAATCCCCAAGGCCCCGCCCGTCCGTCCGCGCGGCCGCCGGCATCGCCGGCGGCCGGGGCGGCCCGGGGCGCCAAGCCGGCGGTGCCGGCGCAGGCGCAGCAAAAGATTCGCATCCGGCTCAAAGCATACGACTACGAGGTGCTGGACCAGTCGGCGCAGCGGATCGTGGAGACGGCCAAGCGCAATGGCGCCACCGTGTCGGGACCCGTGCCGCTGCCCACGGAGAAGCGCATCTACACGGTATTGACGGCACCCAACGGCGAGAAGGACATTCGCGAGCAGTTTGAGCGGCGGGTGCACAAGCGTCTCATTGACATCATGGACCCGAGTCAGAAGACGGTGAACGCCCTGATGCGGCTCGACCTGCCGGCCGGGGTGGACATTGAGATCAAGCTTTAAACGTTGGGTAGGCGAGGTACTGATGAAAGGGATTTGGGGTCAGAAGCTGGGCATGACCCAGGTGTTTGACGAGGAGGGGCGCTCGGTGCCGGTGACGGTCATTTTGGCCGAGCCGAACCGGGTCGTCATGAAGCGCACCGTGGCCCGCCACGGCTACAGCGCCGTGCAAGTGGGCTTTGGCCACGTCAAGCCCCGAAAGCTCACCCAGCCCATCGCCGGGGAGTTTCGGCGCTTGGGCCAGGAGCCGCTCCGCCATCGTCGGGAGCTGCGGCTGCCCGGCGCGGAGGACCTGTCGGAAGGCGACGAAATTCGCCTCGGCGACACGTTTGAGGCGGGCGAATGGGTGGATGTGACCGGCACGTCGCGTGGCAAGGGGTTTCAGGGCGTGATCAAGCGGTGGGGATTTCACCGCGGACCCATGACCCACGGGTCGAAGTACCACCGGGGGGTGGGATCCTTGGGCGCCCGGATGTCGGGGGGCGGCGGCCGCGTGTTTCGGGGCCGCAAGCTGCCGGGACACATGGGCCATGCGCGGGTGACCGTCCAAAAGCTTAAAGTCCAGCGGGTAGACGCGGCGCGGCACCTGTTGCTGGTCCGCGGCGCGGTCCCGGGACCGAAAGGTGGCTGGGTGATGGTGCGTGCGTCCAAGAAGGCGCCCCGTCCGTCGGAAGGGGGGACGCGCTGATGCCACGCGTCACGGTGTACAACCTGGAAGGCGAAGCCGTTGGAGAGCGGGAGCTGTCGGAGCGCGTGTTTGGCGCGACGCCCAACGCCTCGCTGCTTCACCAAGCGGTGGTGATTTACCTGCAAAACCAGCGCCAGGGGTCCGCGGCCACGAAGACGCGGGCCATGGTGCGCGGCGGTGGAAGGAAACCCTGGAAGCAGAAGCACACCGGGCGGGCCCGTCAGGGCAGCATCCGGGCACCGCACTGGCGCGGCGGGGGCGTGGTGTTTGGCCCCCATCCGCGGGACTGGTCCGTGAAGTTCCCTCAAAAGATGCGCCAGGCGGCCATTCGCCAGGCTTTGTCCGCGCGACTGGCGGCCGGCGAGCTGACGGTGGTGGACAACCTCTCGCTGCCGGCGATTCGGACGAAGTCGGTCGTGGAGTTGCTGCAGCGCTTGGAGGCGTCCGACAACGCGCTCTTGATCACCGCAGGAAAGAACGACGTCTTGAAGTTCTCGGCGCGCAACCTGCCGAAGGTTGCGACGGCCACGGCCAATGCCTTGAACGCGTACACGCTCTTAAAGCACGCGCGGGTCGTGCTGGCGGTGGACGCCGTGGATGCCATTGAAGGGGTGTTTGGGGCATGAGAACCGTCCATGACGTGCTGGTGCGCCCAATCATCAGCGAAGCCAGCACGGACGCGCTGCAGTTGAACAAGTACACCTTCGAGGTGGCGGACTGGGCCAACAAGATCCAGATTCGCGCAGCGGTCGAGGAGATTTTCAAGGTGCACGTGGTGAAGGTCAACACCAGCTGGACGCCCGGCAAAGAGCGGCGGCGCGGACGCGTGACCTACCGGCGCCCGGACCGCAAGAAGGCGATTGTGACGCTCGTGCCCGGGGACACCATCGAGGTGTTCACCCAGTAGGACGCGGCCGAGACGTGCGGGGCTGGAAGATTAGGCCGAAAGGAGGCAGCCATCATGCCCGTGAAGAAAAAGAAACCCACATCGCCGGGACTCCGGCAGATGACCGTGGCGGACTTCTCGGGGCTCACCAAGAAGGAGCCCGAGAAGTCCCTGACGGAGCCGCTGACGAAAAAGGCGGGCCGCAACGCACAGGGCCGCATTGCGGTCCGGCATCGGGGCGGGGGCCACAAGCGCCTCTACCGGCAGATTGACTTCAAGCGCCAGAAAGAGGGCGTGCCGGCCCACGTGATTGCGCTGGAGTACGACCCGAACCGGAGCGCGCGCATCGCGCTGCTGCGGTACGCGGACGGCGAGAAGCGGTACATTCTTGCACCCGTGGGCCTCCGGGTGGGCGACGAGGTGAGCGCCGGCCCCGGGGCCGACATCAAGCCCGGGAACGCGATGCAGCTGGCCGACCTGCCGGTGGGCACGGTCATCCACAATATCGAGCTGGAGCCCGGCCGCGGGGGCGCGATGGTGCGCTCGGCCGGGGTGGGAGCCCAGCTGATGGCCAAAGAGGGGGCGTACGCCCTGTTGCGGCTGCCGTCCGGGGAACTGCGCCGGGTGCTGGCGCGGTGCCGGGCGACGGTGGGGCAGGTGGGCAACCCCGAGCATGAAAACATCAACCTCGGCAAGGCGGGTCGCAGCCGGCATCTGGGTCGGCGTCCGACCGTCCGCGGGGTGGCGATGAACCCGGTGGACCATCCGCACGGCGGTGGCGAGGGCAAGTCCCCGATTGGGCACAAGCATCCGATGACGCCATGGGGCAAGCCGGCCCTGGGTGTGAAGACACGGGCCAAGCACAAGCGGTCGGACCGGCTGATTGTGCGGCGCCGCAAGCAGAAGTAGGCAGGAGCACGAGTAAAGGAGGGACCAGATGAGCCGGTCGGTCAAAAAGGGTCCGTTTGTGCAGGCGGCGCTGCTGGCCAAGGTCGAGGCCCTGAATGCGAAGAACGAGAAGCGCGTGATTCGCACCTGGTCCCGGGCATCGACCATCCTGCCCGAGATGGTGGGGCATACGATTGCCGTGCACAATGGCCGGCAGCACGTCCCGGTGTATCTGACAGAAGATATGGTGGGCCACAAGTTGGGGGAATTTGCCCCCACGCGCACCTTCAAGGGTCACGGCGACCGCACTGAGCGGTCCAGTGCCCTCAAGTAAGGCGGGGATAGGCGTGGCGGAACGGTTGGAGACCCAGGAGACGACGGCGCGGGCGACGGTGCGGCATGTGCGCATCAGTCCTCGCAAGGTGCGCATCGTGGTGGATCTGGTGCGGGGCAAGTCGGTGGCCGATGCGGTCGCCATCTTGCGGCACACCCCCAAGCACGCTTCGCGCAGTGTCTTGAAGCTGATCGAGAGTGCGGCGGCCAACGCGGAAAACAACCACGCGATGGACCCCCGGAGCCTCTACGTCTCAGAAATTTGGGCCGATGGCGGCCCCACTCTGAAGCGCATGCATCCGCGCTCGCGCGGGCAGGCGTTCCAGATCTTGAAGCGGACCAGTCATATTTCGGTGGTGCTGCGCGAGCGGCACGGCTAGCGGAAGGGGGTCACCTGTGGGACAGAAGGTTCATCCGAAAGGATTTCGCCTCGGCATCGTGAAGGAGTGGGACTCGCGCTGGTACGGCACGCGGAAAACGACGCCCGACCTGCTGGTGGAGGATCGCGCCATTCGCCAGCACATCAAGACGCGGCATAAGAACGCGGGCATCAGCCGGGTGGAGATTGAGCGGGGCGCATCGAACCGGCTGCGCGTGACGGTGCACACCGGCAAGCCCGGCATGGTGATCGGCAAGGGCGGCGTCGGCGTGGAGGCACTGCGCAAGCAGCTGGAGGCCTTAAGCCAGAAGCAGGTCAACCTGAACGTCGTGGAAGTCCGCAACATCGAGACCGATGCGCAGCTGGTGGCCGAGAGCGTGGCGTCGCAGCTGGAGAAGCGCATTGCGTTTCGCCGGGCGATGCGCCAGTCCCTCCAGCGCGCCATGCGGCAGAACGCCAAAGGGATCAAGATTGCGGTGGCCGGTCGGCTGGGCGGTGCGGACATCGCGCGGCGGGAGTGGCAGTGGGACGGATCGATTCCGCTGCACACGCTGCGAGCGGACATCGACTACGGATTCGCCGAGGCGCACACCACGTACGGCATCATCGGCGTGAAAGTGTGGATCTACAAGGGTCAGGTGCTGCCGGGCCAAGTGCGGCGCCGGCCGGCCCCGGACCTGGGCAGCGGAGGAGGCGGACGCTAGATGCTGGCACCGAAGCGGACCAAGTTCAGAAAGCAGCACCGGGGCAATCGCCGGGGCAAGGCTCTCAGGGGCAACAAGGTGGCGTTTGGCGAATATGGCTTGCGCGCCTTGGAAAACGCGTGGATCTCAGACCGGCAGATCGAGGCCGCCCGTGTGGCCATGACGCGGCACGTGCGCCGCGGGGGTCAGGTGTGGATCACGATCTTTCCCGACAAGCCGGTGACGAAGAAGCCGGCCGAAACCCGGATGGGGAGCGGGAAGGGCAACCCGGAATACTGGGTGGCGGTGGTGAAGCCCGGCCGGATCATGTTCGAGATGGCCGGTGTCTCCGAAGCGACGGCCAAAGAGGCCATGCGCCTCGCGGGGCACAAACTACCGATTCGCACCGAGTTCGTGGTGCGGCCGGCGCCGGAGGTGGCCGCCGATGAAGCCTAACGAAGTGCGGGGCCTGTCGGATGCCGAGTTGCACGACAAGCTGAGGGAGCTCAAGAGCGAGCTGTTCAACCTGCGGTTTCAGATTGCCACCATGAAGCTCGAGAACCCGATGCGGGTGCGCCAAGTGAAGAAAGACATCGCGCGGGTGCACACGATTCTGACCGAGCGGGCCCAGGGGATTCGGTGAGCGACAGGGAGGTGGCAAGAAACTAGTGGCGGAAGAAGAGGCAGCCAAGCCCACGGCACCGCGTCCCTACGGGGGCCGGAAGGTGCGGGTGGGACGCGTGGTGAGCGACAAGATGGACAAAACCGTGGTGGTCGCCGTGGAGCGGCTGACGCCGCATCCGTTGTACAAGCGGCGGATTCGGCGCACGACGCGGCTGAAGGCGCATGACGCCGAGAATGCCTGTCGGGTGGGGGATCAGGTGCGGGTGGTGGAAACCCGGCCCCTGTCGAAGGACAAACACTGGCGCGTGGTCGAGATTATCTCGCGGGCCGACGACTAACGGGTGAATAACGGGAGAGGAGGGGCGAGGTGATTCAACCGCAAACGCGGCTGGCGGTGGCAGACAACACCGGGGCGAAGGAGATCATGTGCATCCGCGTGCTGGGGGGCTCATTTCGGCGCTACGGGAACATCGGGGATGTGATCGTGGCCTCGGTGAAGTCCGCCAGCCCGCATGGCATGGTCAAGAAGGGCGATGTGGTGAAAGCCGTGATTGTGCGCACCAAGACCGGCGCGCACCGGACCGACGGCTCGCGTATCCGGTTCGATGAGAACGCGGCGGTGATCCTGCGCGATGAGCATGAGCCGCGCGGTACCCGCATCTTTGGCCCGGTGGCGCGCGAGCTGCGCGAACGCGAGTTCATGAAGATTATTTCGTTGGCGCCCGAGGTGCTGTAGGAGGGGTCGTTGTGCGAGTGAAGCGAGGCGACACCGTCCAGGTCATCACCGGGAAGGACCGGGGCAAGCGCGGGAAGATCGTCAAAAGCATCCCGAAGGAACAACGCGTGGTCGTGGAGAAAGTCGCCATGATCAAGCGCCACACCAAGGGGCAGGGCATTGTGACGCGGGAGGCCCCGATTCACGTGTCGAACGTGATGATCGTGTGCGGCCACTGCAAGAAGCCGACGCGGGTGGGCATGACGTTCACTGCGGAGGGCAAGAAGCAGCGAACCTGCAAGCGGTGCGGCAAGGAACTGGATTGAGCAACCCGGCGCTGCGGTGACGGGTGACGGGTGACAGGAGGGAATCGGGGACATGGGCGTGGAATCGGCGCTGAAAGCGGCATACGACACGGACGTCACGCCGGCCCTGCAGGAGCGCTTTCACTACAAGAACGCACTCGAGGTGCCGCGTCTGGTGAAGGTCGTCATCAACATGGGCGTGGGGGACGCCATCGGCAATCCCAAGCTGTTGGATGCCGCGGTGGCGGATCTCACCGCGATTGCCGGCCAGCGGCCGGTGGTGACGCGGGCCAAGAAATCGGTGGCGTCGTTCAAGCTGCGCAAGGGCATGGCCATTGGCTGCAAGGTGACCCTGCGAGGCCAGCGGATGTACGACTTCGTGGAGCGCTTGTTTTTTACGGCGCTGCCGCGGGTCCGGGACTTTCGGGGGGTCTCGACGGCCGGGCTGGATGGGCGGGGGAACTTCACCTTGGGGCTCAAGGAGCAGCTCATCTTTCCCGAGATCGACTACGACAAGGTAGAGAAAGTGCGCGGGATGGACGTGACGATCGTGACGTCCGCGGCGACCGACGAGGAGGCCGAAGAGCTGTTGCGGCGTCTCGGCATGCCGTTTACCCAGAGCTGACGGTCCCCCAGAGTGATTGCAGAGGAGGAGCAGCGTGGCAAAAAAGTCCCTGATTGCCAAGGCCAAGCGCACCCCGAAGTTCAAGGTGCGGGGCTACCATCGGTGCCGCCTGTGCGGCCGGCCCCGCGGATACCTGCGCGACTTTGGGCTGTGTCGACTGTGCTTTAGGGAGCTGGCCCACCGCGGCGAGATTCCCGGCGTCAGAAAGGCAAGTTGGTGATTGACATGGCAAGACGAGGAACAGTGGTCAACGACCCGATCGCCGACATGCTGACGCGGATTCGGAACGCCAACACGGTGTACCGCGACTACGTCGACGTGCCGTCGTCCCGGGTCAAGAAGGCGGTCGCCCAGATCCTGAAGTCCGAGGGGTTCATTCGCGAAGTGGAGCTGTTGGCCAACGACCACCAGGGCACGCTCCGGCTGTACCTGAAGTATGGGGCCAAGCGCGAGCGGGTGATCACCGGGCTGCGGCGCATTTCGAAGCCGGGACTCCGGGTGTATGCCCCGCACGACGAGCTGCCGCGGGTGCTGGGCGGGCTGGGAATCGCGCTGGTGTCGACGTCGCATGGCATCATGACCGACCGCACGGCGCGCCAGCAGCATGTGGGCGGCGAGGTGCTGGCGTACGTCTGGTAGCGACGCGGGGGCGGGATCGATTCGGCCCACGATGGGAAGGAGCAACAACATGTCACGGGTGGGAAAGCTGCCGATTGCCATCCCGGCCGGGGTGAGCATCAAGCTGGACGGACGCACCGTGTCGGTGAGCGGACCGGGCGGTGAGCTGGCCCGCACCCTGAACCCCGAGGTGGCGGTGGTGGTGGAGGCCGACCGGGTGCTGGTGAAACCAGTGGGCGACCCTGAGGAAAAGCGGGTGCGGTCGCAGTGGGGCTTGTCGCGGTCGCTGGTCGCCAACATGGTCCAGGGCGTGTCGAGTGGATTTCAAAAGACCCTGGAGCTGTCGGGCGTCGGATACCGCGCCTCGCGCCAGGGGACGGACCTGGTGCTGACGGTGGGATTCTCGCACCCGGTGCGCATCACCCCCCCGGCCGGGTTGGAGGTCGAGGTGCCCTCGCCCACGGTGGTCGTGGTCAAGGGGCGCGACAAAGAAGCGGTGGGGGCGCTGTCGGCGCGCATTCGCGCAGTCCGTCCACCAGAGCCGTACAAGGGCAAGGGAATCCGCTACCAGGGCGAGCAGGTCCGCCGCAAGGTGGGCAAGACGGGCAAGAAGTAGCAGCGAAGAGGGGTAAACGTGTACAAGCGCATTGACAGGAACGCGGCCCGAAAGCGCCGCCATCTGCGAGTTCGCTCCAAGGTGGTGGGAACGCCGGTGCGTCCGCGCCTTAATGTCTTCCGTTCCAATCAGCATATTTACGCTCAGGTGATTGACGACGCCGCAGGGGTGACGCTGGCCGCTGCCAGCACGCTGGACGAGGCCATCAAGGCCTTGGATGGCGGACTCACGGTGGCCAAGGCGTCTGCCGTGGGCCGGTTGGTGGGTGAGCGGGCCAAGGCCCGAGGCGTGGCGCAGGTGGTGTTTGACCGGGGCGGCTATTTGTATCACGGTCGCGTCAAAGCCGTGGCCGATGGCGCGCGCGAGGCCGGACTCGAGTTCTAGCTTAGACAAGGAGGCATCATGGCGAGACAGGACGGACCGCGGCGCGACCGCGGAGAGCGGGCCGAGAACGAGTTCAAGGAGCGCGTGGTGTCCATCAATCGCGTGGCCAAGGTGGTCATGGGCGGGCG
>JAJYPH010000080.1 GCA_021795575.1 Bacillota bacterium
GGGATGTCCAAATACCAAATATCCTCTCCATCGGCCACCAGGCCCAGCGCATGGAGCCGCTGGCCCGTCAAGAGCGCCAGCCGCCGGGCGGCATAGGGGATCTGCTGGTCCAGCCAGAAATTATGGTCTTCCAACAGCCGGGCGGCGTGGCGGCCCCGGCGAATCCCCGCGGCGAGCGCGCCCCGCACCGCGGGCGGCTGCCCGGCCAGCACCTCCGCCTCCACCCGGTCGCGCTCGGCTAAAATGGCCCCCCGGTCAACCGGCAGGAGCCCGGCCGCGGCCGCGCGGACCATGGCCAGCACGGGCGTGGCGTCTTCGATCCACGACGGATCCGTCAGCCCGCCGGCCAGCTTTTTGCCATACTCCGCCACGAAAGCGGCGACGGCCTCTTGGAACGCCCGACCCACCTCCGTCGCCGCGAGCGCCGCGTCGGGGTCGGCAGCCGCCATGGCCTGGGCCAGGCCGGGCCCGCCCGCGCGCGCCTGGGCCACCAGGTCGTCCAGCGCGGCTGCCGTCCGGGTGGTCCACGAGGTCTCACCCGCGGTGAGCGCGCGGGCCGAATGCACCGGATCGTCGCCGAAGTGCTGGCGCACCAGCTCGTCCAGCTCGCGCAGCGCCAGGTGCGCGGGCATGACAATGTCGAAGTGAATGGCCCACAGGCGTCGACCGATCTCGTCCAGCTGGGCCCACAGCCGCGCGATGTCCGCCGGCCCGGCGCCGGACGGGTCCATGGCGGTGGCCTCGCTCATCCGGGCGCGAATCTCCGGAAACCACGTATCCTCCCACTGCCGGTCCAGCCGGTCCCCGTCGGCGCGCATCTGCGCCAACCCCGCCGCCGCGCGGGCCGCGGCTTCCTTCGTCGACAGGTCGAGCACTTCGGACGCCGTGAACACGTGCGTCAGCAGCCGACGCCCATGCTGAGCCCCAATGGGCGACTGGTAGCGGCGGTGCGTCCAGGCCATGCCGTGGCGCGTCCACCCCCGCACGGACGCCACCAGCGGGAGCGTGGGCTCCGAGTCGGCGCCGTCCGACGTCCAGTGCCAGGCCTGCTCAGCCGGCGGCCACTGATGAAAGACTGCGAGAAAGGCGGCCTCGTCGCCGCCGGTGTGATTGGACACACTGTTCCCCCTTGCTGGAATCCCTCGCGTCATCATGGCGTCAAAAGGGACTCCTGCGTCAAGAGCGGCAGCCAGCGGCTTCGCGGAGGGGGTGGAGTCGGCGGGGCACGGGACACCCGCTCCGGCATAACGGGAAATCATCGCCCCACGATGGAACCGCCCGCCGATCTGACTCCGCCGGGTTGCCACAGCAAGGTCCCACAGCGCTCTGCCGACGCGCCGGACGGGTCGCGCGGCCGTCCGCCCCGCCTCGTGCTATCCGAACCGTTTCCACCAGATCGCTCGCGCCCGCTACCTCACGTAGGACCCCCCATTGATATCCAAAGTGGCGCCGTTCAGGTGTCGCGCGGGGTCCGACAGCAAGAACGCCACGGCGGCGGCCACATCCACTGGGTGGGCCATCTCGCCCAGCGGAATGTCCTCCACTATCGCAGCCGTCCCCTTCTGCTCGGCTACCTGCTGCGCCATCTCGGTGGCGACAAAGCCGGGCGCCACGGCCATCGCCACGACGCCGTCGCGGCCGTAACCGCGGGCCACGCTTTTGGCCAGCGCCACCATGCCCCCCTTGGAGGCGGCGTACGCCAGGTATTCCGGGTCGTCGCCGCGAAAAGCGGCGCGGCTCGCGATGTACACGAAGGTGCCGCGGTGCTGGCGCTGAAACGTCGGCAGGGCCGCCCGCGTGATGTCGGCGGCGGCCACCAGGTTCACCTGCAGCGTCTCCTGCCATACCCGCGTCCAATCCACCCACGGTGCGGTGGGGGGTGCTGGCGCAAAGATGCCCGCGTTGTTGACCACGCCGTCCAGTCCGCCCAACGCCTCTTCCGCCCGCTCCACCAGCGCGAGCCCGGCCCCTACCTCGGCCAGGTTGGCTTCCAACAGCACGGGTGCGCCGTCCAGGGCCTCGGCCACGCCCTCGGCCGCCGCGCGGCTCTTGCCATAGTGCAGCGCTACCCGCGCGCCGTCGCGCACCAGCGCCGCCACCATCGCGGCCCCGATGCCGCGGGATCCCCCGGTCACCAACACCCGCTTGCCCTCCAGGTTCATCCTGCCTCGCCTCCCCCGCGTCCCGTTATGGGTTTGCCCGCATCAGCGCCCGATACCGCCACGCCTCGGGGCGCCCCCCCGACCAGGCATGCAAGAACTCGTCCAGCATAAACGCCGTGGCGCCCCACACGCGGCCTGCGGCGAGGTGAAATTCTGGCCACCGGCCGTCCTGTCCGCTCGACCGCGTGCGCGACACGGCCTGGGCGGATCGGAAGAGATCCGTGACAGAGACCCAATGGACGGCCGCCACCTCACGGGCGTCGGGCACGACGCGCGGTCGAAGGGCGGCCGTCCCCACCCACGGCACCGCGGTGTAGCCGCTCACGCCAATCACTATGGGCGTGAGCGGACCCACCTGGGTGACGACCCCGGGATCGAGTCCCACCTCTTCGCCCGCCTCCCGCACCGCCGTCTGCCAGAGCGTGCGGTCTTGGGGCTCGTACCCGCCCCCCGGCAGCGCCATCTGGCCACCGTGGTGCCGGAGCCCGGCCGCGCGCTGAATCAACCAGACGTGGGGGTTGGTCCGCTCCCCAGCCACCAGCAGCAGCACCGCCGCCGGCCCCACGAGCTGCTCCGGGAGCACGGCGGCCGCGTGGGCGACGTAGTGCTTGACGTGGTCCAAGCTCCCCGGCGTGGTCATGGCCGCCACACCGCCATCACGACCACCACGGTCGCGACGGCTCCCGCGATGCTGGGGATGAGCCCCACGCGCAGGTAGTCGCGGTGCCGGAAGCTGCCCCGCGCCATCACCAGGAGGGCGGGCTTGTTGGCGGTCCCCGACATGGGCGTCATCATGAGGGCCGCCAGCATGGTCGCCACCAGCCCGTCAATGCCGACCAAGCTGAAGCGCAGCGCCGTGCCCACGGCCACCACCAGCGGCGTCATCAGCGCAGCCACCGCAATATTGGACAGCACCTGGGTCAACAGCGCGGCCAACAGATACACCGCAATCACCGTGGCCAGGGGATGCCCGGCGGTGAGCGACACGATGACGCGCGACACGTCGGCCGCCACCCCGGTAGTCGAGACCGCCGCGGCCATCGGCAGCACGGCTCCCAGCAGGATGGGCACCCGCCACTCCACCGCCATATACGCTTCGGAGGGAGCCATGCCGGTCAGCATCAGCGCCAGCGCGGCGGCCGCCAGCGCGTCCACCCCGAGATTGGCCACCCCCGGGATGGCCAGCGCCAAAAACAGCGCCAGCGGCACCAGCGCGCGAATCGGCCGTGACGAAGGCACCACCACCGGTTCGTCCGACACCACGCGGACCACGGTCTGCGAGCGCTGCAACCGTTCCAAGGTGTCGTCATCGGCCTGCAGCAACAGCAGATCCCCGGCCTTCAGCACGGTGATCGCCAAACGGCGGCGGGCGGCCTCCCCGGGCCGCCACAGGGCTAGAAGCGAGATCCCGTCCTGACGCAGCCGCAGAGCCACGGGCGTGCGGCCAGCCCACGAGGAGCCCGGCGGAATCATCACCTCGGCGGCCCCCTGGGCGAGGGACTGCGTGAGGGCCGCCGCCTGCTCCCCTTCGCCCGGCATGAGCCCCCCAATATCACGCCAGCGGGCGTGCTCGGTCGCAGGTGCCACGACGAGCAGCCGGTCGCCGGCCATAAGCCGGTCTTCGGGGCCCGGCGCAAATGCGCGCCGTCCGCGCCGAAAAATCTGCAGGACGGTGACCCCCACCTGGCGAAACACTCGCAGATCCATGAGCCGCTGGCCCACCAGCGGCGAGGACTCGGGGACAACCACTTCCCCCGTGTACGCCTTGAGATTCATGGGGTCGTTGCCTCCGAGGCGGTCCAGCTGCCGTCCCACGACCACCACGTAGACGAGGGCCACCCCAAAGAACGTCACGCCGAGCGGCAGCAGCGCAAAGAAGGTGAGCCCGGGCCGCCCCAGACCGATCAGAGCGGCATTGGCCACGACGTTGCCGGATGTGCCCGTCAGGGTGACCAGGCCGCCGGCCATGGCCCCCAGGGCCAGCACCACGTACTGCCCCTCAGGGCGGCGGCCCAGGCGCCGGGCTGCCGTGGCCACTACGGGCAGCGTACCGACCACCGCCGCGGTCGATTCGAGCAAACTGCCGGACACCGCCCCAAGCGCCACCACCCCCACGTTCAGGCGCCGAGACGAACCGGCCGCCATTCGCGACAGCGTATCCGCCACACGCGTCATGAGTCCCGACCGACGAATCCCCTCCGCCACGATCATCATGCCGACGACGAGCCACACCGATGGATTGCCGAAGCCGACCAGCGCCCGGCTCACGGGCACCACCCCCAGCGCCACCAGCGCCATGAGGACCGCCAGCGCCGCGACTTCCACCGGCAGGCGCCCGCTCAAGTTCAGCGCGCCCAGCACCACGATGCCCAACACCAACCAGACGGCGGGCGTCATACGTGTGTGATTCCCCTTTGCGCGCCATCTCCCCAGATTCGGACGCCGTCGCCTACAAGCGAGCATCCACCGGTGCGCGGGTGTATTCTGGATCTGCATCAATCGTTATCAATCGCTGCCGGCCCGGCGGGCGGGTGCGCCCGGCAACCAAACCGGTGCTGTCGGCGTCATCTCCTGATGTAGGGAGAGAACGCATGACCCGGCGGCGGCGTTGCACCACGTGGGGACGTTTCGGGGACAGGTAGTCGGAATCCGGCCGGGTATCGGGTGCTGGCAATCGCCTAGTCTCGGCCACCTTAGCATGTTTTCGTCGCCTGCGGCGCGCCCGAGGCGCCAGTCGGTTGGAGGGGGCGCTATGCCGGGTTGGATCTGGGTGCTGGTGGCACTCGCCGCGTTCGCGGTGGAAATGTCCCGCGGCGACCTGTACGTGTTGTGGTTTGGCATCGGCGCGCTGGTCGCGGCCGTGCTGGGCACCTCGCCCTTCGCCACGCCCGTGTTCTTGGTGCTGGGCGTGGCGCTGCTGCTGACGGTGCGCCCGGTGGCGCTGCGCCGCCTGATGCCGCCCCCGCGGCGCGACCCGCCGGATCGGCTGGTGGGGCGCGTCGGGATGGTCACCCGTGACGTATCGGGCCAGGATGACTTTTCTGGTCAAGCCATTGTCGACGGGCGTCGGTGGACCGTGCGCTCGTTTGCCGACCGCCCCATCCCCGCGGGAACCCCGGTGGAGGTTTTAGGGGTGGAAGGCGTGCGCCTGCTGGTGCACCCCCAGGACGAACCGGTCTCGCACTGACTTGGCGGTTTCCGATGCTGGTCCCGTCTGGTCCTAAGGCGCAAAGACAGGAGACAACCATCATGCTGGCAACCCTGGTCCTCATCGCGGCGGTGCTGTTTTTCGCGTATCTGGTCCGGCGCACCCTCCTGATCGTTCACCAGGCCGAAGTGGCGGTCGTGGAGCGGCTCGGCCGGTTTCACCGGGTCGCCCGCAGTGGGCTGAACACGATGCTGCCGTTCATGGACACCATTCGGCGCCGCGTCGACCTGCGCGAGCAGTTCATCACCATCCCGCCCCAGCCCGTGATCACCAAGGACAACGTCACGATCGCGGTGGACAACGTCCTGTACTTTCAGGTGCTGGATCCTGAGGCGGCCGTCTACTCCGTGAACAACTTTGCCGGCGCGATTGAGAACCTGGTGCAAACCACCCTGCGATCCATTATCGGCGATATGAACCTGGACGAGACGCTCTCCAACCGCGACGGCATCAACGCGCACCTGCAGGAGAAGCTGGACCGCGAAACCAACGCGTGGGGCGTCAAGGTGCACCGCATCGAAATCAAGCAGATTGACCCGCCGCGGGAAATCAAAGAGGCGATGGAGAAGCAGATGCGGGCCGAGCGGGACAAGCGCGCCGCGATCACGCTGGCCGAGGCCCAAAAGCAAGCCCAGATCCTTGAGGCCGAAGGGTACCGGACGGCGACGGTCACGCGCGCCGAGGCGGAGCGCCAGCGCGCCATCCTCCAGGCCGAGGGGCAGGCACAGGCGGTCGTCACCGTGCGGACGGCCAGGCGCGTGGACTCACGATGTTGAAAGACGCCGGCGCCGACGCCACCGTGCTGACGCTCAAGGCGTTTGAGGCCTTGGCGCAGATGGCGCAGGGGTCGGCCACCACGATTCTCATCCCATCAGACCTGGCGGGGGTGGCGGGCGCCGTCTCGGCGCTGACGCAAGTGTCGCAGGCGACGGCGCGCCGCCCGGCAGACAGTTGAAGCCACGTCCCGCGCGGAAGGGAGCGCACCATGCCACCATCGAAAGAGCCGCGTGACGGACCGCGGCCCTTCGTCCCCGCCTCCCGGGACCCGGGCCGTCTTCATCGTCGCCTGCATGGCCCCCGCGAGTGGATGGCGCTCGTGGCGTCCAGTTGGGCGGTGCTGGTGGGGGCGGTGTACTGGTTCCTGCCCACCGGCTGCGTCTACGCCGGCAACCGGTGCGCCCACGTCACCACGATCGCCACGCAGGTGCCGCTGTGGGGGACCGCCGGCCTAATGGTCGGCGGCGTCGCGTTTGGCCTGCTGCCGTTTGTATTGCGGCGCACCAAGGTTGGGCCCGCGCTGTGGGGCGTCGTCGTCCTCCTGTTTTTCGTGCCGCTGTTTGGCGCCGACCTGCTGCTGGTGCCGGCGGCTTTCTTCGCCATTCTCGCGAGCCTGGTGCCGCGCCGGCTCACGCCCGTCTGACCGTCCCGGGGTTCGCGGCATAGGCTGAGACAGGGGCTTCGGTGGCCATTCGCCACATCGTGGTCGTCGTCATGGAGAATCTCACGTTTGACGCGCTGTTTGGAGCCGACCCCACACCAGGCGCCCAACGTCTGCCGGTCATGCTGCCGGGTGTGGGCCGGGCCTGCTGCAACAGCCACCCTCTGGCGCTGAAGGGCCAAGGGGGCCCGTTCTGTCGGGCGGCCGTGCCGCCTGGCATTGCGCGCTGGTATGCGGATCTGGCGGGGGCGGGCCGGCTGATGACCCACCTGTTTTCCTCGGTGCGGGGGCCGTCGACCCCCAATCACCTGATGCTCATGTGTGCCCAAACCCCGGTGATACGCGACGTGCCCGTGCGGGAGATCCCGGCACTGCCTTCTATAGTGGACCGCTTGGAGGAGCGGCACTTCACGTGGCGTGCGTACAGCGGCCGGGTGGATGGCGGGCTGGCGCTGCTGCCCCAGCTGCGGCACCGGCCGGAACAGCGTCCGTGGACCGCCTTTCTGACCGACGCGGCGCAGGACTGCCTGCCCCATCTGTCCTGGGTCATTCCTCCGTTCACCCTCTCCCAGCACTCGCCGGCCCCCTGGATCTGGGGCACCGCGTTTTTAAGCCAGGTCCTGTCGGCGTGGGCCGCGAGCCCGGCGTGGGCCGAAAGCCTGGTGCTGGTGCTGTGGGATGACTGGGGTGGGTACGTGGACCACGTGCCCCCGCCCGTCGTGGAGCGATGGCGCGACGGCACCCCGTTTCGCAACGGGTTTCGGGTGCCCGCCTACGTGTTCTCCCCCGAAGTAGCGCCGGGCTTCGACGACACCCCGGCCGCGGGCTTGAGCTTTTTGAAGCTCATCGAGCAAATCTGGGGCTTTGCGCCCCTCACGTGGCGTGACGCAGCGGCGCCGTCGCTGTTGAGTCTTGTGGTCGGACGACCCGTGGCGCCGCGTCCGACGATTCCCCCCTTGCCCCTGCCGCCGCGTGTGCTGCAGCAGGTGGGCGACCGCCTAGCCCATCTGGGCAGCCAGGTCACATGAGCGACGGCCGCCGGGACACACTGACCCAGGGGTGGATGCCACGCTGGGGACGGTGATGCTGGGCGGCGTGCTGGTGGTGCTGCTGACGATGGGGGTCCTGTGGTGGCTGGTGCCGACCGTGGCGCGGCGCATGCTGCGCCAGCTGCTGACGCGGCCCATGAGCGACACGCTGGCCGAGCTTTACTTATCGGTGAAGTCGACGCCGCCGGCCGACTTCTTATACTCCAGCCTGCGGAGCCAGTCGGGCCAGGTGGTGATTCGCCCCATGGGTTCCGCCCGGCCGGCACACGGGTTTGACGACCTGGCGCTGGTGCCGGCCCAGCTGGCCGACACGCCCCTGAACGAAACCGAACCGGTGGACCTCGCGGCGGTGTTCGGCGGTCGGGCCCAAAAGCCGGTGCACACCGCGATGCCCCTCTATCTGTCGGGCATGGCGTACGGGCTGGCGCTGACCCAAGACGCACGCCTGGCGTTGGCCATGGCGTCGGGACGAGCCGGAATTCCCTTGAACTCTGGTCAGGGGCCCTATCTCGCCGACGAGCGCGAGCAGTGCAGCACGTTTGTCCTGCAGTTTGGACGCTGGGTGTGGAATCGCGACCCTAAGATCCTGCGCCAGGCCGACATGATCGAGGTGCAGGTGGGCCAGGGCGCCATGCCCGGCAATGCGGTGGTGGCCACCCCGGGCGAGGTGGGGCCGGACATCAAGCGCCTGATGGGTCTTGGTCCATCGGATCCGCCCACGATTCACGCCAACCTTTTTCTAAAGAACCCGGACGAGCCCACGCCACTCAAAGAGGTCGTGCGGTTCCTGCGGGGCGAAACCGACGGGGTCCCCATCGCACTCAAGATGGGTGCCGGCCAGCGCCTCGAGGCGGATCTGGATGTGTGTCTCGACGCTGACGTCGACGTCATTGTGATTGACGGCACCGAAGGGGCGACGGGCAACGCCCCCATCACGCTGTCGGACCACTTCGGCATCACCAGCCTGCAGGCGCTGGTGCGCGCTGTGGCGCACCTGGAACGCCGCGGGCGGCGCCAGGACGTGACGCTGCTGCTGTCGGGCGGGTTTCGCGAGCCGGGCGACTTTTTGAAGGCGCTGGCGCTGGGGGCCGACGGCGTGGGGCTCGCCACCATCGCCATGTTTGCGCTGGCCCACCGGCAAATTTCCAGCGCGCTGCCGTTCCACCCGCCCACGGACCTGGTGTTTTACCGGGCGGACCCGAAAATCCCTCTGAAGCGGGACCAGGCGGCCGAGAGCCTCACCAACTTCCTCGAAAGCTGCCGGGCAGAAATGACCATCGCACTCAGAACCATGGGGCATCGCCGCATTACCGATCTGGGCCCCCGCGACCTGTGCGCCCTGGATCCCGAGATGGCTCGGCTCACGCACGTACCCTACGCGGGGGACCCGGTGGGATAACGCGCGGCCCGTGCGCGGTCCCAGCACGGGTGACAGCGGGCGCCATCCGGCAGAAACGGGAGGTGCCCGAAGCTCGGCATCCACTCCACGTGGGGAACGAGCCGTGCCAGCGCGGGCTCCAGCGTGGCCCGCGGAAACAGCGAATCCCGGTCGCCTACCAGCACCTGGTACGGCCAGCCCGCGCTGGCCAACTCGGCAGCCATCGTGGGCTACGGGTAGAAGTGGCCCATCGGGGCCATCTCCCGTAACATCCAGCAGCACCCGGTTCACGCAATAATACGGCGTGGAAGAGATGGTCTCCACCGGGTCCTCAACGCCGGCCGGGGACACCAGCAGGAGCCCGGCCACGCCCCCCGCGATCCCCAACACCCGGGTAATGACCATCGCGCCAAACGAATGGCAGACCACGCGACCGGACGGAGATTAACACGCCCAAGGACGGACCCTGAGCGTCGTTCACATTCTCCTTCCCACCCGGTCAAGTAGGTTGACATCTATGGGCCCCGGCTACGGGAGGGGATCGATGGATCCGGGTATTTCTAAGGCTTTTGCGCGATCCCACGCGGTTCGCAGTTCGGATGGATGCTGTGCCGCCCATTCAGCCACCAGCCCCAGCGCCCGAGGAGGGAGGGTTCCCGCAATCACGGCCAGCGTTCCTAAGGCGATAGTCACCTGGTGATCGCCATAGTGGGCATGAAAATGCGGGGGGTTGGGATCGTCGTAATACATCCGGATGATGATCCCATAGAAGCGGCTGAGTTCAGGCACCGCACCGCACGGCCCGCAGAGCGGGGAACAGCTCTTCAGGCTGCCTGCCGGTCAGGCGAAGATATACGGCATCCGGACAAAGGTCCACACCCCCTGGCCACTCAACGGCGCCAGCCTCGCTGATTCGAACCGATTCGAACAGCCGCCGGTCTTCCCAAGCCTTAAAAACACCTCGTCCGGCCAGATCGCTGAGGTCCAGGTCTCCCGCCGTCCCATCTTCAAAGCGAACCCATATATGGAACCCCTGACGCGGTTTAGCCCGCGCAACTCGGTTCATGGTCCTTCCCCCCGTTCAAGAAGCACTCTCTGTTCCAATTATATCCTTCTTCCTCGGTGGTGGACCACGAAGGGGCGCCATGCCCCACGAATTTTACCTGAACCTCACGGACGGCCACCGTCGGAGCGGCGCGGCCCCGCTGGGTCGCCGCAGTGCGCGCTTCCAGCGCCACCACGGCTCCCATTCTGGGCATGTACGGACCCACGCCCCTCAGAGAGGTCGTGCGGTTCCTGCGTGGCGAAACCGACGGGGTCCCCATCGCCCTCTAGATGGGCGCCGGCCAGCGCCTCGAGGCGGACTTGGACGTGTGTCTCGACGCGGACGTCGACGTCATCGTGATTGACGGCACCGCAGGGGCGACGGGCAACGCCCCCATCACGCGGTCGGACCAGTTTGACATCACCAGCCTGCAGGCGCTGGGGCGGATGGCGTGGGGCTGGCCACCCACGCCATGTTTGTGCTGGCCCACCGGCAAATTTCCAGCGCGCTGCCGTTCCACCCGCCCGCGGACGTGGTGTTTTACCGGGCGGACCCGAAAATCCCTCTGAACCGGGACCAGGCCGCCGAGAGCCTCACCCACTTCCTGGAAAGCTGCCGGGCGGAAAGGACCATCGCGCTCAGGACCATGGGCCACCGCCGCATCACCGATCTGGGACCCCGCGACCCGTGCGCCCTGGAACCCGAGATGGCGCGGCGGGCGCGCGTGCCCTACGCGGGGGACCCGGTGGGATAAAGCGCGGCCAGTGCGCGGTCCCAGTACGGCTGAAAGCGGGGGCCATCCTGCAGAAACGGGACGTGGCCGAAGTTCGGCATCCACGTGACGTGAGGAACGAGCCGTGCCAGCGCGGGCTCCAGCGTGGCCCGCGGAAACAGCGAATCCCGGTCCCCCACCAGCACCTGGTACGGCCAGCCTGCGCCCGCGAGGTCCGCGGCCATGGTGGGGTACTGGTAAAAGTGTCCCATCCGCGCCATCTCCCGCGCGTGGCGCCAGCCGTACTGGAGGTTTTGACGCGTGCGCCGGTCCATGCGATCCGGATCGGCGCCCAGCGCACGGACCATGCGGCTCCCGTACAGGTTGGAGCCCGTCACATCCAGCAGCACCCGGTTCAAGCAGTAATACGGTGTGGGGGTCATGGTGCCCACCGGGTCCACAAAGCCGGCCGGGGACACCAAGAGCAGACCCGCCACGCCTCCCGCGAGGCCCAGCGCGGCCGCCCGGGTGATCACCATCGCGCCAAACGAATGACCCACCACCAGGGGCGGCTCCGCAAAGTCCCAGGCGGCCAGCGCCGCCGCGAGCGCGTGGCCAAAGTCGTCCAGCGACTGGCGGTGCCGTGGCAGCGGCGAATCGCCAAAGCCCGGCAGATCCAGGGCAAAAAACGTGTAGCCCGGGTTCGCGACGCGGGGCCAGGTGCGGCGCCACGACCCCATGCCGTGCACCAGCACCACCGGCCGGCCCTCCCCCCAGCGGTCGTAGGTCAAAGACAAGGCACCAGCCATGATGCGCGCGGCGGCCTTGGTCACGAGGCTTGCCACCCGGTTTCCCCGCGGTTCCCGTGGGGCGTGGACACGACCACCGTCCAGGACCCGTGGAGCCCGCGGGGCAGCACCGCACTCCCCAACCCATGGGCAACCCGGGCCGACAGCTGGATGCGCCGGGCGCCCTGCGTCAGGGTCACCTGCACGGTTTCGGCCACGGGCGGGCCCACGCCCGCCTCATCGACGGCAATCTGCAGGCGACGCCCATGGGCGACGGCGTAAACCGACTGCGCCCCGCCCCCGGTGCGAAAGGACCAGCGCTCGGCCAGCGACCCCACGTGCCCATCGTTGTAATCGACCAAGGCCGCCTCCACCGTCACCACATAGGTGGTGTCGGGCGCCAGCGGTTCTTTGGGCACCATCGCCAGCTGATTCGGCGCGAGCCCTCCGGTGCCGGGCCGGTCCAGCACGACCGGGACGACGGCGCCCGACGGCAGCGTCACATCGCCGCTTACCTGACCGAGGCGAGCCACCGTGGGACAGTCCAACGTGATGGGGTACCCAAACGCCTGACCCTGGCCGTGGGGCACGGGCGACGGAGATTCCAGATCGGTCCAGGTGGTGGCGACGCCCGTCGTCCCCGGCTTCGGGTAGGCCACGGCCCGGGGCAGGGTGGGCCGATACCCATACGCAATGTCCATGATTTCCGCGGCACTCTTGGGGCCCACGTCGGCCCCATACCCCACGGCGTACGCATTGGGCGACAAGAGTCCCAGCCGATGGTACACCGTATCCAACAGCTCCCCGATAAACAGCGGCCCAGGGACCGCGGACGGCCCCCCGATGCCCACCTCGCCCGTGGACGTGTCGGGCCACCCGGCCGCCAGATCCCGATCCCACGGAAAGCGTCCGGTATAAAAGGGCCCCGGCTTCTCCACGTGAAAGCTGGGGTCGTGATACCCTAGGTGCCCCACGTAGAGCGCGTGGGCCCGGGCGGCCACGGTGAGCCGCCGGGACCACGCCACCGGGCTTGACCCTTCAGCCGCCCGCGCGGCATTCAAAAAAGCCAGCGCGCTGCGGCCCGCGGCCGTGGGCAGGGGGAGCCGTTGGTCCGCCGCCACCGTGACCGTCCACGGGGGAAACACCCCCAGGCGCTGGGACTCCAGCCGAAACTGCCAGGCACCGCGCCGAAGCGGCTTGGGCGGCCGGTAGCCGACGAACCCGTCCGCGCCAAACGTGACCGGCACCGTCCGCCACCCGCCGCGCGGCGGGTGCGCGTACATGACAAAGCGTGCGGACCGGAGCGTCGCCGGCGACACGTTCAAAAACTGCATGCCCAATGCTTTGGGGGCCACCCTGGTCCGATACGAGGGGGTGGGAACTGTGGCCAGATCCTGCAAGCCCCCGTAGCCGTGATTCAGGGCAGTGGACGCGGGCCCCGCCTGAAAGTGGCCCACGTAGGTGGCGAGCGCCAGCGGCGGACCGCTCGGCTGCCCGGAAAACCCTCCCACGACGCCAGCCGCGCTCACCACCAGCAGCAGGGCCCACCGAGACCAGCGGGGCGTGGTGTGCGGCGGCGCCGCACTCTCGGGGTGCCCGACCGGCACCAGGTCCGTACTGTCCACACGCCACACCTTCTCTACTCTCCCCCACAGGCTGCGCCTGTTTGTGGTCCACGAACCGCGGAGACGGCCAATCGCCCGGGGAAAACTCGCCTCATGCTACCACGGAATGCAACGCCGCCAGGGCAGCGGGCGCGGGCGTGACGTGTCGGTCCGTCAGCGTGCCTCCCGTATAGAATCCACAGCATTCGGCGGCCAGGCCCGGCACCATCCCCGACGCCCTGGGCGGCGCATCCCCCTGGCACCGGCGGACCCCACGGCATCGTCCGCGGGGCCACCACATAAGCTGTGCAGGGGCGACACGTGAGGAAGCCGAGGGGACAGACGGGCTGCCACCCGGGACGGGCGGCGGTTCTCGCCAGTGTGCTCGTGGTAGCGCTGGCACCGTCATCGCTGGTCCAATTTATCGGTGTCGCAGGGGCTGTGGGAGGCTCAGGCCTATGGGGGCGATGGCGAGCCGCACCGCTCGGCGATGCCGTCATGGCCGACATGGTGCGTGCGACGGCCGGTGCTTGCTTCGGGGCGTCGCTGGCGGTCATCATCCGGTGGCTGACTGGCGCGTCGGTCGGGGATGCCGGGATGGCGCTGTCGATGGCTACTATGGGAGGCATGGTGGGCGGCACCCTGGCTAGGGGCTGGCCGCTGTTGTAGGGAATGGGCAGCGGCGAGTCCGCGGAGGGGTGCTGGGGACCGCTGGCCATGGTTCGGGAGCGCCTGATCTCTAATGCAAATCGGGCAGCAGGCGTGTAAGACGGGCTAGCACCCACGGGGCCCGCCCGGTGCCCGCCGGTGAGCAGGGCGAAGGGGCCTTCCAGAGGTCCAACGCCGCGACAAGCCCAGCACGGCAGGATCAGGGTGGCTGGGGAAGGTCGCGGCGCAGTGGCACGGTCGGCTCGGGTCACCGGGACTCGCGCCGTCGAGGGCCCGCCCGGTGCCCGCTCGGGCGGGTTGTCATCGGCGCAGGATGCGTCGGGGTGCGCGCGTCCCGGACGCGGAATCGATGAACGCGACCCCATCACGCAATCCAGCGCGGTGATACGTCCGGGTTGCTTCCGGACGACACCCTCGTTGAACGTGGGACCCTTCAGCAGGTGAAAGCCCGGCTCCACACGGGTTTGGCCCGACACTCCCGCACGAGGGCCGCCTTATCATCCAGGGCGT
>JAJYPH010000081.1 GCA_021795575.1 Bacillota bacterium
GGGCGAGGGAGATCCGCCGGGGTGACCGCCGGGTCCACCACGCGGGCCTCGGCCAGGGCGGCGGCAAACCCCCGGGGCATGGCGACGACGGGCGAACCCTCCGTGTCCGGCCCCGCCCCGAGCGCGGGGCCTTTGGGCGTCTCATGCCACCACACGGCATGCCGGCTCCCGAACGGGCTGACATGCACCCGGGGGGCCTCGGGCACCGGGGCGGGGGCCGGGGAAGAGGTCCGGACGGGCCGCTGATCCGGCGTCGGTTGATAGACCTTCGACGTAAACGCGGTTTTCGTCACCCGTCGGGCCGCTTCGTCGGCGGTGTACTTCGCCACCGTCTTGGCCCACACAATGGGCACCTTGGGATGGTCCTGCCGCACCAACAGGGGCCAGCCCAGCGCCGACGCCGCCTCCTGCGCGGCCGTCCACGAGGAAAACAGCGCCTTCGACGTGTTGCGGGGCTCCAACGGGCGGACCACGCTGGCGGAGCGTTCGGACTCCGGGGTCGCCTGCCAGAGGACGAACGATCCGTTGGGCATGCGGTGGGCATACCCGGCCTGCTCCAAGAGGCTCGCGCCCTCGTCGTGGTCCAGGCGGTCGCGAATCGCCACGGGGGTGGTGCCATGGACGAAGAGCTTGACATCCTCCGCAGTCAGGGCTTCGCCCGCCTCGGCCCACTGGTGGGCCAACAGATCCACCTGTCCCTGGGGGACGAATTCGTGCACCGCGCGCAACACGCGGCCGATCTCGCGCCGGAAGGCGGCGGGGTGCACAATCTGCGGATCGTCGGCCTGCGGGTCGTACACCGCCCGCACGGCCGCGGCGACGGCCCGCTTGACGTATCCGCCATCCGTGAGGGGGACCGCCTCCAATCCCGCCACGAGGTGACGGGTCACGTCCTGGAAGTGGCGCCCCGCCGGGTGATCCCAGGGGCGGGGCTGGGGCGCGGGGGGCTTCTTCGCCGCCGGGTTGTCCGGGGTCGCGGCGGCGTCGGCGCGTTGCGGGGGCGGGGCCTTGGGATCCTGTGCGGCGAGGGCGGCAATGGAACCCCCCCGGGCCCGCCACATCGCGTCGCTCTCCTCGGTGAGGAGTTGCGTGCTCCGGATCAGGGTGTCACTGTCGATGAACGAAATTCCCGGCGCGCGGCCGAGTTCCACGGCGGGCACATCGCGCCAGCGGAGCAGGAGTCGGCCGTTGAACGCCGGATGGGTGGCCTGGTAGGCGTCCCAGTGCTGCCGGTCGACGTCCCGCCCCCAGCGGGCGGTGAATTCCTCGACGACCGTCGGGGAAATGACCGACTCGGCCGGGAAACTCTTGAGGCGCGTGCCCCACGTGGTGCGCCAGGTGTCTTGGGCAAACGCTTCCGCCGCGTCCACGGTCGGGAACGCCCGAATCTCGGCGCGGCCCTGCCCGAGGCGCGCCGCCGTGGACCGATAACAGGTGACGCGGGTACTGGGCACATGCACGTACCATTCGGCGGGCCAGTCGGGGTGGTGGCGCAGCGCCGGGTTCAGTTGGGCCACCACCACGGGCCGAAAGCGCGCCTGATACGGCAAGGCCCCGGGGTGTTCGGCCTGGGCCAGCAGGTCCCGCCACGCGCCGCGGGCCACTTCGGCATCCAACGCGGCATCCAACGGATCCACCAACGCTTGGGACGCCGCACTGAGCCGCACGGTCGGGCGATCCTCAGACATGGAAGTCACCTCCATCGACGAGAGCCGGGCGTGCCCCAAAGGGGCACGCCTGGTCGTTGGCGAGAAAGTCCGGGAGCGACTGGGGCTCATCGGCCGGGTCGGTCCAGCCCACCGGGCCGCGGATCAGCGGGGGGCCGGTGGCCAGGAGCCGCACCCCGGCCGCGTCGGCCGCCTCCGCGAGGTCGAGCGCCGCCAGCGGGGACACCACCCAGAACCGCACGCGGGGATGCGCGGGGGGACTCGGGGCGTCATCGGGGACCCGCAGCGCGGCGAGACCGCAGCCGAGGTCGGTGGGCGGCGAGTCGACGATCCACACGCGCCGGTCCTGGGGGTCGTCGGTCCCGGGGGGGTCGACGCCGGGGGGCAGGGGCACGAAGATCAGGGGCTGGGTGGACAAGAGCGTCACGGATGCATCGATCCAGACGGAGCCGGGCACGGTGGGCGCGTCATGGACCAGCCGGACGGCGGCGGGCCATCCGTGGATCGGGACAATGCCAAATGGCATAGAAAACACCTCCGCAAAACGCAAGCAGCCCCGCGTCCGAAGAGGCGGGGCTGCTCAAGATGCGAGGCCGGACAGAAGCCGGAGGACGGCAGCGAAACGGGCGTGGCGTTGTCGCCAACCGCGTGACCCGCTCCGAGGCGTCCGGTGAAACGCTGGCTCAGAGCGGATCACCAGGTACGGTATTGGCTTTTCGATTCCTTCTGATACCGTGCGCTACGTCCTGCAGGAGATTCTGCGCTACGGGTACGTTCGCCGTCCCTGGGTGGGCATCCAGGTGGCCAACCGCGTCAACCAGGGCGGGGGCCTCCTGGTGGTCCACGTGTATCCCGGCAGTCCGGCGGCGCGGGCCGGCATCCGTCCCGGCGACCTGGTGCTGCGCCTGGCCGGCCGCCCGGTGAAAGACCTCAGAACCATGGTGGCCGTGCTGGAGCACACGGCTATTGGGACGATTGTGCCGGTGGTGGTAGGGCGGGGCAGTGAAGAGGTGTCTGTCCGCGTTCGTGTGTCGGTGCGGCCGCAGGCGAACGCCCCGGCTCTCTGACGGCGAGCGCGCCCTAGGGATGGTGAGATTTTTAGGTGCGGCGATGCTCCTGGCGTGCCCGGGGCGGGGGCCAATGGCAGCCATTACCTCCGGGCGGCCGTTTTGGCCCGCCGACGGAGCGCATTCCCCCCCGTTGGGGGGCTCCATTTCGCGGATTAGGCATACGTCCCCCTTGCGGGGCGCGGTGGGCGGGGCAACGCGGCCACCCGCGCCAGCTCAGGCCGACCAAGCCGCGTCAGACGCGCGGTGACTGTCCACACTGGCGGAAGACTTCGGCACCCAGCGTGGTGTCAGCGTGTGAGAGGGAGTGTAGCATGGGTTGTGTAAACTCCCAGGTCCCATATCTTGGAGTTTGCCGTGAGGAAGCTTCCCATGAGCATGTTGACGCACGAGCAAATGCGCGACTTCATCGCGACCCACGACGTCCGGTCCCCCGAAGACGTCCAGCGAGCCTTGAAAGGGCTCTTTGCGGAGACGCTGCAGGCGATGTGGGACAGCGAGCTGGAGACCGTTGGGCTATCCGAAGCACCAGGCCGGCCCCAAGCGACCCCGAACCGGCGCAACGGCCGGTACCCCAAGCAGGTCCCCGCGGAATACGGGGAGGTGCCGCTCGAGATTCCCCGGGACCGCGACGGGCGCTTCACGCCCGTCGTGGTGCCGCCCCACCAGACCACGATGGTGGGCATGGAGGACCCAGTCATCGCCCGGTATGCGCGGGGGACCGACCCGGGACATTCAGGCCCAGCTGGCCGACCTCTACGGCGTGGAGATCTCGCCGGCCCTGGTGTCCAACATCACGGACCAGCGGTTGCCCCGCATCACCGAGTGCCAGCAGCGGCCGCTGGCCGCCGGCTACCCCGTGGTGTTCCTGGACGCCATCCACTATAAGGTCCGCGAGGACGGCCGAGTGGTCGCCAAAGCCGCCTACCTGGGGGTGGGCATTGACCTCGACGGCTATAAGGACGTCCTGGGGATGTGGATTGGGGCCCACGAATCGGCGCAATGCTGGCTCACGGTGCTGAGCGACAAAAGCCGGGGGGTCCAGGATGTCCTGGTCGTGGCGGGGGACCACCTCACCGGCTTCAGCAAGGCGATTGCGACCGTGTACCCCCAGGCGGACGTGCAGAAGTGCAGCGTCTACCAGATCCGGAACTCGCTCCAGCATGCCGCCTGCAAGGACTATGCGGCTCTCACCGCAGCGCTGCGCCCCATCTACCAGGCGGCGACGGTTATGACAAGCCGCGCGTTATGCAAAGTGGGGGTCCCCAAGGCGCGCCCCGTATCGCCAAGGGGGCCGCTGGGCTTTCCATAACATTGGGCGCCCCGCACCTGTCATCCGGCGTCATGTCCGCGGCGGGCTGCCCAATCCCGGCCTAATCGGCGTGGGAAACCGGCGACAGCCGCCGGGGACGCGCCCGGATGCGGAATATCTGACACAACGCGGGACGTCAACTGGGATCGCGTTATGGAAAGTGAGCCGGGAGCCGCATCCCGGCGTGACGCGGTTCGGCCGGTCTCACTTTGCATAACACGCCACTTGGCATAACCTTTCTTATGCGCAGTTGCGCATAAGAAAGGAAGACGCCGGGGCGGCCGCGTGGCGGGCCCGGTATCCCACGGTGGTGCGGTCCTGGGAAACCCACTGGCACGAACTGGCGACCTTTTATGGGTATCCCGCGGGGTTGCGGCGCACGATCTACACCACCAACCTCATCGAAGGGTTCCACCGCCAGTTGCGCAAGGTGACCAAGAGCAAGAGCCTCAACGACGGATGCGGCCCTGACGAAAAAGCTGTACTTGGCGGGCCAAGAAGCTAGCGGAAGTGGACGAAGCGTCTGCCGCACTGGGGCGATATCCTGGGGCAGTTAGTTATCTACTTTGAGGACCGCCTGACCCACTACCTGAAATAACCACCGGGGAGTTTACACAATACCCTTGACAGTCCCTCCAAATTTCCGAAAAGGCTCCTAGACAAGCGCTTTTTGGGTGCCCGCCCCGCTTTGTTTCCTCTCAGTCCCTCGACCTCCTGCGCTTCTCTTGGAGCGGACCGCTGGCTCCGTTCACTGCGGTGGTCTTGGATGTTGCGTATACTGCACGTGGGCTGAGACACGCTTCGGGAAGGAGGGCAAACGATGAAGACGGCGACCAAGGCTTCGATTGTGCCTCAGAAGCACGAGGTCCGACGCCTGGCGGAAGTGTTCGAACGTTCGGGCCACCGCCAGTATGTTGTGGAAGACCACACGACCCATGAGCCGATAGAGGTTCCCTCGTCGCTGTCTCGCGTTATCACGGACGCCGCGAAGGCACTGGGTCAGGGCCGCTCGGTCACTATCCTGCCTCTCGGTGAAGAACTGACAACCCAGCAGGCCGCAGACCTGTTGGGCGTGTCCCACCCCTTTCTGATCACCTTGTTGGAAGACGGGGCCATTCCCTACCATCAGGTGGGCGCTCATCGCCGCGTGCGTCTGAACGACGTGTTGACGTACCGTCAGGTTCGGAATGACATCCGCAGAGCCGAGTTCAAGCAGATGGTGCGGCTTTCGGAAGAGATGGGGTTGTATTCCGTCGACGAGGTTCAGGTATAGTTCTGGCCTTTGTTGCCTTCTTGGACTCCTGAGTGTTTTTTCCTGAGAACGTACGGGATGTCATTTTAACCGTTGCGGAGGCCGGGATTTTTGAAGTGAGATGGAGTCCCGATGTTCTGGACGAAAGGGAAAGGAACCTCATCAAAAGGGCGCAGGTGAGTCCGCCTAATGCCGCCCGATTGCGACAGACAATGGAGCGGGCTTTTCCGGATGCCATGACGCTGCGGAGTACCTATGCTTACCTGGTGCCCAGCATGCCGAACCAGGAGAAGGACCGGCATGTCTTGGCCGCCGCCATCGCCAGTCGATCCGACGTGCTGGTCACCGCGAACATAAAGGACTTTCAGCTTCCGATGGCCGACGGCGTGATCGAAGTACTTCACCCGGACCAGTTTCTTTGTGACCAGCTTGATGTCGCGTGCGCCCCGCTTCCCATGTCTATCGGCCGATCGGCTTCCCAGCGCTGCCATCCCATGAATTCCGTAGACGCCCTGTTGAAGTCGCTCCTTAAGACGGTACCTAACTTCGCGGACCGTGCGGCCCGCGCCGCCTCCGGCACGGGATCCGAATCTACCGGCGTCGCACTGGTCTCCCCGACCAACACGACTCCAATGGTCGGGGACTGACGCGGACCCGCCGTGGTGAACCGCCCGCTTGTGGCACCCGCTCTGGCCGTTGCGGTGCCCCTACAGGGACTGTCAAGGGTCTTGTGTAAACTCCCCGGTGGTTATTTCAGGTAGGGGGTCAGGCGGTCCTCAAAGACACGGGGTGGTTGCGGATCGCCAGCGAAGGCGGGAAACCTGCTATCAGCTGAACGCCGCCCCGCTGTGGGAAACTCAACTGGGTGTCGTGTTATGGGCGATTCTGGACCGATCGTCTGAACCGGTGGACGGATGTGCTGGAGGGGGAGGATGCATGAGCGAGAGCGTTTCGTTGGAGGTGGAGCTCAAAACTCCCATGAGTCGTGTGTGGCGCGCGCTGACGGAGGAGGCCACGCTCAACCAGTGGACGCTGTTTCAGGTGACCAACTTCGACCCCGCGGTGGGACACACGTTTCGACTGCGCAGCCCGGCGGGCCCGGGATGGGATGGAATCATCGCGTGCGAGGTGCTGGAGGTCGAGCCGCCGCATCGCCTGTCCTACACGTGGGTGGGGGGGGCCCGAAGGCATGGTCGTCCATACGACGGTGGCGTGGTCACTCCAAGAAACCTCACCGGGTGTCACCCAACTGAGACTCGAGCAGCGCGGCTTTGAGTCGACCGCCAACCAGGCCCGAGGGGGCGCCCAGTACGGCTGGACGCGGATGCTGGAGCAGTTGCGGGCGCTCCTCGGGTCTTAGGGCCGCATCGGACGGAACGGACAGCAGAGCGGCCTCTCCGTGGAAGAGGCCGCTCTTCGGCTACAGCTGAGCCGGGCGCCGGATGCGCAACACCGCCATGAGGCCCCACGCCACCAGCGCGTACACCGCCATGGCAAACAGCGCGTACAGCTCGAACCGTGGCGGATACGTCGAGGGATAGCCAAACATGCCGTAAAACGGCGCCGCAAACGGCCACGTGGCCGCATAGATGGTGTGCACGAACCCGTTGTACGGGTTGGCGCCCAAAAGCGCCAGCACGAACCGGAACCCCAGCAGCACCATCAAAATCCCGGCGAGAATGCGCACCACCCTGACCGCCAGCACGTCTGCCTGTGGGGTATCTGGCGTGGGAGATCCGTCGGGGTACACCGCCACGGGTCGTCGGTCAGCCGTCGACGGGCGTTCCTGTGATTGCTCGGCCATGAGGTCCGCCTCCTTCCAGTGTTGTCAGTCATAAAGTTCGCACCCCGTAGGGCGTTTGGGGCCTGTCTGTCGTAGTCATGCCCTAATGGCCGGTGGCGTACCAGCGGCCGGCGGCTTAGAGTGGCCGTGTGGACAGCCAGCGCATGCCAGCGGGCGGGGTACCGGACGGACCCGCTGTCCTGTGGTATGGCTTGGCGGGCCTGTGGGCTGTCGACGCGTTCTTGGCGCTGACGCCCCACATGGCGGTGGACCAAATCGACATCGTGCTCATGGGCGGATTTGGTCAGCCCGGCTGGTACATTGGCTTCATCAGCAACAGCGTGTACTACTGGCTGTACCACGCGCGTCTGGCGTCGCTCCTGGTGACCATCGAGTTCGTGATGCAGGGGGTCATCGCCCTGCTGCTGGCGCTGGGTCGCCACCGTCCGGCGGGCCGGGCCGCGCTCTCGCTGTCGCTCGGTTGGGCGCTGGTGGTGTGGGTGATGGCGGAATGGATGGGCAATCTCTGGGCGGGCATGTCCTTTTGGACCGGCGCGCCGGGATCGGCGCTGCTGTACGCGTTTGCTGCCGTGGTCCTGCTGAGGCCGGAATGGTTCCGGGGGCGCTTCGCCCAGGTGTTGGGCGTCGCCTGGGGCATCGGGGCCCTGGTGCAGGCGGCACCCGCGTGGTGGAGGGGCTCAGCGCTAGCGACGGCGATGCGCGCCAACTTGGTGGTGACGCCGGTCTCGTGGCGCACGCTGCCCATCCAGTGGCTGGTCAGGGAGGCTGCGCTTCATCCGGCCCTGGTCAACGGACTCCTGGTGGCGGTGATGGCCAGCGTGGCCGGCATCCTCGTGGCACACCGGCGACCCTGGACGCTGTGGCTGGTGGTGGGGTTCCTATGCCTGTTGTGGTGGTGGGGAGAAAATCTGGGTGGGCTCGTTGGCGGGATTGCCACCGATCCCAACACGGGGCCCGTCTGGATCCTGTTGGTGGTGAGCGCTGGCGCGTACCAGGGGCCCGGCCGCGACGCGGTCCGATCTGAGGCATGAGCCGACCCCGGGGCGTGGCGCGAGAGAAGATGAGGCATAAAGTCTCCGCAGACAAACAGAACATATTTTGCGTGGCCCGTGCCAGGGGCGCTCGCCCGCCGGAGCCGCTCCGAGACGCCGAGAGAAGAGGTGCATAGGGTTGCAGCGTCGCGGGAGACCGTATATAAGACTCTATAGACCACATGGTGGCACGCGGCGTGCGGGCACAGGTGCCGGAACAGGATTGGAGTTTCCGGTGCACCAGCCGTGTGGCCCTCTTTTGACGGAACGGTTATTCGCGAATTTCCAGGATGTTGACACGGGCTCCGCGCAATATTGATATATAATGCGATTCGATAGTCACGAATGATTTTCTCAGAGCCGCGCGAAGGCGTCTGTAATCACCACCGATAAACTTGTATTAGTTTCACCGTTGTATAGCCATCATCGACGATATTTCTCATCTCATATATTGGGCACGAAAGGGAATACCGATCGAGGTATGTCGGTGTCCTCACTGGAGAGGGCTTGATGCCGGTGTGGACTAAGAGTGCCCCGCGAAGCCTCGGCGGGGAGCCTGGGGCCGTGGCGATCTACGGTCGGAGGGCCTTACTGGCCCGGGCGACGCCGGCTGGGCAGGACTTGAGCGCACGGTCTCGAACTACACTTGTCCGAGAGGAGGGGGATCATGCCGACACGGCTCCAGGCGGTGGACACCGCCACGTTGGACCCGCGTCTGCAGCCGGACGGTCTGGCTGCGGCGTATGCGGCGGTGCGGCGGGTGTTTCCGCCGACGCCGCTGGTGGAAAGCCGCGCCCTCAGTCGGTGGCTGGGCCGTCCGGTGTGGCTGAAGTTGGAGACGGTGACGCCCATCCGCGCCTTTAAGGTGCGCGGCGCCTTGGTGAAGGCGGCGGAGCTGGAGTCACGGGGCCACACCGGGGGGTTGGTCACCGCGTCGGCCGGCAATCATGGGCTCGCGGTCGCGTTTGCCGGTCGGCGGATGCACCGTACGGTCACGGTGTTCGTCCCCGAGCACGCCAATCCCACCAAGGTGGCGGCCATGAAGGCGCTGGGGGCGGACGTGGTCTTGGGCGGACACACGTTTCGTGAACTGGCCGACCGCGCTTTGCCGTTCGGCGAGCGCACGGGCGGGGTGTGGGTCCATCCGTTTGACGACCCGGCGGTCATGGCGGGCCAGTCCACGGTGGGTCAGGAAATTGCCCAGGCTCTACCCGAGGTGGCGCAGGTGGTGGTGCCTGTGGGCGGCGGGGGGCTGGCTTCAGGTATTGCGCTGGCGCTTTTGTCCGCCGCGCCGAGTGCGAAACTGGTGGGCGTGCAGATGGCCGGCGCCGATGCCATGCTGCAGTCCCTCGCCGCCGGGCGGGTGGTCACCATGGAGAAGGTGAACACGATCGCGGATGGTCTGGCCCCCGGCACCGTCTCCGACCGGACGCTGGCCATCGCGGGAGCCGCCGCCGAGTTCGTGCGGCTCAGTGATGATGCGTTGTATCCCGCCATGCGGGCGCTCCTGGAGTGCGACGGGGTGCCGACGGAACCGTCCGCGGCGGCGGGCGTCGCCGCGGTGCTGTCGGGCCAGGTGGCCGGGGAAGGGCCCGTCGTCGTAGTGGTGACTGGCGCCAACTTCACGATGGAGCAGATGGCCCGCGTGATGAACACCCCGCTGCCGGCGGGCCTGGCCAGAGAGGCGGGCTGACGGACCGGAGCAGGCCCGCACTCCCGGGTGGCCACCCCGGCGATGCTACCAGTCGGCGGGGAGGAGGCCAGCTCGCCTGGCCACCGCCGCCGTCCCTCTTAAGGCCACGCCCGCCAGCACGGCCGCGCCGGTGGGTAGGGCCCCTTCGTCGGCCACAAAGTGGGCCGAGTGCAGTCCCCGGCCGGGGCCGACGTCGGCCGCGTCGGGGGCCCGCACCCCCAAATGACAGTGAGCAGCCGGGACCAGCGCGGCCACGTACGCGAAGTCCTCGGCGCCCGTGGACGGGTCGGGCAGAACCACCGCGCGGTCCGCTCCCAGCACGGACCCCGCAGCTGCCAGCGCCAGAGCGGTCATCTGGTCGTCACAAATCACGGAGGGGTAGCCGTGTTCGACGGCCACGTCGACGTGGGCGCCGGCCCCTTCGGCGACATGCGTGGCGAGTCGGCGGAGCTCCTGCTCCATCCCGTCGCGGCGCTTGGCCGTAAAGGTGCGGATGGTGCCGGTGAGCTCCACCCGGTCGGCCAGGATGTTTTGCCGGTGGCCGCCATGAATCGTGCCAAACGTGAGGACCGCCGGCTCCGTGGGATTGGTCATACGGCTCACCAGGGTTTGCGCCAGCAACACAATCTGGCTAGCCACCACGAGGGCGTCCACACCCCGCTCCGGGTGGGCCGCGTGGCCCCCCTGGCCACGCACCGTGATCGTGAAGTCGTCCACGCTGGCCATGGCCGGGCCGCTCTTGAAGCCTACCGTGCCGGCCGCGAGCTCGACGTCGCAGTGCACCATGACGGCCGCGCCCACGGCCGGGGCGGACAGGATGCCGTCCTTGAGCATCGGGAGCGCGCCCCCAGGCCCTTCCTCGGCCGGCTGGAACATGAGGACCACCGGTTGGGGCAGTTCCGCTTCATGCGCTTTCAGCAGCGCCGCGGCGCCCAAGACGCACGTCGTATGGACGTCGTGCCCGCACGCGTGCATGCGGCCGGCGATTTCGCTCTGGAAGGGAAGATCCGTGTCCTCCTGCAGGGGAAGGGCATCCATGTCTCCTCGCAGCACCAGCGCGAGGCCCGGGCGGTCCTGTCCCAGATAGGCGGCCACCCCCGTACCGGCCAGGCGGCGATGGGGGATGCCTAGGTCACTTAGCTCGCGCTCCACCAGCCGGGCCGTGTCCTCGGTGTCGAGCCCCAACTCCGGATGGCGGTGAATGGCGCGCCGCACCTCCACCAGGTGGGGGAACAGGTGAGTGGCTTCCTGCAGCAGGTTGAAGGTCGGCATGGCGGCATCTCACTTTCGATACGGCATTGGGACACGGCGTGAAACGTTCCACCAAAGGCTTCGGCATTGGATGCGGTTCTCCTGCACCCTGGGGCCCACGATCGCTAAAGGTCCGCTCTCGGTACCCGAAGGCATGATACCGTGGTGGGGGAGGCAAGGACGTGTACAATCCATCTTCGTTTCGCATGAAGGACGCCGACGCGGTGCGCGCCTTTGTGACGCACAACAACTTTGGACTCCTGGTGTCTCAGACGGCCGAGGGCGAGTGGCTGGCCACCCATCTTCCGTGGGTCTGGGCGCCCGATGCGGACACGCCGCAGCTGTTGGGCCATGTGGCCCGGGCCAATCCGCACTGGCGGCACCTGAGCGGTGCCTCGGTGCTGGTGGTGTTTACGGGGCCGCATTGTTATATCTCCCCTCGCTGGTATGAGGCGGGGTTGGAAGTGCCCACGTGGGACTATACCGCCGTCCACGCCACCGGTCGCGCACGCCTTCTGACCGACGACGAGCTGACCCAGCAGGTTGAGAGCCTGGTCGCGTTTCACGAGCCCGACGCGCCACTCTTGCAGCAGTTGGACCACCCCGACATCGTGGCCCAGCGGCAGGCCATCGTTGGCATTGCCGTGGAGGTGGAGCACCTCGAGGGCAAGCAGAAGCTTAACCAAAACCGCCCGGCCGAACAACGGGCGCGGGTGGTGCGGGTGTTGGCGGACAGTGTCCACGAATCGGAGCGGGCCATCGCGGCCCTGATTAGGGCCACGATGCCCTCCAGCGCGGAGGAGGCGTCGGACTAGCCGCACGGGATGGGACCGGGCCGAGGGCGCTCGGGACAAATGCGGCCGTTCACCCGGCAAAACGTCCTGGCATGCGCTATCCTGATCCTGGTGCTTTCCCCAAATAGGGAAGGCGGCCTGGTTCTGGAATCGTCGGCAAGCGATTGGAGGAGGATGGACGATGGCAATTCGCAACGTGATTTCGACGCTGGGCAACGACGGCCGCGAAATCATGGGCCCCGATGTGCTGCTTTATCATCATCCCGGCAACGACATCTTAAATGGGTCGCTGGTGACCGTGGAGTCGAATCACTTCTGCGTGCTGAAGTCCCGTGGGGCGATCTTGAACGTTTACGAAACCGGCCAGTATCCGGTGGACACCCCGCAGAAGGTGATCGTGGGGGCCATCCAGCAGTCCTTTTATGGTGGGCAGTCCCCCTGGCAGTACGAAGCCATCTACGTCAGCCGGGCCAAGCTGGTGATTCGCACCGAGGGCCAGGCGCTGTCGCGCGAGATGGCCCAGCTGCACTACCAGGTGGACTACTACATTCATGTCGACTCCAAGGACGATGCCCTAAAGCTGGTGCAGCACATGCCGTACGAGGGCCACTTCATCAAGACGCCCGAGGTGAACACCTACGCGGCGCCGGTGTTGGAGCAGGCCATCAACCAGGTGTGCCAGGTGACGCCGCTGGAGGAGATCAACGAGCACATTCACGACATCTCGGACCTGGTGACCGGCCATCTGCAGGAGTTTCTCAGCACCTACGGCATCACCCTCAACAACGTGAAGGTGCTGGTGGCCCCGTCCGACCCCCTCATGAAGCAGTTGATTTCGCTCCGCGCGTTTGGCCTGAACGAGGAGCAGGCGGTCCGATACCACATCGCCATGCTCATGGCCGACAAGGGGCTCTTGACGGCCCCCAACATCGTCACCAACACCGGATTCACCATCTCGGGCGGCACACCGCTCGTGAATCCCACCGACCTCACCGGGTCGCGCGGCTAACGGAGGACCAACGAAGATGGAGCGGCACGACGCCTGGCCGGTGGCTCTGGACAAGTGGCTCTCCGAAGCGCGGGACACCAACCCCTACGCGACGGCTGACAGCCTTCGCCAGTGGGACAACGTGATTCGCAACCACGCCGCCGACGCGCTGGAGGCCGTGGCCAGCCAGTGGCGTGCGTGGTATACCGAAGCGCACCGCAGTCTTCCGACGCCTACGCGGGAGCACCCGTGGCCGGACCGCGACGCCATGGCGCGGGTGCAGGACCTAAAGCATCTGGCCGACCAGTGTTCGGCGGAGGCGTCGCGCGTGCGGGCGCAGGAGATGCCCTCGCAGGATCGGGTGTTCCACCGGCTTCGCGGCAACGACAACCTGTTGGATCTGCTGGTGGCGTGCGATGCGCGGCTGGCGGGCCACGTCGACCTGCTGCTGGCGCTGGCCCATCCGGGACCGCTCGCCGACGAAGCCGCGCGGCGGCCCCGGCTCGCAACGGCGCTCTCGGCCGTCCTGGACGCCCTGGGGGAACGACAAACGGCGCTGGCGCCGGCCACCCCGTTCTGACGCCACCTACGGACAAGGCCCTCTCTTCTCAGGGAGGGCCTTGTGGTCGATGGGGGCTCAGGCGTCCTGGCCGGCGGCCACCTCCTGGGGGTGGCCGAACCAGCCCCCGTTGGCCTCCAGCTGGAACTGCGCGTTCAGGAACCGGAAGTAGTGCCGCGCCAGGCCAGCCACTCGTCGTGGCTGCCCGACTCCGCCAGCTGGCCGTGGTCGACGACCAAACTGCGGTCGCCCCCTTGACTCGTCGACAGCCGGCGCGTCGCCACGAACGCCGTGCGGCTGGCCAGCCCCGGATCAGCGCATGCCGGTGGTGTCGATGGACGGGTAGGTACTCCGTCGGGGCCATCGCCTCCGGCAACTAGACGCAGGCGAGGCACCGAGCTTCGGCGTGCTGACAGCTCGCGTCAGCCCGCATGGGCCAGGTTGTCGGATGCCACGGCACGGCGTCGACCAGGGGCCCCCGCTTACCCGGCATGATCCGCGGGCCGGCCGGCCGAGGTGTTGCATCATTCCCGAAAAATTTGCAGGAACCACCGCCTCGTCTGCGAATATCCCGGCCAGACGCGTCGTCGCGCGCCAGGAGGGACATTCATTGAACAATGCCCAACGGGGTGAACTCGGACTCGTTCTCGTCTGGATCGCCAGCGCGCTCGCCGGCGGATTTCACTACTTTCCGTATCGCGACGACTGGGTATATCTCGGGTGGGCGGCGCGGTGGCCGACCGGGCGGTGGGGATTCTACGTGGCCCACGGCCTGTATGGCTACCGTCCGCTGTCGTTTTTGGTCGACGTGGAAGTATGGTCCCGCTTCTGGCCCCATGCGACGATTCCCTGGGCCATCGTCATGGCGCTCATGCTCGCGGCCGCGCTCGCGGGCCGGCGGCTGATTGCCCGTACCACCGGGCGCCCGTTCTGGCTGGGCACCGCCATGATCCTGCTGTGGCCCGGGGCGGTGGAGGGCCAGTACTGGATTGCGGCGGCCTCGGGCATCGTCTTGAGCTTGGCGGCGGCCGTGGCGGCGGGATGGGCGCTGGCGTGGGCGGCCGAAGGGCGCGGGCGCGGCTGGTGGTGGGCCGCGGGCCTCGCGCTGCTGGCGGCGGACCTGTCCTACGAACAAATT
>JAJYPH010000082.1:0-9059 GCA_021795575.1 Bacillota bacterium
CGATACCACGCCGACTGCTCCCCATGCATCGGGCACGCGGGGTGCCAGTGGCGGGGGCCGTCATCCATCGCTGGGCGGTTGCCCACCTGGATGCGGCTACAGGTGCACTTCGCGCCGCGGGGACCCTCACTCACCATCGCGGGTCCCCTCCTGCGCCTCCGCCCAGGCCAGCAGGGCGCGGGCGAGAGCTTCGGCGAGGCTGGCGGGGTCGGACTCGGCCCGGGCCACCCGCCTTCGCCCCAACGACCTGCACAGTCGCCCGGGGCACCCACGTTTCATCACCCGGCAGAATCCATTGTCCCCAACTGCCAATATGGGCGAGTTCGATCCAGCGCACTTTGACGCGCTTAGGGCGTTCCGCCACGATGACGGCGTCATACCATGTGCGCCCCGCCCAATTATCCACGCCGACGTAGCAAGCGCACCCGATGCCCGGTCCGTCAGTCATCTTGCGCCTCCTGCGGGCCTGAGCGCCCGGGGAGCGGCCCCGGCGCTGATCGTGATAGCGTGATGAATGGCCCGCCGCCCTTGGGCGGTGGGCATCGGCACCTATCCCGTCCGCCTCCAGCACACGAGCCAGGTGATCCCACTCGGATGGCTTGGGCTTGGTCGTCATCAGAATCGCATCCTCCTTCGCGGTGTGATCGGTTCACGCCTCCCAGCGCCACTTCACCTGCGTCGGGTGGAGATCCACTCGGGGGCGTCCGGCTCCGGGGGTGTCCCAGGACCCGCCGCCCGCTTCTCCAATGAGTCGATAGCCCGCTGCCCGCAGCGAGGCGCCCCCCTCTTCCGGCAACGTGTACGTAACGAGGCGCCGGTACCCGAGAGCCCAGGCGGCCCGGCGGGCGGCGCCGTACAGCAGCGAGTTCGCATTCCGCGTTCCGTCCGTGGCGACGCGGTTGATTTCAAGGGTCAGCCCATCATCCAGCGCACGGGCCACGGGCCGGCCCACCATGGCCACGCCGACAATCTGGCCTGCGTCGTTGGCCGCGCCGATAGAAAACTTGTGGCCCACCGGCGGGCGGTGGTGACGATGGTGTTCCAGCACGAACGCCGCCGCTTCCGCGTAGGTCAGCGGCACCAGCGACAGTGACAGACTCACGGCAGCGCCTCCTCCTCTGGGGATGGAGATGGGGCAGCCGCGTCTGCGAACAACGAGATCTGCCGCACGCGCACATCGGCCATGCGCGCCTCAATGAGTGGGAGATAGTCGGGATTTAACTCGATGCCGATGGCCCGGCGGCCAAGGCGCACGGCCACGGCCAGCGTCGTGCCGCTGCCAGCAAAGAGATCGAGGACGACGCCGCCGGGAGGACAGCCCGCCAGCACCATGGGCTCCACCAGCGCTTCCGGGAAGGTGGCAAAATGAGCGCCCAGAAACCGCGCCGTGGCCAGCGTCCACACGTCCCGCCGGTTGCGACCCTGGGAGCTGTCCATCGACGAAAAGCCCCGGTGCGGCTTGTACGGCCCATGCTGGTTCCAGGCCTCCTGCTCGCGGTGGCGCGGAGGCGCGCCCGGGCCGTAGCGCCGGTCGTACGTGGGGGTGACAGCCGGTTCCTTAACAGCCACCGCGTCGTAATAGTAGTGCGGCTGGGCGGCCAGCAGAAAAATGTACTCATGGGACCGCGTGGGACGGTCCCGCACACTTTCGGGCAGGGGCTGGGTTTTGGCCCACACAATGTCACTGCGCAAGATCCAGCCATCGTCCTGAAGCGCGAAAGCGACCCGCCACGGCACGCCGCGCAGTTGCTTGTCGGGCGCAAAGCTATCCCCAAGGTTCAGCCACGCCGTCCCGGTCGGCTTGAGCACGCGGCGCAGGTCGCGAAACACGGACACCAGCCGCGCTACGTACGCCTCCAGCGTCGGCTCCATCCCCAGTTGCTCATCCACCCGCACGGCGCCGCACCGGGGGCACGCGTCTGCGAATCCCTCATGCGCGTGGCCAACGCCGGCCTTAAAGCCTTGAAGCGTGCTGGAGGCAGCCGAGGGGGTCAGGCGCACCGCATGGGAGCATTCGGGATCGCCGCCCTCCCACTGTCCGGTTTGGTAGTCGCGTAGCTGGAAGTAGGGGGGCGAGGTGATCACGCAGTCAATGCTGGCCATGTCCAGGTGGGTCAACTGGGTCTGGGCCTCGCCCGGCAGGACGCGGTATATCATGGCGCTGTCACCTCGGTGTGCACGGCAGAGTGATGAGACGGGCGAGGCAGAGGAGGAGAAAGAGGAAGAGAGGATCAGGATGTCGGTTCGACGCCAGCGCGGGCCAGTCGCTCAAAGATCCAGCGCGCCACCGGAACGGCCACAGCGTTACCCAGCATGCGATACCGAGCGCTGTCGCTGATGGGCGCGTCGCCTTCCAAAACGCCGCAGGTCCAACGGTCTGGAAAGCCCTGGAGCCGCTCGCATTCGATGGGGAGGAGTTTGCGCACGGCCAAGTACTCCTCGATGAGGTTCGGCGGACCGTGGTTGGTGTCGCTACTGTCCACCTGCTGGCCACTCGACGTCAGGGCCATGGCCGCCAGCGGGATGCCACGCCCCGTGCCGTCCTCGGAGGCGTCGGCGCCCTCGGCGGACAGCGTGTGGGCCACCGCCGGCACGCCAGCGACGTCCTCGGAGGCGTCATCATCGGAAGCGGCGACGATGACATACGCGCCCCCGCCCGTGTGGAGCGTGGGTGCGGGAAGTTCCGGTGCCACGCGGCTCCGGTTGGCTGCGCTGGTGATTTGGGTGAGGTCGAAGGCCACTGGAATGAAGGTCTCAGATTCGCCGTCATTCCGCCTCCCGTGTCCGAGGAGGGTGTATGCCACCGATCCCGGATCGCCGCGGCGGCCGGTGATCGCCGGGGCCAGATCCTCATGCGTCGTGGGATAACTGCCGCGGCTGACGCTGACGGCGCGTGCCGCCGCAGGTATCAGGAAACCACCTTGCGCCTGATTGTCGTCGGCGCCCGCCGTGCCCAGCCTCGCGGTCAGCGCTTGCGTGACCGGGATGAGGAACTCGGCTTCGCTGCCTATTCCCGCTGGGCGGTTTGTTCCAGCGCCGCTCGCAACAAGGGTGGGAGCGAGCGCCCTCGCTTGGCGGCGCGGCGGAGAATTCCTCGACACGCAGTCGGGCTCAAAAAGTACTGCGACGGCACGGGGGTCGTGACCAGGATATCCGACAACGAACACACGACGGCGTCGCTGGGGAACGCCGAAGTACTGAGAGTCCAGCACGCGCCAGGCGACGGTGCGTTGGGGACCCTGACAAATTTCGGCAGACCGCCACCCGCCTGGAGGGACCGCAGGTAGGAAGCCGGTGAACCCCCAGAGGACGAGCGCGAAGTCGTTGCCCCCATGGGACGACAGCACACCGGGAACGTTTTCCCAGACCACTGGGGCTTGAGAGAACGCATCAGCGACGCGTACGAAGTCCCAGAAGAGTCGGGATGCGTCGCCAGCCAGTCCATCACGATGCCCGGCCACGGAAAGGTCGGTGCAGGGGCTGCCGCCGCAAACCACGTCAGCTGGCGGGAGGGCGGCGGGGTCCAGGGTGGTGATGTCGCCATGACGCAAAACCTCCGGCCAATGATGGGTGAGAACCTGGGTGGCTTGCGGGTTGAGTTCGACCTGCCAGGCCGATTCAAAGACTCCGGTGTGCTCGGCGGCGAGATCGAAGCCGCCAATGCCCGAAAACAGTGAGCCGAGGCGCCAGGGCATAGCGAGAAGCCACCTTTCTGCGTCGCACAAGGGGAGGAAGTGCCCCCACAGTGGGTGCCAGGGGTACGACCGCAGAAGCGCGGCGACGGGATGATGGGACACTTAGGAGGCGTGGTCGTGGTGTTGGCAGGCGGGAGGGCATAGGACAACGGCTTCGAGCGGCAAGCGCTGAGCGGGTCGGCCGGGTTGCCAGACAACCCAGATCCAGTCGCCGCTGCGGCGGACCACCGTGCCGCAGGGCAGCACCGGCCCCCAGGGGCCGGGGATCAGACTCACCTCGCTAAGGTGGGGGACGTGGGGGAAGCAGGATCAGGAATAGGAGCAGGCGGCGTCAGGGGAACGATGGGGGATCAGCGCGCCCGCCACCAGCCAGCCCTCCTCCTCCATCTGCGCGAGCCAGCGGGGGTTCAGGGGTGGTTCTGAGAAAACCCAGAGACAAGGGGCTCCCTGGATCAGGGGCGCGGATGGGACACGCTACCAACGGGGGCGCGCATAGCGGCGGTAGGGCGGCGGGTCTTCCCCGTGCGCCAGCGCCTGGCGAACGCGTTGGCGGTAGGCCCGCTCTTCGGCGCGGCGTTCATCCGGGCGTTTGGAGGGCCGGCGCCAGCGGCCCCGACGGGGCAGCACGACGAGGTCGCCTGGCGGAACCCACGCACACTGGACACGGGCGAGACACCGCTGACGCCAGTGGGCCTGGTGGGTTCGGCGGTGGGCGCGGAGCAAGGGATCACCTCCCAGGGGCGGTCGTCCCGGCCGACGGGTCCCGGCACGACAAATCAGTGGAGGCGGGGAGAGATGACCGGCATCGCCAGCGGACCGACGGCTGCCGAGGCCGCAGGTTCGGACGGCATGATAGGCCGTATAGGCCGTCGGAGCGTCGATGGGACCGAGGGTGGGGGCGTGGCCCGCCCCAAGGTCCCAACAATCGGGGGAGACCGTGAACGGGGCCGTGATCAGGCTCGCCTCCTTAGAGATCGAGGCAACCAGAGGGAACCGCTTAGCCGACGGGAACTGCAAAGCGCTGGAGCACGAATGCCGTGAGCCGCGCAACGACCCGCCGCTTCATCGCGCCATAGCGGCCGTCCGGCGTGAAGCGCGAGACAGGCGGAAGAATCTTGGTGATGGCTACGCCATTCGGGGAGAGAGCCCCGTCCCGCAAGGCGTGAGCGACGAACCGATATGTCTCGGCGCGGTTCAGGTGCTCGTCCTGGATGATGGCCTCCAGAGCGGGATCGGCGGTAAGAGGCATACAATATTCCTCCTGCGATGGTGCGTGGGGGTGGTGTGCCCGTGCTCGGCTCCCGGCGTGAAAAGGCGCGGCGGTTAAGGTCCCGCGCGCCGGTTCCGGGCGATTAGATAGAGGGATTGTGCCAATCGACGGGCTGGAACCACAAGGCCGCCGCATTGGGCACCGGAATGTCGTCGATGAAACCCATGGGAGCGACGGCTTCGTCACATACGGGCAGGCCCGTGCGCGCCTGCAGCCGCGCAAACACGGCGGGCAACTGGGCCTCGGAGACCGGCCCAATCCGCGGACGGCCCACATGCGCGCCCGACGCGATTTGCACGGCGGCGAGGAAGGCGCTGGTGCCGTCTCCGACGACGCCGACCCACCAGCGGTCCAACGAGGGGTGAGGGGCCACGCGACTGCGGGTGGTGGGGAAGTAGCGGGCCATGAGGGAACCCCCTTTTGGTTTTGGTCTAGCCCATGTCCGCCAAACAGGCGGCGGGGAACAGGGTCCGCAACGCTGGCGCGAGGAATTGGCCCGGCACCCATTGTACCCAGACGAAACCGGTGTCCACCGTGACCGCGGTGTCCTACGCCAAGCGGCAGAAGTTCGGATCCTGGGTGGGCGCGCGCAAACTCGCCCGCGTGGTCACGCGGGCGCCTGCGCGATGCATGCGGGATACTCCGTCTCGGACCAGAGCCATCCGGGGCAGTCGAAAAGGCGTTGGGGCGGGCGCGTCGGATCAAGGGTGATCTCGGAGGCTACAAACCGGTCGTCGAGGTCGCTGCCCGGGATCTCGACCACCCATTCTCCCGTGACGGGGTCCACCGTGTAGGAGAGGCCGACCCCCTGGAGCAGGGTGGTCAGGGACGCCTCGGGGAGGTAGGGCACGACCGAGCCGTTCCAGCGCTCGCCGTTGATGTACCCCAACACCCAGGGGGCATCCGGGTCCTCGGCGCAACTATCCAGCGTGACGCGGACCGGCGACCACACGCGGGCGGCATCACTTAGGGCGCCTTCCGGCGTCATCCAGTCGTAGACAAGCGGATTCAGGGTCAAGCCGCTCCCGGTGCGACCGCGAATCCAGCCCTCCGCCTCCATGCGGGCCATCCACGCTGGATGTGGAGTACCCGCCCGTCCGGCGGCGAGGGCCACCAAGACTTCGCGATCCACAATCGTTAACACAGGCGGACCTCCTTAAGTCTCAAATAGTTCGACGCCACCACTGAATAACCCGGGCGAGACCCGGACGGGACACGCGAAACCGGTGCCGCCCGATGTGCACGATGACGGGCTGGCGTGCGAGGCGCGCCGCCGCAAGCGAAATGATCAACAGTACACCTCCGAAAAAAAGGGAACAGGGGCCGGGTCGCGGTCGAGCGGCCCTGCGCGGATCCGTAGGGCGGGCGCGGCCCGGCGGGCGGGAAGGCGTGGAACGGAAACCAAGGACAGCCAAGCCACGGCCCGCATAAGCGGGCGGTGGCACAGGGACGGAGGGGTGGTCGGTTAGGGGTCGTGCCGGGATTTCGCCTCACCCGCACCGCGATGACCACAACAAATGGCGGGGTGCGCGGGGGTCGAACCCGCAACGACGCATCGACAGTGCGCCATGATGCCGTTTCACCAGCACCCCAAAACATTAGGAGGCCCCGGGCCCCTGCGGCCCCGTTCGCCAAGGAACGGAGCCGCAACCCGACCCGGCCGGAACGATCCCACAGGGGCCGCCCGCACGCTGCCGCTTCCCAGTTACGGCCCTGGATGGCGGCGCAGGCCTGCGCCGTGAGACGATCCTATTTAATTAGCCCAGGTCCAGCGCCGAAAGCGGGTGCCGGGCGTTCTTCGGGCGGAACAACAGCACACCCATGGCCCGCCGGTCCGTCGGGCGGCGGGCTACAAGGTCGCCGGCTAACGTGCGCCACGGAAAGCGCCCGTGGTGCAGGCGGCGAGGGCCTCCACGCCTAAAGCCATCCACTGAAGCAGTTGCATCGGGGAGAGACTCATCTGCACCCGCTGGAGGGGGGCTCCCGTGGGAATGACGGCACCAGCGCCTACCAGCCGCCCAGGGCCTTCGCTCAGAACCAGTGTCCACGGGTACTCGTGACCTGGACGATCCAAGAAGCTCAGGGACAAGATACGCGAGTGGACCCCCGCGGTGTCTGCACGGCCCCCGCCCTTGAAATCCGTCCACTGATACCGCGTGACCCCGTCCTGGGCGAGGACCCGACTGGCCGGGTCTTTGCCAAACAGTCCCTCCGTGACGGCTTGGGCGAAGCGGTGCTGGAGGACTTCATGGGCAACCACCCGAAAGACCGGGCCATCGATCGCGTGGCTAAGATAGACGTGCGGCGTGGCCGCATAGTCGGTCACGCCAACAAACAGTTTTTCCTGCACACCGCGTGGGGTGTTGTCCTTCAGGCGAAGCACCAGGCTCATGCCCATCTGCGCCCGATTGTTGCTGAGTTTTACAATGGGAAAGCCAAAGTCGGCTTCGTGCTGGGGATTGGTGGCCATACAGACACCTCTCTCTAGAGTGCGCTGAGCAGGAACGATCTGGCTCCCGGGCGAGGACTCGAACCTCAATGACGCGGCTCAAAACCGCGCGACCTACCATTGGTCGACCCGGGAACAAAGGGAGCGGCGACGCCGTGCAGTCCGAGTCTGCCGGCGGGGAGCGTTAGGCCAAATGCCGAGACACTTCGTGGATGGGCTCGAACCCGGCATCGGCGACGCGCCAAGTTGCCGTCCCCGCCGTGAGCACATCGCCTACGCTCACGCTGCGGGTGGGACGCGCCGGATTCCAGGGGATCCGCGTGTTCTGGCCCGCGTGAAACGCCGCTTCGAGGCCGGACGCGTCCACGAAGCCCACGGGATCGTACGCCTCCGGAAACGGGACGGGTTCGCTGCGGGATGCGGCCTCGCGATACGCGGGGCGGGGCATCCAGACGTCATAACGCATGGGGGCCTCCTTAAATGGAAATGGCAGATAGTACAAAGGCACGACCCGCCCCCGCACGGAGGCGGGCAAGGCATGGAGATCGCCAAGAGGAGGGATAGCCCCTCATCCCATCCTGTCGCCCTGAAGGCCTTCTTCGAACAGCGCCCACTGCCGCAGCGAGAGGTGGTTTCGGTGGTGGGTGGCCAGGTCGTACGCGCTCTGGGGATCCCCCAAACGGCGCAACAGCGCCTCGTGAGCATCGGTTTGCAAAGCCCCGGCTTCGTAGCGCTGGAGGGTCACGAGATCGAGGCCCACGATCTGCGCCATTAACCGTTGCGACAGATGATAACGTTCCCGCAGCCGGCGGATGTCGCGCGGTTGCAAAAGTCCGTGGCGCTGGCGATACGCGTTGTAGGCACTGACCAGTGTGTGGTCGTCGCGGGCCGCATCGACCAGGTCCTCCCCGCATGCCGGACACACGGCCACGTCCGCCGTCACCGCCTGGGGCTCGCCCCGCACCATGAGGGTTTCGCGGCGGATTGTCGAGCGCGGCACACACTCCGCATCGCACTCGGGGCAAAACACGCGGGTGCCCATGTTCTGATGTCGCCTCCTTAAGCGGGGCGAAAGGCCCCAGAAATGGATCGGACGCCACGCCCTAGCCACGGGGCGAAAGCAACACACGAACCCAAGAGCCCGCGCGCATCACCACTTCAGGCAGGAGAGGCTATGCGGTATGCGCACGTGCTTCGCGTGCGTCGTTCCAGAGGTCCAGCGGATAGTCAGTACCGTCCCGCACCACGCGCATTCCGAAAACCGCTCCGGCGGGGTAGAGACCACGGGCCTTGGCGGCATGGTATGCGGCATGTGCGCTGGGGGCGTCGATGGGTCCCTGAGTGGGCGCTCGACCCGCGCCGGCTTCCCAATAGTCGGGATAGATCGTGAATCGTGCCATAGGATCACCTCCAAGAGGCATCAAGAAATCGAAGAGACGAACAGCCCCGGCCGGGCGCGGAAGAGCGCCGGGCTGGGGCACATCCGGATCGCAGGAGAGCGAGGAGGGAGAGCAGGCCCCAGGGAGAGAGGGGGTCCGGGGGGGGGGGGGGGGGGGCGGGCGGGGGGGGGGCGCCGGGGCGGCCCCCCCCCCCCCCGCCTTCGAAATACCCCCCCCCCCCCCCTGTTTCTTCGCCGTTCCCCCCC
>JAJYPH010000082.1:9069-14544 GCA_021795575.1 Bacillota bacterium
GAGGAGGGAGAGCAGGCCCCAGGGAGAGAGGGGGTCCGGGGGGGGGGGACGGGCTAAGCGGGGACGCCGTGGACGGCCCGTACCGCCCCGTCTTCGATATACACGCCCACCTCGCCTGATTCGTCGACGGTCTCCACCCACACTTGCATGTCGTGGGTCGTGGCGAGGTCCGTCAGGAGGCGGAGACTTTCGCGGTCCAGCAGGGATCCATCCTGGACGCGCATGACCCGAATCGTAGGGTTCAGGGCGATGCCCAGCGCCACGGAGACCCGCAACTGCTCGGCGCTGCTGGCCTGGGCGAGGGGGCGTCCCTGATAGGTCACGCCCGCCTCATCGAACCCGATGCCGGGCACGGGAAAGGCGGCCTGCGCCATCAAGGTGGTCTTGAAGGCCAGAATGGCTTTCAGGCGCTCGGTGAGGGTGTCCGCCGCGATCTGCTGGGTGGTGACGTCCGCCTCCGCCGCTTGGCGGGCCTGCCAGGCCTGGGCTTGCGCATTCAGGGCGTCAGCCTGTTGGATGCGGGCGGTGATGGCGGTGAAGTCGGGCTCGGCTTGGGGGTGCCAGTCGGCCCGCTGATGTTGGGCCGTGGATAGCGCCGCGTCGCAGGCGGCCAGTTCCGCGTGCAGGCGGGCGCGGTCGGCGCGGAGGTGGGCAATCGTGGCGTCGAGGGTGTCCCCCTGCGCGTTGTGCGTCCGGGCCGCCTCGCGCACGTCCAGGAGGCGCTGTTGCTCGGCCATGAGGTCCGTCACCCGGACCGGCTCCGTGGGCGGGGCGTCGGGGAGCCGCGCCAAGGCCGCTCGGGCCTGTTCCACCCGCCGATTGACCGCCGTGCGGTCCTCGAAGACCGCCTTGTAAGTGGCGCGGAGGACCGTAATCGGGTCTGGCCCGGGGATCGGGGCCCGCCCCGCCGCCGTGGCGAGCGCGTCGGCATCCAGGGTGAGTCCCGTGGCCCGAATCAGCAGATCGACTTGACTCTTGCCGTCGGCCCGCACAAAGGCGAGCGGGTCAAAACTCAACTGCCCCACCAAGCCGTCCAGGAGGGCCTGGGGGGACTTGAAGCTCGCGCCGTCGGCGCTTTCCACTTTCAGATACGAGTTGCCGGGCGTGAACGTCCGGGTGACGCGGTACTCGCCCAGATCCAGGGTGATGGCGGCACGGTCCTGGCCCTCGCGAATGGGCACGGCGTCGACCGCTTTGGTGCCGCCCAGAGCCCACCAGATAGCGTCCAGCACGGAGGACTTGCCCGCGCCGTTGGGGCCGGTGATTTGGACGACGGGGCCATCCGGGGTGATCTCGACGGCGCGCAGCTTCTTGACGTTCTCAGCGCTCAACTTGACGATTTTCATCAGGGGGGAGTCTCCCTTCGTAGAAGCCCCCCACGGCAGGCGTGGGAGGGCAGGTGGCGTAGTGGACAGCGGGTCGGGAGAAGATGTGACACGTGTGGCGTTGATTAGTCGCGAGAGTGACCGGGCAGGGGCGAAGGGCCATCGGACAGGGTATCCGCCAGCCACTGCGGGCCAAACAAGGCCTGCAGGGAGGGGGCGGGGGTGTCGCGGAGAATCAGGCGCCGTGGCGCCGCTGAGGACTGTGCGGCGGCGGGTCGTGGGGACTGGGGGGTCAGCCGAAGGCTTGCGGTAGCCATACTCGCATCTCCTTATTCGGGAAGATGCGATCAGATGAGGCCCGCCCCGGCGCGATCAAGCGCTGGGGCGGGCTATGTCCCTGGCGGGCGCCTAAGTCATTGACTCGTATGATATACCAGCGTGGCGATTGCGTTCTGCACGTCCCAGTCGAGGTTAGGAAACGCTTGCTGGGCCGCGCGTGCAACATCCACCTCGCCCGCTGACCCACTCCAGTCCACGAGACGCCGCGCCACGTTCAACAATCGTGACCGGCCGACGGCATCAAGGCGTCTCCAAATTACGGCCAGTTCCTGTTCCGACACACCATCGCGCTCGTCGGGGCTCAGGCCTCCGGTCAGTCGCAACTTGCCCAACGCACCTTCAACCGCCGCACGATCATTGCTCGCACAGGCTGCGTTTACATTACTCCACTATTCCGCCCACATTAAAACCGCCCATAATGCCCACTCATAGCCACGGCCAGCCAGCTTGTTTGGGTCGGGCCACGGTGCGCCGAGAGTCCCTGCCAGTATCTGCAGGCCGATGTCGGCGATGAGCAGTTGCATCACGCGTTCGGCAGTCTGCTTGGCGTTCGCATCGCGCCCGCGACTGGGATCAGCTGACCAAGCGGCCATCATGGCGTACCGTAAGCCTGGACCGGCGTTGGGGGCATACGCTTTTTGGATCCGCTCCACCGTGGTAGCGCTTGGGGTGTGTTTTCCGCGCTCAACCCGGGAAATATAACTGGCGGCCAGGCCGGTCGCTCGCTCAGACTGCGCCAGCGTCCAGCCTCGCAAAACCCTGAGCACCCAGTACAGGTCTCCGGGATTTTCCCACATCATAGGCCCTCCCGTCTCCGAAAGTTAGTAGACTTGTTGGACTGACGCATAACACCATACGACCAATAGCGAAACATTTTCGGTGGGAAATCTCTCCCCCGCGTCTACGACACGGTCAGCCAGTGCATCTCGGGGTGCCGGATCTGCCGGTCGGCAAACAGGGCGGCGGATCGGGCAAGAGCGTCGGCGTGCTGGTTCAGGCGGTGCAAGCGGCGCTGGCGGTGGGCGCGATTCCAGGTAGCGTGCACGTCGTCGAGAACCACGGCGGCGGCGATGGCCTGCCAAAGATCGCGATCCTTCAGGGGCTTGTGGGTGCTGAGCGCGCACCAGTCATGGGCGGCCCAGCGGGCGAGGTCGCCGTTCAGGCCGAGGGCGATCACCTCATTGTCGGTGAGCACGGTGACCGCGAGTGGGTGGGATACACGAAAGGCGGCGAGTGCCTGAAGGCCGCGGAGGAGCGCGGTCAACTCCATGCGGTTGCTGGTCGTGTGGCCGGCATTCCCCACATAGACGGCCTCGCCCGCCGGACTCTGGAGAATCGCGGCCCAACCGCCCGGCCCGGACCGGCGCAGGCAGGACCCGTCGGTCGCGAGGATCACGGAGTCCACGACAACCACCTCACACGCGAGGATAGAAAAAATCAGGAAACACCAAGTGCCCCGCCGCCAGCGCCGACGCCCAATAGGCCGGGGGAGCAATCGGAGCCCCATCCACCCCGGCGATGCGACTCAGGACCTCTAGGTGTTGAAAGCCGCCGGTGTGAAAATCCCAGAACGGTTGGCCCACGAGGGTCAGAGGGTGGGTCCATGGAGACGCCATCAGTAATTCACCCCCAATCCTCGATAGCGTTCACGAGACACTCCAGTTCGGCAAGCACGTCGGCCTCGGGGTCCCCGTTGCGGACCCGCCGAACCAAGGACCGAAACCAATCCTGAAGGTCCGCCCAATCGGCGTCGTCGCGGTCGTCCCTTTCCATTTGGTAAAACCGCAATATGAATTGGGCTTCGCGAAACCGGGCGCGGATGCCGTCTTTTTGTTGGGCATCGACGAACTGTTCGATCAGTCGGTCCAAGGTCCTCATTGTGGAAAGCACCTCCAGGGTATAGGGGGGATGGGGAAACCACCACCGTCCAAGACCGCCCGCCGACAAGGCGGGCGGTAAAGGTTCCCGGGATTACAAGGAGCGGGGCGCCAACTCTGGGTGCTGGCGGTTGAAGGCGTCCACGGCGGCGTCTAGAGCATCGGGTCCCCGATAGCGCGCCAAGGGGCCGCCGACGGAGAGCGGAACCACCACGTCGGGAGCACGGACGGTGTTGCGGATGGCCTCGTGCACGAAGGACAGGGCATGAGGCACTTCGTCCGGGGTGGCCACGCGCGTGTGCAAGGGCAGAACCAGCACCAGACTCAGCCAGAGACCCTGCCCCAACGCAATCGAAGCCCCCTCTGGGGCCGTCGGACCCGTGTGGAGGTGCACACGGAGGCGGTCCACCTCTTCGTGTGGGTCCCAGGCATTGAGGGCGGTGAGCACTCCGTCCACAAGGCGGCGGGGTTCCGCCCCACCTTGGGCGAGCCGCCAAAGACCGCCGAGTTCCAGGGCGAAGCCCCGGGTGGGGAGCGCCAACACATCGTCATCGAGAATCCACGACCAGCCGGTTTCGACGGTGAGGCGCGTGGAGAGATCGGCGGCGAAGGTCGAGAAGTTAGGCGACATGGTGGTGACCCCGGTGGGCGGACGGGATCACCGCGTGCAGGGGGCGACAGGCAAATCGTAGCGCTGAGTCCAGCCGGCCGCAATGCAGGCAGCGCCAGCGGTCGCAATCATCACAGCGGTCGAAGGCGGGGGCCCCGCAGTTGGCACAGGCGGGACGAACGGTGATGGTCATGAGAAACACCTCCCGGCACGAAGTGGGGGGGGGACGAGCCGAATCAGACAGCGCCACCCAGCGGGTCCGGGCCGCCAGGCCTGGACCATCAGTCTGCTGAGGCCGACCCGGTCAGGCGCGGATGCTTGGGCCGGCGCCGATAACTCCCCGGGCCTTTGGCCGGGCGATGGGACCGCGAGGGAGGAACGAGCATGGCCCGGGGAAGCACGCGGCGCAGGTGCTCGCGGACGGCGCGGGACGCCGTGATGGACCGGCGCGGGGGACGAGCCATGACGAACCTCCTTCCTCGGCGTGCGACGCGGGGGCCAGGCCGGGCGATCCGGTCGGCGAGATGGGCGCGGAAGAAGGCGCGCAGGGCGGCGTCCGCCTCCGGGGGCGCGAAGACGTCCGGGGGGCCACGACTCCCGCGCTAGGAGACCCCCCCAGCCCAAGGGAGCCCGGCAGCCAGCCCGGTGTAGGGCACCCAGATGAGTGGGATGTCTGCCACCGCTGCCGTGCACCACAAAGGCTCCAGCACGGGGCTTGCGGCGTACGTCCACACGGCGTTGCAGGCGAGCACACGGTCGGGGCGAAACGTGATCCGATACCCCGCCGCCATAGCCTGGTTGACGAGGCAGAACCGCCACGCGAGGGCCGCCGACGTCCGGGGCACGGCAATGAGCGCCTGGCCCGCGTCCGCGGATACATGGAGCAAGCCGGCGGCGGCGCTCGCCACCCGCTCCGTCGCCAGAGTGGGCGGTCCCAGCGCCCCCAGGATGGTCCCGAGGTCCTCCGTGTCCGCGATGAGCGTCCCGTTGTGCCAAACCTGGACGCCGGGCGTCAGAACCCAGCCGGGCAGGGTGGCCGCGCGGATCACAAGGGGCTCCCATCTTCGATCGCCGTGTATGGCAACGCGACGTGGCATCGGCCGCATGTGGGCTCGTAGTCCCACTCTTCCGTCGCGAAGACCGGGCCAATGGCATTGCCTTCGCGGTCGTACACCGTCTTGGTGTCGTCCAAGACGTCCGCGCCATAGAGCGCGGCGGCACAGCGGGGGCAGTAGACATCGGCATCCGCGGTATAACCCACAACGGGTGGCCAACTCATCAGCCTCACCTCCTAGCCCGCGCAGGGCCCGCCGCGGCGGGCCCT
>JAJYPH010000005.1 GCA_021795575.1 Bacillota bacterium
CCGCCCGCTCCCGTACCCGTCACGTCGTCGGGATCCACCTGATGCTCGGCGGCCAGCCGACGCACCGCCGGTGAGTAGCGCACGCCGTCTCGGCTGGGCGCCGCCTTGGGCGCCGCCACCGCGGTCCCGACCGCCGGGGCCGTCGGTTCCGCCGGCGCCGCCGGCTTCTCCACCGGCGCGGCCTCTGCCGCCGCGCCCGATCCGGTGTCCAACTCGCAGATGGGCGTCCCAATCGGCACGGTCGTGCCTTCTTCCACCAGCAGCTTCACCACGGTGCCCGCCGCGGGCGACGGCACCTCGGCGTTGACCTTGTCGGTCAGCACCTCCAGGAGCGACTCGTACTTCTCCACCTTGTCGCCCGGGTGCTTCAGCCACTGGCCGATGGTCCCCTCGGTTACACTCTCCCCCAGTTGGGGCATCAACACTTGCTCCGCCATAGTGCCTCCTCGACTCCTGTTGGACTCCCTGTTCGACACCCTGGGTCCGCTGCTAAAACGCGGCCAGCTCCTGGGCCGCCGCCTCGATCTTCTCGGGCGTCACCAAAAACGCGTGCTCCAGGCTGGGCGCGTACGGCATGGCCGGTACATCAGGCCCCGCGAGCCGCCGAATCGGGGCATCCAGGTCAAACAGCGCATGCTCGGCGATGAGGGCGCTCACCTCGCCGCCAAAGCCGCCCGTGAGGTTGTCTTCGTGCACCACCAGTACTTTACCCGTCTTCCGGGCCGTCTCCAGGATGGCCTCGGTGTCCAGCGGCCGAATCGTGCGCAGGTCCAGCACCTCCACGGAGACGCCCCGCTTCGCCAGGTTCTCGGCCGCCTTGAGCGACGAGTTCACGGTCATGCCCCACGAAATGATCGACACATCCGTGCCTTCGCGCTTGACCTCCGCCTCACCCAGCGGAATGAGATACCGTTCGTCGGGCACGTCCCCGCGAATGGACCGATACGCCCCCTTATGTTCCAAAAACAACACGGGGTCCTCGTCCTCGATCGACGCGGCCAACAAGCCCTTGACATCGTACGGGGTGGCGGGCATCACCACTTTCAAGCCCGGCACGTGGGCGAAAAACGCCTCGATGCTCTGCGAGTGGTACAGCGCACCGTGAATGCCCCCGCCGTACGGGGCGCGGATCACCATCGGCACCCCAAACGTGCCGTTGGAGCGATAACGGATGCGCGCGGCCTCCTGAACGATCTGGTTCACGGCCGGGAAAATAAAGTCGGCAAACTGAATCTCCGGCACCGGCCGGAGCCCGTTGATGGCGGCCCCAATAGCCGTCCCGACAATGGCCGACTCGGCCAGCGGCGAGTCCATCACCCGGTCCTCGCCAAATTCTTCCTGCAACCCCTCGGTGGCGCGAAATACGCCGCCCCGCACGCCCACGTCCTCGCCGTAGATGATGATGCGTGCGTCACGCCGCATCTCCTGCCGCAAGGTTTCGCGCACCGCTTCCAAATACGTCATCGCCACTGCTCTGCCTCCCGCTTGCGATTGCGACTAGAGTACCGCTTCGTGATACACATGCCGGCCCAGGGTGCTGGGATCCGGATCCGGGGCCGTGTCGGCAAACTCGGTCGCGTCGTCCACCGCCGCCTTGGCCCGGTCTAACATGGCCTTGTGCTGGGTGTCGTCCAAGAGACGCTGCTCACGCAGCTCCTGCTCAAACACGACCAGCGGGTCGTGCTTCTTGGCCTCGGCCACTTCTTCGCGCGACCGGTAGGCTCGGTCGTCGTCGTCGCTCGAGTGCGGAACAAACCGATACGTCTTGGCCTCAATGAGCGTCGGACCTTCCCCGGCCCGCGCCCGGGCGGCCGCCGCCCTGACCGCCTCAAACACTTTGATGGGGTCGTTGCCGTCCACGACCACCCCGGGGATGCCGTAGCCCTGGGCGCGCGCCGCCACGTCGGGCACCGCCATCTGCTTTCTCGCCGGCACCGAAATGGCGTAGCCGTTGTTCTCGTTGAGAAAGATGGCCGGCAGCTTCATCACCGCGGCAAAGTTGAGCGCCTCGTGAAAGTCTCCCTGCGACGTGGAGCCCTCGCCGAAGGTGGCCATCGCCACCGTGGGCTCGTGCTTGAGTTTGGCCGCCAGGGCAATGCCCGCGGCGTGCATCATCTGGGTCGTCACGACCGACCCGGTCGTGAGAATTTTTAAGTCCACCGACCCCCAATGGGCCGGCATCTGCCGTCCGCCCGAGTTGGGATCGTCCGCGCGGCCCATCAGGTGGAGAAAGACGTCGCGCGGCGTCATGCCCATCGCCAGCACCAGCGCCAAATCCCGATAGTACGGGACCACCCAGTCGTGCCCGCGATCCAGCGCAAAGGCACTGGCGACCTGCGTCGCCTCATGCCCGTTGGACGAGTAGACCACGGGGGCGCGCCCCAGGCGATTCATCACCCACATGCGATCATCCAGCACGCGTGCCAGCACCATGTGATAGTACATATCCATCAAAACCTCGGGAGTGAGCCCCTCCGACACGTCGGCCACGATGATTCTCCTTTCCTTGCCCAAAAGCACCCCAAAAGAAGCCTGTGAAGCCTATAAAGAAGCCCTTACGGCGCGTAAACGTGGTCCAGCAGCGTCGCGGCATCGGGAACCGGCGACGCCAGCGCAAATTCCGTGGCGTCGTCCACCTCGCCCTTAATGCGGGTCATGAGCTGCTGTTCCTGTGGATCATCCCAGATCCCCTGGGACTCCATCCACGACCGAAAGCGGGGAATGGGGTCCTGCGCCCGCTCGGCGGCCAGGTCCTCCGCCGTCCGATACGAGCGCTGGTCGTCGTCGCTCGAGTGGGACGTGAGGCGAACGACTTTGACATCCAGCAGCGACGGGCCCTCGCCGCCGCGCGCGCGGGCCACCGCCGCCTCCGTCGCTTGGTACACCGCCAGCGGATCCAAGCCATCGACTTCGACGCCGGGGATGCCGTAGCCAGCCGCCCGGGCCGCCACGCTGCTGATGGCCATCTGCTTCGAGACGGGCACGGAAATCGCATACCCGTTGTTCTCGCACACGAAAATCACCGGCAGCCGGTGCACGCTGGCGAAGTTCAGTCCCTCGTGAAAATCCCCCTGGTTGGACGATCCCTCGCCAAAAAACGCGGCCGCGACCGTGTCCTCCCCACGGACGCGGGCCGCCAACGCCACACCGGCCGCGTGCAGAATCTGCGTGGCCACCGGCGACGAGCCGGTGATGATCCGTCGGGCGGCATGCCCCCAGTGGGACGGCATCTGGCGGCCCCCGGAGCTCGGGTCGTTCGCACGGGCCAACAGCCCGCACATGACCTCCCGGGGCGTCACCCCAAAGGCCAGCACCACGCCCAGATCCCGGTAGTAGGGGCAGAGAAAGTCCCGGGCCGGGTCAAAGGCCATCGTGGTGCCCACCTGGGCCGCCTCGTGACCCTGCCCCGAAATCACAAACGGCGCCTGGCCGCCGCGGTTCATCACCCAGCAGCGCTCATCGAGTGCGCGGGCCATGACCATGTGGTAGTACATCTCGTGCAGCCGCTCGGTGGAGAGCCCGCCATCCACTTGCTTCTTGGCTGCGGCTTTGCCTTTGGCCTTGGCCATGCTGTTCCCTTCTTCCCTAGACGTCCTAGACGTGAATCCCGTGTCCCTGCAAAACCAGGGCCGCTTCGTGCAGCGTCTCAGACACCGTCGGGTGCGCGTGGACGCTTTCGCCCATCTCCCACGCCGTGCCTTCCAGGAACTTGGCCAGCGCCACCTCGTTGATGAGATCCGACGCGTGCGGACCAATGATGTGGGCGCCTAAGAGCGCGTCGGTCTCCGCATCCGCCACCAGCTTCACGAAACCGTCGCTCTCCTGCAGGATGAGCGCCTTGCCGTTGGCCTTGAACGGAAACGTGCCGGTCTTGACCTTGTGACCCGCTGCCTCGGCTTCCTCCTGGGTGACGCCCACGCTGGCCACTTCGGGCCGGCAGTACGTGACGCGCGGCACCCTCTCGGGACTCAACCCCTCGGGATGGTCCCCAGCGAGCGCCTCGACGGCAATCATGCCTTCGTGAGCCGCCACATGCGCCAAGAGATACCCGCCGATGCAGTCGCCCGCCGCCAGCACGTGGGGCACGTTGGTCCGATACGCCCCGTCCACTTCGATGAACCCGCGATTCATCTTGACGCCCAGCGCTTCCAGGCCAATACCCGCGGTCACCGCCTGGCGGCCAATGGCCACCAGCAGCACCTCGGCCTCCACCGGGACCGCGGCCCCGTCTTTCGGTTTGATCTGCGCGGCGACGCTCTGTTTGCCCACCTTAATACCGTCGACAGCGGCGCCCGCATGAATGGTGACACCCCGACGGGTTAGCAGACGCGTCAGCTCGGCCGCCACCTCGGCGTCGTCCTGCGGCAGGATGTGGGGCAGCATCTCGACCAGTGTCACCTCGCTGCCGAAATCCCGATACATCGAGGCAAACTCGACTCCAATCGCACCCCCACCCACGATGAGCACCGATGCGGGGACGCTGTCCCGGTCCAGCACGTGATCCGACGACAGGACGCGCTGGCCGTCAAACGGCAGGTTCGGGAGCGGACGGGGCTCGGACCCCACCGCGACCAGCACGTCTTTGCCGGAAAGCGCCTCCTGACCCTTCTCACCGTCCACCACCACTCCGGTGGCACTGGTGAGGCGGCCGGTGCCTTTGTAAACCGTGATGTGGTTCTTCTTCATGAGAAACTCGACGCCGCGCCACAGCCCGGTCACAATCTTGTCCTTGCGCTTCATGGCCGCGGGGTAGTCCAGCGAGAACGCGTCCTTCTTCAGCTTGATGCCCAGCTCCCCGACTTCGTGCAGCTGGTTCACGACGTCGGCCGTGTGCAGCAGCGCCTTGGTGGGAATGCAGCCGCGGTGCAGGCAGGTGCCGCCCACTTTGTCCCGCTCCACCAGGGCCGTCTTCATACCCAGCTGCGCGGCGCGAATGGCCGCCACGTAGCCCCCCAATCCGCCGCCCAACACCACTAAATCAAATGACTCGGCCACACCGATGCCTCCTTACGGGTTCCCCAGTCCATGCTCCACCCTGTGCGAGCGACGGCCGACCGGTTCGCCCAGCGGCCGCAAGCGGCTGGTTGCACAAGGAATGCCCCACGCGCCCTCGGCCGTGGGGTTGCGACGTAAGTTCCCAACCAGCGGGTCTTGCCGCCTCCGGGCAACGATTGCACGTCGCGCGCCTGCGCCACCTTCACCTTAAGAGCCACCTTACCTCTTAGTCTTGTCCCGTGACAAGCGACGGGCGGGTTCGCGCGTGGCTACCAAGGCGTACAGGGACCGCCGGCCGGGCACTCACGCCACTAAAATGCCCCCACGACGCCATTTAAGGCCTTCACGCATCGGGGAGCGGGGCCAAAAGGCAGAAGGTTCTGTACCCCAGCGGGAACGCGAGTGCCGCTCATCGGGCGGGAGGCACTTGAACCCGGCACATATGCTCCACGCCGCGCGCCAGGCGGTGGTCCAAGGTAACGAGGCAGGCCTCGTGCACGACCGCCACGGCGACGTACCAGGCGTCATAGGCGCTGACGTGCCCGGCCACGGCGAAAACCCGCTCCGCATAGGCGCGTACGGCAAAAACTGCACGCGGAGGCTCAACAGGTCTTCGTGGGCCGCGCCCGATCCGTCCGCCATCGGATGTTCGCCGTCTCCGCCGGCATCAGAGGTGGAGCGACGAGCGGGCCACGCTGCCACCACGCGCGCCTACGGCCCGTCGCCGGCCGTACTGGTCACCGCCGCGACCACCGCCGACGCGTCGGGCACAACGGTCACGGGCGATCCGCTGATCGGTGCGCCAAAATCTCCTCGGTGGAGATGGTATCCCCGGTTCGCGGGCGCCGCCCGTCCACCCCTGTCCACACCTCTTCGCCGTCGGGCGTGGCCGCGAGGTCTTCCCGCGTGAGCCGCCGATAGTCCGGCAGCGACCGCCCCGACCGCCGAGCCAAGGGGTCGCGCGCTTCCTTGGACACGTTGCGCACGGTGATCGAGATGTTCAGGCTGCGGTGATGGCCGCAATCGGGAACGGAGTGCCGGCGCCGGCCTCGTACCGACTAACTCTGCCACGCGTCGGGGTAGAAGTGCAGATGCCACACGGACAGGACTTTAAACGCTTCGGCCAGTTCGACGCCGGCCTCCGCGCCGTACTCGGCCGCCCGCACCCGGAGATAATAGCCCAACACCTGCTGGGCGGGCTCGGCAAACTGGCTCGCATGCGTCCACAGCGCCCGCAGCTTCTGGTCGAACGTGTCGGCCACATCCACCCGCGTGTTGGGCCAGGCGGTGCCGTAGTACGCAATGGCCGGCGGCTCCACGGGGCCGCCCGCGGCGGGCTCCACCATGGGAAAATGCGCCATGGACACCGCCTCGGTCACCGCCATCCCCAGCGTCCGATGGTCCGGATGGCTCTCGTAGGGCATCCACGGATCTGGGCACAGCACCACATCGGGCGCGGCGGCGCGAATGGCGCGAAACACGGCCGTGGTCAGTTCCGCCCGCCGATCGCGGAGCCCCATGTCGGGAAAACCGAGCCAGCTGAGGCCACCACCGCCCAACACGGCGATGGCCGCCTCCTGCTCCCGGCGGCGCGTGGCCACCAGCGAGTCGCGCTCGCCGCTGTCCAGCGTGCCCACCGCCCCGTCCGTGGCCACCACCCAGTCCACCCGCGCGCCGAGGCCAATCAGCTTCGCGAGCGTCGCACCAGCCCCCACTTCGTTGTCGTCGGGATGCGGCGCAATGGCCAGCACCCGCCGCATGGACATCAGGTTGGGAATCGGCAGGAGATCTTTCGCCGCCATGCACTCCCCCCTTTCCTGTCCAGCATACTCCGCGGGCCGCGGCTCGGCCCGCAATAGCCACCGCGCCAGGCGACACCCTCCAGGCGAGTCAACGGCGTAATCTTGTCGCATTCGTCGTCCGCGATCCACCCTTGACAGCGCGGCGGTTAGATTGGCCAGCCGTCCTCGTCCTACTTCGAGAGCATGCGGCGAAACCGCCATACCGCCAACGGGAGAAAGAAGGCAATCAGCAGGCCGCCAAAGATCGCAGACGCGATCACGGGGTGCTGCAGGGTCCACGTCCCGTGACCGGGTGGCACGGCCGCCGCGTTGCCAAACAGCTGGCGGGTCGCCTGCACCACCGCGCTCACCGGGTTCCAATCGGCGGCGGCCCTGAGCCATCCGGGCATGCCGGCAGTCGGTACGAACGTGTTGGCCACAAACGTCAGCGGGAAAATCACGATGAAGCCAATCGACTGGGCCGCCTCCACGCTTTTGACCACCAGACCCAAAAAGGCGCCGACGGTGGTCATGGCGAAGGAAAACAGCATGAGGACTAAGATGGCCTCGCCTGTGGACGCGACGCCCAATAGCGGCCGCCATCCTACGATGAGTCCGCACACCACCATGACAGCCAAGCCCAGCATGCTTTCCAGAAAGCTGGCGCCGATGTGCCCGATAAGCACGGCGGCACGCGACATGGGCAGGGACCGAAACCGATCGATGACCCCGCGCTGCATGTCCTGCACCATCGCGGCCATAATGGGCATGGCCGCGAACATCATGTTCTGCGCGAAGATGCCGGGCATGAGAAACGCCTTGTAGTTGCCGCCCGGCACGGCGATCGCGCTGCCAAACACATAGGCAAACAGCAACACGAACATGATGGGCTGAATGGTCACTTCCAAAAGCTTGTCGGGCATATATCTGATGTGCATCAGGTGGCGGCGCGCCACCGTCCACGAGTCGGCAAACCCCCACTGGAGCCGCGTCCACGCGGTGGACGACCGCACTGGGGTCCGCCCGTCGATCGCTGCCATGCAAGCCTCCTTGCTGTTGCTGTTGCTGTTGCTGTTGCTGTGTGCCCCGGTGCGCCATGCGTTGTGACGCGCCTTATGCCTTGGGCCGCCGTCCCCGACCCTCGGCGGGGGGCTCCGCCGCTCCCTGCGTGGCGTGCCCGGTGAGCTTCATGAACACCTCGTCCAGCGTCGGGCGGCGCAGCGCGATGTCCTCGACCACCACGTGCGCCGCGTCAAATTCCCGCACCACCGCGGTCAGGGCGGCCGCGCCCCCGTCCACCGCCATGGTGAGGCGCCGCACGTCCGGGTCCACCGCCGGCGGATGGCCGCAAGCGCGCTCCATGGCGCCGGCCGCGGCTGCCAGCTGGCGCGGGTCGCGCACCTGCACGTCGAGGCGCTCACCCCCGACGCTCCGCTTCAATTCGTCCGGCGAGCCCTGGGCCACCACGCCGCCCAAGTCAATGACGGCAATGTGGTCCGCCAGCTGATCGGCCTCTTCGAGATACTGCGTGGTCAGCAACAGGGTCGTCCCGTCCTGCACCAGCTCGCGAATCACCGCCCACATGCCCATGCGGCTGCGTGGGTCGAGCCCCGTCGTGGGCTCATCCAACAACAGCACGGGTGGGGACACCACCAGACTGGTGGCCAGGTCCAGCCGCCGCCGCATGCCGCCTGAGTAGTTTTTGACGAGACGGCTCGCCGCCTCAGCCAACTCAAAGCGCTCCAGCAACTCGTCGGCACGGCGGCGCGCCGCTTTCATGGGCAGATGGTACAACCGCCCCGCCATCACCAGGTTGTCCCGACCGGTCAGGTACTCGTCCACCGACGCCTGCTGTCCCGCTAGGCCGATGCGCTCCCGCACCGCTTGGGGATGGCGCACCACGTCATAGCCCGCAATTGCGGCATGCCCCCCATCGGGCATGAGCAGCGTCGTCAGGATGCGCACCGCCGTGGTCTTGCCGGCGCCGTTGGGGCCCAAAAGCCCCAGCACGGTCCCGGGCGCCGCCGCAAACGTTACCCCCGCCAGGGCTGTGACCTTGCCAAAGTGTTTGATCAAGCCGTCCGCCCGTATGGTGGGCGCGACGCCCGTGGTCGTCGCCAAACGCGTCCTCCCTCCAGACCGGTCGCCCCGCCTCGGTGCGTGACAGCCGTGGCGACCACGGCGGTCACAGCGAGCTCAGCGATCACAAGAACCTCATTAAACCACGAACCGCCGGGCCGGGCGGCACGGCTCCCTTACTCCGGTACCGCAGGCACCGTCCGCGTGGCGCGTGAACCACGGACCTTCGGCCTTGGTTCCGGACCCTGTTTCGGTTTGTCTCGCAGTCATGCCGCGCAAGGTGCCCCGCTGGTCCGCGCCGTCCCCAAGCGGCGTCGGGAGCCGACCCCTGTCCGACGGACGCGGGTACGGCCCCTGGGGAGGCCGGAACCCCGGGATCGTCCGGGAAAGTTCCCCGCGGCCCGGCCGAATCTCCCGCCGTTGGCGAGCACGCGCGTCAGGGCCGGGTCCTCGCCACACGCCACGAGCGCCGCCTGGCTCGCCGGGCGGCGCCTTACCGCGTTACGTATTCGTGTTCGGCCCGGCGGCTGCCAGCCCGACGCGTGAAGGGCCAGCGACTACGGCTGCAAGGTCGCGTGGTACTGTTCCTGCGCCAAGATCCGGTCTATCGTCGGTACCAGCGTCGGCAGCGCGTCGACGGCCCACGCACGCACATCCTGGTACAAAGCCTGCTCTCGCTGCTCGCCCGGCGCAATCGCGGCCTCGGCATCCACCGGAGGAAACTGCGGCTGCAGCCCCATCACGCCCATCTGCTTCGCGATCCACCCCATGTGGCGCATTTCGTCGATCGACCGCTCTTCCATATCCAACCCCATGCGCCGACCGTGGTCCTCCACGAACGACTTCATCAGGTAGGCCATCATCTGCTGATATTCTTGGCCTACGCTATTCTGGAGGTGCGCCGCCACCCCGCCCACCTCCGCGGCGGGGCGGTCGACCTCGTCGGGCTCGCCGTGCGTGCTGTCCAGCAGCTCCTGAAAGTGGCGCAGGTGGGCTTGTTCATCCACAACGATGCGCTCCAGCAGGCCGCGCAGCGGCGCCCGCGAGATGACCTCCATGTGATCCCGGTACTGGTCAATCGCGTGGATCTCGGCGTCCACATCTTTCTGGAGTGCGGCCTGCAGAGTGGTGACGGGCGCCACCGAGGGCGTCTTCAGATCCGGCACGCCGCCCATCTGGGCAATGGCGTGCGCCAGCCACTTGAAGTGGCGCATTTCGTCGTACGCGATGTCCAAAATGTCGCGGCCGTACCGGCGCGCGACCGTCCACGCATGCGTCAGGTAGTACACGATGGCATCGTGCTCACCAAACAGGTCCTCGTTCAGCAACTCGATCGTGCGACGGTCTGGCCCATCCACACCCAAGCCTCTACACCCCATTCTCGCCCGCTCCTTCGCCGGCGGGATAAGCGTAGTCTGGATGCCCGCCCCGTGCGCTATTCGGCACGGTCACCGGGTGGCCACCGCCCCTGCCGCCCCCCGCACCTTCCGTGTCCCGCGGCAGTCGCGCCCACTTGCCCAGCGCACCACCGTCTGCCTGTGCTCTTGTCCGCACCCCGGGCCACCTTGCCTTTGAAGTCGTTCCGCCCCACCTGCTGCACCACGGTAGCGGTGTTGGTGGCTCCCTCAGCGCCCACCGGGGTGCGGAGATCCGTAAATGGGCACCCAAGAGCGGCCGCCGTTGATGGTTTTGTACATCACGGTGGTCCCATGGCCTGTGAGGTCCTGCGGCTTGAAGACGTCCACCAGCAGATACCCCGTGCGGTCCGTGGGAAAGGACAGGCTCTCGCCATCCTGGATAAGCCCGGCGATGGACCCGGACGGCTGGGGCACCGGGACCCACTGGCGGCCGCCATCGGTCGTGCCGACCACCTCGGCCGCCCCCATGCCACAGGCGACGCAGGGCCGGAGACCAGGGCCGCGTTCGCCGAAAACGCGTGCAAGGGACCCAGCCCGGTCCCCGGGCCGACGACCGGCGGATTTCCCGGTGCCGGTCCCCCTCCCGGCGTGCTGACCCCGATGACCGCCGTCCCCTCAGCCCCGTTGGTGCTGCGGAATACCGTGTACGATTCCCGGCTGCGGCCCGTTCCCCCGATGAGCGAAGCCCACACTCCGCCACCGGGCGCGGCCCGAACCTCCCCGTCAATGATCCCGCCGCTCCCTGGCGACGCCGTCAGTTGTCCCGCGATCCACGACTGCCCCCCGTTGCGGGTTTGGTACACGGCGAGGCCGTTCAGGACATAGCCTCGGGTGGCGCTGGTGAAGCTGACGCTCCGTGCACTTTGCCGCAGGGAAACCCAGTGCCGCCCCCCGTCAATGGTTTTCAGCAGCTGCCCGTGCGACGTCACCACATACCCGACGCGCGCGGTGGAAAAAGCGGCGTCCATCACACGACTGGGGGTCGTGCCCACGCGCACCCAGCGCCGCCCCCCGTCGGTGGTCGCGAGAATGACACTGCCCTTCCGCCCGGGGCCCCACGCGAACCCGTCCTGCGGGCTGACCATGTGAAGGTTCATGATGGCCACCGGTCCGTGATAGACGCGCGTCCCGGTGTGTGCGCCGTTGGTCGTTTCATAGATCCGGCCGGGAGCCGCCACGAACCCGAGCGACGGAGTCAGGAAGTCAATGGCACGGAGGTTCAGATGGGTGGGCAGCGGGGCGAGCTGGCCGGTCGCACCCGGTCCCGGATGCACGCCGACGAGGCGCGGGGCGGTGAGCCGGGGCACCAGGACGAGGGCCGCCGCGGCAAGGGCCGCGGTCGCCCCGAACCACCCCGCGCGGGCCCACCCCGGCCCTGTCCACCGTGGCCGCCCGCGTCCGTGCCGGCCTCCGTCCCCATGGGCTGGGTTGGCACACCCGGTGCGCTCAAACAAGACGTCGTCGGGCACCGGAGGCATGTGATGGGCGAACCAGCTCCGGAGAGCCGGATCGCTCTCCGCCTGATTGTCATTTTGCCTATCCACGGATGGATGCCTCCTTGAGGGGTTGAGCCAGTCGATCGCGTGCGCGCATGAGTCTCAGCCGCACGGCGTTGTCACTAGTCCCGAGACTATCGGCCACCTGCCGAACGGACCAATCCTGGTAGTAAAACAGCACCACGGCCTCTCCCTCCTTCTGAGGAAGCTTGGCCACCTCGGCCCATAAGACGAGACGCTGCTCCACGTCCGCGCCACCCGCTTCGCGGGCCTCGGCGGCGTGGAGCGGCACCGTCGTGGGGGCGCGTCGGGTCCACGAGAATGCGGCGCGCCAACGTGAACCCCCAAGCCTCCGACACCGGGTCACGGGGATGCGCGAGGTGATGGCGGTACAGCCGCCAGAGGGTTTTCTGCGCCACGTCATGCGCCAGCTCCCGGTCTTGACAGAGGGTCCAGGCAAACCGCACCAGGCGATCGCCATAAGCGCGGACCGCCTCGTCCATCCACACCCCGTCGGGTCCTGCCGAACCTGCTTCCAAACCCATGGCCCCCTGGCGGGCCGTTCTCTCCTCCCTGTGCGTAACGCTCCCCGGCATCGAATGATTTCGTCGGCCCGAGGCGCCCAACAGGCCTTCTGGGATGGCGACGCCACTCAGCGGATGGCCGACGATCGAACGAGCTGAGCCCTCCCGGGCCGCCGTGGTCTCGGGGCGGGCGGCAACGTCTGGGCTGCAGCAGAGGCCACGGATGTTCACGGGCGGCCGCGGCCCATCCAACCACCGCACCGGCGGACCGCGCCGCTGGTGGCTGGCGCTCCATGCCCGCCACGCCCAGGCGGGGGCGGGTCAGACTCGGCCGATGAGAGCGGTCTCGTCGCCTCCGAAGATTCGCCGCCGCTTCCAAGGAGGCGGCGTCACCGCCAGCTGCCACGCTCTGAGCTTCCAGTAGGAGAAGAGAAACCACGGCTCATCCAGGGTCCACGCGTCCCAAAACACCCAAGCCGGCGTCTCCACGCGGTCGCGCACCGTGAGGTACTCCACCGTCGCCGCGACAAAGCAATCCCACCGATGGCGCGTGAGGTCTGGCGTCCGGGGAATGGGCGCACGGATGAGGGCCGCCCGGAGCTGGGCATCGGGAAACCGGCGCCAGTCGTCGAGGAAGTTGCCCAGCACCACCTCCGGGGTCGACGTGCCGTCCACGACGCGCACCCAAGCGTCAGCCAGGGGCGTGGGCTGATACGCCGACACCGTCACGACGCACCCGCCTCCTCCAGGCAGCCCTCGGCAAAGTAACGGTGGCGGACCGTGAGCAGCCTCTCGGGCACGTATTGTTCCACGAGGGCCAGGACCTCCTCGACGGAGCGGAGGCCCAAGTGGCGAATCAACGTGACGGCATCAGCGGTGTCGCTCCCGCGCGCCGCATAAATCTTTAAGGCCAACATGTAGTCGGCCGACACGGCGTATACCCGAAGGCCCAGGAATTCCCGCCACAGTGTCTGGGGCGGCTCTCGAAAGAAAAATCCCTTGATACCGTCGTTCAACCCATCCTCAGCCAACCCGAGGGCTTGCGCCACCGCGTGGATCGCCTGGTGGACGGGCCCCGTCGGAGGCGCCAGATAGGCATCGATGTCTTTGGTGACCTCACGAGCCCCAAGGACGAGAGCCATCCACGCGCCCCCGGCCATTACGATGTCAGCGGACACGCCTCGGTTCGCCAACTGGCGTCCCAGGCTTTCCAGCGCCCGCTCCATCTCTGCCACGGTCATCGTGACACCGTACCCTCCGCTTGGGCGTCAGCATCGTCAAGAAACCCCCCGGGGGTCCCTTCGGGGAGTCTGCCGTCGCCGCCTCCCGGCTGTCGCTCTGCGGACAGAGCCTCCGCCATCAACCGGTGAAAGTGATGCACTCCGTTCTCCCGCGCGGCGACGAAGCGGCCGCGGTCGTAGCTGGCCGACTGCAGCCCCCGTGCCACGTGCTCGCAGATCACGATGTCCTCCTGCTGGACCTCATCCGAAAACGCGACCGTGTCGCGTACGGCCGCCTCATCGGTGCCCGGCTGGAAGAACCACTCGAAGATGGTCACGGTCCGATCCACGCCGACCGGCAGGATTACATTGGTGGACACGTTGTCCGGGTAGATGTTCAGCATGAGGTTGGGCCAAATCCAGTAGTACAGCGCCTCGGTTCCGACGTCGTACCGGCCGTAGCCGCTTTGCGCCGCGCCGGTGCCGGCCGACCGCGTGGGGCTGAACTGCTTCGAATAGTGCCCCCGTGGCTCCACCTGGTAGCGCGCGTAGTCCAACTCCCGAAACAGTCCGGGGTGGACGATGGGAATGTGATAGCCTTCCAGATAATTGTCCACGTAAACTTTCCAATTGCACTGGAGCTCGTAGTCCCGGCGCACACGGGGAGCCACCCGCGCCAGGTCAAACCCGGCCGCGCGCATCTCCTGACCAATCGGCGCCATCACCGCATCGAGCGGCGGCGCCGCGGGATCCAGATTCACAAACACCAGGGGCCCCCATACTGCGACCGCCACCGGCACCAGGCCAAGCTCTGCCGGGTCAAAGTGCCGCGTGCCTTCGATCTCGCGAGCCTGGCGGAGGCGGCCGTCCAACCCGTATGTCCACCCGTGATAGGCACACTGAAACCCGCCCCGGCAGCCCGACCCCAGCGCGACCGGCCCGGCGCGATGCCGACAGACGTTGTAAAACGCGCGCAGCCGGCCATCCTCGCCCCGCACCAGCAGCAACGGCTCCCTCACGAGGTTCACGGTCACGTAATCTCCCGGATTTGCGAGTGCGGTGGCGTGGGCCACCAGCTGCCAGCTGGCGCCAAACACCCTCTGGCGCTCGGCCTGGAAAATGTCGGCCCGGGTGTACCAGGAGGACGGCAGGGTGAAGGCGTCAGCCACCTCCGCTGCCACCAGCGGCTTCTCGCCCAAGGGGCCGCTGACGTGGGGCACCTCTGTCAGGCTCATCACACCACCTCCGCGACAGGCATGCCTGGATCATAGTGGCTCATGTTCCCGGGGGCTGTTTATCCCATGATATCGCAGCGCGACGGCGACCCCATAGAGGGCGCCGCACAGCGATCATGGGCTCCTTCCGTCCGCCAGCCCGCCACCGCCTGGTCAGCTGGAGGGCCCGCCGGATCCTGTCTTCTATGGCTCCCACCCATCCATGACGTGAGTGACATACCGGAGGAGCGCCCATCGGCCGTCGGTCGCGGGTGCCGCCACCCCATCATCCTCTTGGCTCCATGCCAACGAGAGCGCCGTGTGCACGAAAGTCCAGCCCAGCACCCGCCGCGCATCCAGTGCGAGACGGGCGGCCAGAGCCGCCGCCATGCCGGCTGACGGCCCGGATGAGCGGGTCCACCGATTCATCAAAAAGCAGGCCGGCTCGTAGGCGGGGTCTCCCCAGACCCCCTTGGGGTCAATGGCACAAAAAGCCCCGCCGGCCGCTGCCAAAATATTGTCGTCATGCAGGTCGCCGTGCAGCAGACACGGGGTTCGGGTGGAGTCGGCCAGCCGATGGGCCAGGGCCACCAGCCGCTCGGCGAGCAGCCACTCCCCCTTTGGCAGGGCGGATGGCCAGGTCTCCAAGGCGTCCAGCTGCTGCCCCAGGTTAGGAAACGGAGTGGGCGCAGCGCCGCACGCGTTGGGGTCCGGCGCCGCCAGGTAGCGTGGCAGAGACGACGCCACCTGGCAAAAGGCGCTGACGGCCACCCGGTCATCGGGCTCCTGGGCGACCGGGTGCCCCGGCACGACTCGCCCGAGCCACAAAACCCCCTCGTCCAGAGCGGCAGCCCGCAGCCCCACGACGCCGGGGCTGGCCAGATGCGTGAGCGCCATGGCCTCCCGCCCGGTGCCGGGGTCAGCCGGGGGCCGACATTTCAGCACCCCAGGCCGGTCGGCGGCGTCCCGCACGGCCACGACGACGCTTTCCGCGCCGGTCGCCAGCGGGCCCAGCACGGTGAGGTCCCAAGACGCCGCCAGCCTCGCCACGCGGTCGGGCAGGTTTTGGGCCGCACGGTGACCGGCGACCCCGTGCCGACGCTCCCACCCAGGCCGCACGGCCGCCACCGCATGCGCCCACTCCACCGGACGCTCACGTCCCTGCATTCCGCGTCCCCTCTTTGCTTCCGCCCCCGCCAGACCACTCGCACGCATTGTGACAGACGTTCGCCCATAGGGGATGAGGGTGCTCCGCTGGCAAGAGGTGGGGGCGCGGAAGCCGGATGGAGGTGCGCCCGATGGGCCACGTGATGCTGTCAAGTTTGCTGGCAGGGCTGTCCACACCCGTGGGGGCGTGGCTCATCCTGAGCCGTCGTCGGGTGTCGCCCGCCACCCTGTCCTTCACGCTGGCGCTGGCATCGGGCGTGATGGCGACCGTCGTGGCCACCGAGTTGGTCCCCACCGGCCTCCGGCTGGCCGGCTGGCCGACGTTCGCCGCCGCCGCCGCGGCCGGCGCCGTGATGCTGGCGCTCCTGCGCGGGGCGGTGGCGGAATGGCAGGGGTCGGGCACGGGGGCTCCGTCGCGCCTGCGCTTTGTGGGCTGGTTCATCGCCATCGCCATCGCGCTGCACGACATCCCCGAAGGCATGGCGATTGGAGCCGGCGACGCGGTGGGGCAGAGTCTCGGGGTGGTCATCGCGCTGGCCATTGCGCTGCACAACATCCCGGAGGGCATGAGCATCGCCGCGCCGCTGGCCATGGCCGGGGAGCCGCGGCGGCGCATTCTCTTCGCCACAGTGGCCATTGGACTGGTGACGCCGCTGGGCACCCTGCTGTCCCTGGCCATTGGGCAGCTCGGGCCCGAGTGGTCGGCGATGGTACTGGCGCTGGCGTCGGGCGCCATGGTGTACGTCGTGGGGCGGGACACCCTGCCCGAGTCCCTCGCCGCGGGCCGCCCCACCGCGCTGGTCGGGATGGCCGCCGGGGTTGCCCTGATGCTGGCACTGGCCGCCGTGCATGGCTTCTGACGGCGGCCAAGGTATCGACCCACCCGATCAGCGCCACGCTACCCCCATGGCAAGCGTAGCGTTCCCGTCCCGGCGCACGCGGTGGTGGCTCGCGGCCGCCGCCGGCACGGCGCTCGGGATCGCATCGGTGGCGCTCCTGGCCGCCCCGGGCCGATCGGCCGCGGGCCCCCGGATTCCGGTGGTCGTGGTGGGCGGATCGGCGGCCGCCGGGTGGCGCGACAGCGGCCCCGGCTACGTCTCTCGTGGCCTCATCCGGTACGCTCGGCGGGCGGGTCTCACGCTCCGGATCGCGAACCATGCCGTTCCCGGCGCCCGCGTGGTGAACCCCCTCACCCAGCGGGATTTGGCGGGGTGGATTCGCCGGCCCACGCCGCACCGGCTGGTGGTGCTGGCGTGGGGAATTTTGAACGACCTTCGGCACCACACGCCCACCACCGCGATGGCGCGCGCGCTGCATCGCCAGATCCAGACGGCGTTGGCGGCCCACGCCGTCGTGCTGGTCGTAACGCCCGCGGTCACCCGAGCATCCTTTGAAGAGGACCGGCTGGCCGAGCCGGCCGCCGTGCGGCAGGAGCTGGCGGTGGCGCAAAGCTTTCAATCATCCCCGCCGTCCCAGCCGCCCCACGTGTACGCGGTGAACGTGTTTGCCGCGATGAAGCAGTATTTGGCCGTGCACCATGTCGCCTACCACCGCCTGATGGCCGGCCGGTGGCATCCCAACACTGAGGGCCATCGCCTGGCCGGCAGGCTCCTGGCCCAGGCACTGGTCACGCTGTGGGGCCCGCCCGCCGGCCCACCACGGGCGCTGGTGCCCCCACTCCCGCGTCCGACGGGACGGGCGGCGCCGCTCAGCGGGTCAGATTAAGGGGGCCCCGGGCGCAGCATCGCTTCCAACGCCATCGCCGCGGCCTCGTCCTTGGCCACCAGCAGCAGGGTGTCATCCCCGGCGATGGTGCCCAGGAGGCCGGGCACCGTCATGACGTCCAGCACCGCGCCCACGGCGTGCGCATTGCCCGGCAGCACCTTCAGCACCAACAAATTGTTGGCGCGGGTCAGCGACTGGTAGGCTTCGGCCAGCAGACGGCGCAGCCGCAGCTCCGGGGCCGGGCCCGCCGGGCCGGCGGGCAGGTGGTAGCGATGGCTCCCGTCGGCCGTGGGCACCTTCACCAGATTCAAATCCCGAATGTCGCGTGACACCGTGGCCTGCGCCGCCGGAAACCCGGCTCGCGCCAGCGCAGCCGCCACCTCCTCCTGCGTGCCCAAGGCCTCGCGCTCCACGAGCTCGCGCAGGAATCGCTGACGCACTTCTTTGACTTGCACGAAGAGCCTCCCCCGGCATTATACCGGCTCGGCCACCGCCCTACGCAGCGCCGCCAGCTGGCGCGTGATGCTGGTCGGCCCCGGGCCCATCACCCGGTCGCGCTCCGTGAGGCTCTGGGCCACAGCCTCCGCGGGGGCGGCGGGGCTCTGGCGCCAGTCGCGCGACGACGCCACCTGACCGTGGGCCTGGCGAAACGGCATGCCGTCCTCCACCAGCCGGTCGGCGACGTCCGTCGCCAACAGGTCGGTGGTGAGCGCCGCCCCGGTGCGCTCGGGACGAAAGGTGAGCGCCCCCAAGAGCCCGGTGGCCGCGCTGATGGCACCCCAGGCCGTGTCATGCGTCCCAAACAGGTAGCCCTTGTCTTCCTGCAGGTCGCGGTTGTACGCCAGCGGCAGGCCCTTCAACAACGTCAGGATGCCGGTCAGATGGGCCACCCCCCGGGCCGAGCGGCCCCGCAGGAGTTCGGCCACATCCGGATTTTTCTTGTGGGGCATCATGCTGGACCCGGTGGCCCACGCGTCGGCCAGCTCCACGAACCCAAATTCGGCCGAGCTCCAGAGAACCACTTCCTCGCCCCAGCGCGACAGGTGGGAGAGGGTAAGCGCCGCGGCAAACACAAATTCCGCCACAAAGTCCCGGTCCGACACCGCGTCCAGGCTGTTGAGATAAATTGCGGGCCACCCGAGATGCCGGGCCACGGCCAAGGGGTCCACCGTAAGCGTCGACCCCGCCAGCGCGCCGGCGCCTAAGGGCGACACCTGGGCTCGCCGCGCCACCTCGCCCAGGCGCTCGCGGTCGCGCTGCCACATCGCTCCGTATGCCAGCAGGTGGTGGCCCACCGTGATGGGCTGCGCCCGCTGCAGATGCGTGTAGCCAGGCATCGGTAGGGCGGCGTGGGCTTCGGCGACGTCCGCCAGCCGCAAGATCAGGCGTGTGAGCGCGGCCGCGAGCGCGGCGGCCGCGTCCGCGACATAGAGATGCAGGTCCAGGGCCACCTGGTCGTTCCGGCTGCGGGCGGTGTGCAGGCGCCCCGCCACTGGCCCCAGGCGTTGGGATAGTTCCTGCTCCACCGCGGTGTGGACATCCTCCGCCGCCGCGTCCCAGGGCGGGCAGCCCGCGTCCACCTCGGCCAGCAGCTCCCGGAGGCCGGCCGTCAACTGGTCGCGATCCCCAGGCGTGAGTAGGCCCACCGCCCCCAGCATGTCCACGTGCGCCAGACTGCCCACCAGATCGACGTGGGCCAGCCGCCAGTCCCAGGACACGGTGCCGGTGAAGGCCCGTGCGTCCGGGTGCGGTCCATCCGGCAAGCGCCCCGCCCACAGGTCAGGCATGCTGCACCGAGGTCACCTGCACGCCCAATGCCTCCAGCTCCACCGGCTCAATGGGGCGCACGCGCGCCCGCGTCCGGAGCCCGAGGCCAAACAGCGCCACAAAGCCTTCGGCACTCTTGTGGTCAAAGGCGTCGCCGCTGCCGTACGTGGCCAGATCCGTGCGATACAGGCTTTTGTCCGCCTGGCGCCCCACCACGGTCACGCGGCCGTGGGCCAGCGCCAGCGTCACGTCGCCTGTCACCGGCTGGTTCGCCTCCGTCATGAACGCATCCAGCGCTTCGCGCGACGGCGTGTACCAGAGCCCCTCGTAGGCGAGCCGCGCGTACTCGCCCGCCAGGCTGGACTTGAGGCGCGCCAAATCGCGCGTCAGCACCAGCTGCTCCAGCGCCTGGTGGGCCGTGAGCAGGGTGACCGCGGCTGGGGCTTCGTAAACTTCGCGCGACTTGATGCCCACCAGCCGGTTTTCAATGCTGTCGAGACGACCCACGCCCGCACGGCCGGCCCGTTCGTTCAGGGTGGCGAGGAGCGCGGGCAGCGGGAGCGCTTCCCCGTTCAGCGCCACCGGCACCCCATGAAGAAATCCCACCGTGACGCTGGCGGACACCGGATTCTCGTCGGGGTCGGCCGTCCACGACCAGGCATCGTCGGGCACCGGGTTCATGGGGTCTTCCAGGACGCCCCCTTCCACGCTGCGGCCCCACAGGTTCACGTCCACGCTGTAGGGCGCGGCCGCGGTGACGGGGACGGCAATGCCGTGGGTCTGGGCGTACTCGATCTCCTGGTCGCGGGTGAACGCCCACTCCCGCACCGGCGCCACCACGGTGAGCGACGGATCCAGCGCCGCCACCGCCACATCGAAGCGCACTTGGTCGTTGCCCTTGCCGGTGCAGCCGTGCGCCACGGCCGTGGCCCCTTCGCGGTGCGCCACGGCCACCAACAGCTCCGCGATGAGCGGACGCGACAGCGCGGACGCGAGCGGATACACCCCTTCGTACAGGGCGTCGGCCTTTAAAGCCGGCGCGATGAAGCGCTCCGCAAAGTGCTCGCGGGCATCCACCGCATAGGCGCGCGGGACCCCTAGCTGCACCGCTTTGTCCTGAATGGCCGCGAGATCCGTGTTGGCCCCCACGTCCACCACCAGCGTGACCACTTCCCAGCCCAGGTCCTGCAGCCACTTGATCGCCACACTGGTGTCGAGTCCCCCCGAATACGCCAGGACAATCTTCTTCTTCGTCGCGTGCGCGTTCATCGTGTTTCCCACAGCACCGTTGCCCCTTTCCACTCAGAACCCGTGCCGGATCGGTCCCGGTCATGCTTCGCCCTCATCCCGCTACCGGTATTCTACCGGCATTCCAGCAGCGAAAAGTCGGGCGTCAGCAAACTGGCCAGCAACGCCTTCTCCGTGTGCAGCCGGTTTTCCGCCTGATCCCACACGACCGATTGGGGGCCATCCAACACCGCCGCCGCGACTTCTTCGCCCCGATGGGCCGGCAGGCAGTGCATAAAGACGGCATCGGGGGCGGCGGCGTGCATGAGCGCGGGTGTTATCTGGAAGCCCGCAAACGCCTGGCGGCGCGCCGCCGCCTCCGCCTCTTGGCCCATCGACACCCACACATCGGTGTACACCGCTTGTGCGCCCGCCACGGCCCCTTGGGGATCCTGGGTCAGCACCACGCTGCCCCCCGCTCGCCGTGCCGCCGCCGATGCCCACGCCGTGAGCGCCGCTTCGGGGGCATAACCGGCAGGCGTCGCCAGGCGCAGGTGGAGGCCTACCAGGGCCGCGGCCTCCAACCAGGCCGCCGCCATGTTGCTGCCATCCCCCACGTAAGCCACCGGGAGCCCTTTAAGCCCGCCAAACTGCTCGGACAGCGTCAGCAGGTCCGCGAGGGTCTGACACGGGTGATACTGGTGGGACAGCGCATTCACCACCGGCACCGACGCCGCCTCGGCCAGCTCCTCCAGCACACTCTGATCCCCCGTGCGCAGCACGATGGCATCCACGTAGCGCGACAGCACCCGGCCGGTGTCGCCCAGCGTCTCGGCGCGCGCCAGCTGCAGCGTGTTGGGGGCCAGCTCCAGGGGAAAGCCCCCCAGTTGCTGCACCGCCACCGCAAACGACACCCGCGTCCGGGTGGACGGCTTTTCGAAAATCATGGCCACCGTCATGCCAGCCAGGGGCTCGACCCGCGTGGCCCCGCGGCGCTGCTTCATCTGGTGCGCCAGGTGCACCAGCTGCAGCACCTCTTGGCCGCTTAGGTCCGCCAACCGAAGAAAGTCACGCCCCACCAAATGGGGTTGCGCCGGAAGCACAGGGGCAGTAGCCACAACGACACCTCCTCAGGGAATGTGAATATATATGCACCATCGAGGAAGTTGTGTCAAGGCCGGACGCGCCCGCGCAGGATTTTTTTGCGGCAGCGGAACAACGGCAGCCCTGGTGCCCGAATGTCTCCATCCAGATCTGGTCCGCACCGATTATTCGTTCTTGTGCATAACCCCGTGACGTCCGTCTGTGGAGGCCGCTGGCGTTCATGGCACGACGCGGTACACTGTGCCCACTGGCGTACACGTCGCGATGTCGACGCGCGTCATGAGTCTCCGGCTCAAGGAGGGTCAAGCAGAGCGCCTGAACCGCTTGGCTCGGCGCCAACCGCGGCGGCCCAGCGAATCCCTGTCCACGATCCTCGAAGAAGCCCTGCGTGCGTCGGAGTTTCCGCTGGTCCAATTTCGCGACACGGTTCTTGGCCGTGAAGCCTATGTGGTGGGCACAAGCACCGCCGTGTGGGAGATTGCCTGGCTGGCGCAGCAGTACGAGGGGGACGCGGACCGCATCGCATCGCACCTCGAGGGGCCGGCCATCAAGGTGCAGGCCGCTCTGGCGTACGCGGCGTGCTACCCCCACGAGATGGCCGATGCGCTGGCCGACATGGCCCACCGTGCGGAGGATTTGGCGCGGCATCTGCCACAGCCGCACGTGTTCCGCGTGGATGACGAGACACCATAGCGCCCCACCGCCCATGGCGCTGTTGCTCGACGAGCACGTGTCGCCCGCGGTCGCGAGGGCACTGCGATGGGAAGCCGTCGAAGTCGTGTCCCTCCAGGCAGGGCAGCACGGAGCCTGGCTGGGAGCACCGGACGACCGCCTCCTGCAGGAGGCGGTCTCGCACGGCCGCGTGCTGGTGACCTATGACCGCAGCACCATCCCGCCGCTGCTGCGGGTGTGGGCGGAGGCCGGTCGATCTCATGCGGGCGTGATCCTTATCGATCAGCACAGCATTCCCGCCAGCGATATCGGCGGTTTGGCCCGTGCGCTCGCCACGCTCGTCGCTGAAGCGGGTCAGCGGGATGGGGCCAACCGCGTCGAGTACCGGCATCGCGTCCGCTGATGGTCCTCATCTCCGTTTCTGCCCCGCGGCCGCGGCGGGCGGTGGACAGACCCGGCTATCCGAAGGTGGACTCCAGAAACCGGGCCCACTGATTCGCCACGTGAGCGAGGCGCGCGGGCGCTGATGCCTCCCGCCCGCGCGCAATCTGCCGTTCACGCACCCGCAGGTTGGTGAGCGCCTCCACCACCGCCGCCGAGAACGCGTCGGCGCGGGTCGGGTCGACCATCAGGGCGGCATGACCCGACGCTTCGCGGGCAGCGGGGCGGTCCAATGCCACCGCCGGCAGGCCGGCGGCCGCGGCCCAGCCGAGCCAATACGGAAACCCGTCGTCCTCGGCCTGGACGAAGACGTCGGCGCCGTGCAGCAGGCCGGCGGCTTCGCGCGCCGACACGCGGGGCAGCAGCACCACACTCTCCGAAAGGCCCAGATGAGCCACCAGCGGGGCGATGCGCTCCCGATGCGGCAGGGCCCCCAGCAGCACGAGCTCCCCTTCGCGGTGCAGCACATCGCGCACCAACGGCAACAGCCGCGTCAGGCCCTGGCCGCGCTCCCAATCGGCGGCGGCCAGCACCCGGGGCCGGGCCTCCAAGTGATAGCGTTCGTTCACGTCGACGACAGCCCGCGTGTCGTCCCAATCGTAGAGGGGCTCGGGCGCCGGAAACGGCAGCACCACGACCTGGGCGGCTAGTCCCTCCCCGCGCTCCTGGAGCTCGCGTTGTAGATCCTGAGTGGGCACGACCACCCCCGGCCCGCGAACCCTAAGCGCCCCGGCGGGCAGTCGGGTGACGGCCGCGACGCCGTGCCGCCGCGTATCGGCGAGGCTGGGGGACACCGCCACCCGCCGTGACCCCCTGTCGGTCCCCGCCGCGGCAATGGCCTCGGGCAAAAGTTCCGCCTGGACGCGGTCCGCGTCGGCGGCGTGGCGCCCGACGCGCCAGTCCACGCGGATCACGGGACTGACTTCCGCGTCGGCTCCCACGGTGAGGCGGCCCCGCTGGTGAGCCAAATGGACGAGCTGTGGGTGGCGTCCGCGAAAAACAGCCAGCGCTCGTAGTACACGCCCGCCGCCGCCGTGACGACCGCCAGAACGGCCACCGGCGAGGACCCGCTGGCCATGAGGAGCACGGCGGTCAGCACGGCCGCGATCGCCAACGGGCCACGGGCGCGCTGGCGCTCCTCATCGGTCAGGGGGCGCCACACCTGCGGCTGCGTGCGATACGGCGTCCGGCTGGTGCCGCTGTCGGCCAAGCGATACCGGCGGCCGGGCATGCCCATCTGCTGCCCGGACTCCACCTGCACCCGGGCTCGCCGAAACACCCGCCCCTGCACGCCCTTCAGGACGGCCAGCGCCAACAGCGCCCACACCAGGGCGATGGCGAGTCCGGTATCCGACGTCCGTGATACCACCACCAGGAGAGCCCAGGCCCACACCCCGCCCGCCACGAGGCCCGTGCCCATCATGGCCGCCACCGTCGTGGGCGTGCGCCAGCTCAGCATGGCGGGAATCGTCGCGTAAATCATGGCGGTGACCCACATCGCCAACAAGCCCAACAGCGCCGTGGCGATGAAGAGCCCGCGTTCCAGGCCCGGGGCGACCGGGTGCACCAGCGACACCAGAACCGAAAGCGCCGCCGCCGCCCCAAAAGGCGCCGTGGTGGCCACCTCGCGCGACAGCCACGAGGACTTCAGGCGACGCAGGATGAACTTGGCGGCCGCGCGCCGGTGCATGTGAAACGTGGACGCCAGGCCGCCGCCCGCCACCAGCACCAAGCCCAACAGCGCGAGGAACCCGGGCGTCGCGCTGTGCAGGAATCCGGGGGCGGCCACAAAGCCCAGGATGGCCAGTACCACAAACACGCCCCCCGCCAATCCTTGCAGGCCGGTCATAAGCAACAGAGGTCCTGTCGGCCGCATGTCAGTACCGCCCCGTCAGCAGACTGTCCAGCTTGCTGTCGTCCACGGCGCTGGCCACGGGGCGCCGCGGCAGATAGTGCACGGCCGGGTTGGCCCCCAGTTCGGGCAACAACTGGAACCCACGCTGTTCGGCCACCAGGCGCGCCACCTCGGAGTCGGGGTCGTCCAGGTCGCCGTACGTGCGGGCATGGGTGGGACAGCTTTGCACACACGCCGGCTGCCGGTCCTCGGGTGCCAGCGTCTCATCTTCGATGCGGTCGATGCACAGGGTGCACTTCTTCACCACGCCCTGGTGCTCGTCAAACTCGCGGACGCCGTAGGGGCACGCCCACATGCACAGCTGACAGCCGATGCAGCTGTCGTAGTCCACCAGCACCACGCCGTTGTCCTCGCGCTTGAAGGACGCCCCGGTGGGGCACACCGGCACGCACGGCGCGTCATAGCAGTGCATGCACGCCTTGGGCAGGTACAGGACGTCCGCCTCCGGGTACTCGCCGCCCTCCATGCCCACAATCCGGTTCCACCACATGCCGTCCGGATCCGCGTATGGGTCCTGATCCGGCACGGGGCCAAACGAACCCCCGGTGTTGTGCTCCTTGCACGACACCTGGCAGCTTTTACACCCCACACACTTGTTGAGGTCGGTGATAATGGTCAGCTGCATGATGCACTCCTTTCGTCGCCGGGAATCGCCTGGCCGCCGTCACTGGTCGGTCGGCCTCGCCGTCCCGACATGGTGCAGCAGATCCGGCGCCCCCGTGGCGTGGGGATTGTCCGGGTGGGTCGTGTACGCGAGGCGCGGCTGCCGTACGGCGGCGGGACGTCGGGGCGGCACGGCAGTCACCTTGGGCCACACCTCGTGCACATCGGACGGGTAGATGCGCACCCGGGTGTCGTACCAGCCCGCCTGACCCGTCACCGGGTCGTTGTTGAAAAAGATCCCCGGACCCTCGAGCGGCGACACGTCCGGAATGATGTGATTCACCAGCACCGCGCGGGTGGCCTCGGGCGCGTCCGGGTGGAGCCCCCACGCCCCCGGCCCCTTGGCAATCGCATTCCAGGTCCAGACGGTGCCGGGCTCTACCGCCTCCGAAAGCCGCACGCGCGCGGTCATGCGGCCGAGACGCGACTCCACCCACACCCACTGGCCATCCACCAGGCTTAGGGACTGGGCCAATACCGGGTTGATAAACACCGGGTTCTCGTGCAGCAGCTGGCGGAGCCACGCGTTCATGGAGCCCCACGAGTGGTAGTGCGTCATGGGCCGCTGCGTCAGAATCCGGAGCGGAAACGCCTCGGCACCGGGCAGGGTGTCTTCCAGCGGGGGGTACCACGACGCCAACGGGTCCATATAGCGCGCGAGCCGTGCCGCCAGATGCGGATTGCTGGGCCGCTGGCCCGGCCAAAAGCCCTGACCCGCCAGCCGAAACGTCTGCAACGGCTCGGAGTACAGGTTCAAGACGATGGGCGCGGGCTCCCGAATGAACTTTTTGTCCGCCGCCCACGCGAGATAATCCCGGTTGGCCATGCGGAAGTACCGCCCCCCCGGGGGCAGGTGCAGGCGCCAAAAGGCGCGGTGGGTGGCATACGCCTGGAGCTGGTCCGGGTTGGGCTCGCCGACCAGTTCGCCCTCGCCGTCGGCGCCGCGGAACCCGGCCAAGAGCCCCACGCCCGAGCCGGGCTCGGTCTCCCACCCCTGCACGAAGTCGGCATAGTTGCGATACAGGGGCTCACCGTCCTCGTCGACGAAGCGCGGGAGTCTCAGTCGGTTCGCCATCTCAATGAGCACGTCCGCCGTGGGCGCGACGCCGGGGGGCGGCGGCACCACGGGCTGGCGAATGGAGTCGGCCGGCCCGTCCGGCTCGGAGATAGGGCGGTCCAGGAGGCTCGTGGCATCCCAGCGCTCCAGATAGGTCGTGTCGGGCAGCACCAGGTCGGCAAACTGCACGGTTTCGGAGTCATACGCGTCAAACACCACCACGTGGGGAATCCGGTACTGCCCGGACCCCTCGTCTTGGGCCGTCAGCATGGCACGGGTGTCCAGGGTGTTCCACGTGGAGTTCCACGCCAGGTTGGCCATGTACACCATGAGCGTGTCAATCGGGTAGGGAATGCCGTCGTGGGCGTTCCGAATCACGTTTTGGATCGCGCCGTGCGCCGCCAGCGGGTACTTCCACGAATAGCTTTCATCGATGCGCAGCGGCCGGTCCCCGTCCACCAACAGGTCGTCCGGCGACGTGGGATACCCCAGGATCGGTCCCGAGGCGGCGCGCTTCGGCTCGTAGTCGTGCGGGCCGTGCGCCGGCTTCACCGGCGGCGGCACCGGCTTTGGGTAGGGGCTCTTGTACAAAAATCCCCCCGGACGGTCAATGGCCCCCAGCAGCATCATCAGGGTAAACAGGCCGCGAATGGTCTGAAACCCGTTGGTGTGCGCTGCGAGGCCCCGCATCGCATGAAACGCCACCGGCCGGCCCACGGTCGTGTCGTAGTGCTGGCCGTACACGTCGGTCCAGGGAATGGGCAGCTCCACCGGATGGTTGAAAGCCGCGTCGGCCATCTCCAGGGCCAGCCGCACGATCGTCCGCCGTGGAACATCGGTGAGGGCCTCGGCCCACCGCGGTGTGGCCGACTTCAGGCGGTCCAACAGCAGGGCCAGGGCGGGCCGGACCCGCTGCCCGTCCAGGACCGCCTCGCCCTCCAGCGCGCCCTGGCCCGCGGCCTCCAGATAAGGCCGCGGGCGCCCGTCGGGTCCCAGCACCAGCGGCTGCCCCTCCGCATCACGCGCGAACAAGCCGTCCCCCGCGCTGCCGGGCGCCACCCGCACCAAGTGGGCGGCGTTGGTGTAGCGCGCCAAAAACTCGCGGTCGATGAGGCCCTCTTCCACCAGCACGTGCATGAAGGCCATGAAGAGCGCGCCATCGGTGCCGGGACGAATCGGGACCCACTCATCGGCCAGTGCTCCGTAGCCACTCTTGACCGGGTTCAGCACCACAAAGCGGCCGCCCCGGTCTTTTAAGGCGGCGATCGACAGCTTCAAGGGATTGGAGGGGTGGTCCTCCGCCACGCCGGCCAACAGAAACCAACGCGACTCGTCCAGGTCGGGCCAGCCAAACTCCCACATGCTGCCACCGACCGAATACATGCCGCCGGCGGCCATGTTGACCGAGCAGAACCCGCCGTGCGCGGCCCAGTTGGGCGTGCCAAACTGCTGGGCCCAAAATCCGTTGAACGCCTGCATCTGGTCTCGGCCCGTGAAATAGGCGAGCCGGCGGGGGTCCGTGTCGCGAATGTTGCCCAGCCAGCCGGCCAGCGTCGCGAGCGCGGTGTCCCAGTCCACGGGCTTTAGTCCCCCCTGCCCCCGGGGCGCGTCCGGATCGCGCATCAGAGGCGTGGTGAGGCGCGCGGGGCTGTACTGCGTCATGATGCCCGCACCCCCCTTGGCGCACCACACGCCTTTGTTGACCGGGTGCTCCGCAATGCCCTTGATGAAGCGCACGCGGTTGTCCTCGACGCGCACTTCCAAGCCGCAGCGGCACGCACACATGTAGCACGTCGTGTGCACGGTGCGCGTGCTGGGCACCGTCGTGGGGTCCACCGTCTCCTGTCGAATCGCCATGGGCGCCTCCCGCCCCCTTCCCGCCGGCCTGGCGGCCGTCGTTATTGGTCTCCACGCTAAAGCAGCACGGGCGGCCCGGCACACAGGATTGCTACAGGCCGCGTGCACCGTTTGCGCAAGCCGACGGCAACCGCGAGCCGCCGGCCCGTCAGGCCGGCTATACTAGGAGTGACGTCGATGGGCCCCAAGGCATGCCCCGATCGCCAGCCAGGCGACGAATGGAGCAAGGGTGATGACCTCACGATGAATCCGCAGAACTGGGAAACGTTTAGGGCGGTCGCGGAGGCGGGAGCCATCTCGGCGGCCGCGCGCACCTTGAACTTGTCGCCGTCGGCGGTGAGCCAGCAAATTCAGCAGATGGAAGACAGCTATCAGTGTCGGCTCCTGGTCCGCCACACGCATGGCGTGCATCTCACCGCCGAAGGGGAGGTGCTTTATCGATATGCCAAGAAGCTCCTGCGCACGCTGGCGGAGTCGCATGAGCAGGTGGCCCGGCTGTCGGATCCGGGGGCGTCGCGGCTGCGCATTGGAGCCAGCCTCACGATTGCGGAGTACGTGCTGCCCGATGTGCTGGTGCACCTGTATCGGCCCGAGCCCCGGGACCACGTGTCGGTCATGATGGCGAACTCCGAGGCCGTGTGTGACTTTGTGCTGAACCAGGCCGTCGACGTCGGGCTGGTGGAAGCCGAGGTGGAGAAAAGCCCGCTGGTTGCGGAGCGGTTCTACACGGATCGCCTGGCCGTCTACGTGGCGGCGAACCACCGCTGGGCCACCCAGCAGACCATTGGTCTCGAGGAGTTCATCCAGGAACCCTTGATTCTTCGCGAGCCGGGCTCGGGCACGCGCCGCGCGTTGGAGCGCGCGCTGGGCGACCACGAACGGGGCGTCGAAGATTTGTCTGTCCGGCTGGTGTTGGCCACGACCCAAGCCATCAAGGCGATGGTGCGCGCCGGGCTCGGCGCCACGGTGCTGTCACCGCTCACGATTCGGCCCGACGAGGCCGCAAGCTTTCACACGGTGGCCGTCCGGGGCCTGGACCTCACCCGGCACTTCTACGCCGTACACCTGCCCATCACGCTGCCCGCGGGCGCGCGCCGGCTGATTCACCTGCTGACGCGGCCCGCTACCGGGGCCTACGAGCTATAAACACCCATTCCCGGCCCGGACGATCCGGCGCATCGCGCACGTCCTCCACGGTGAACCCCGCCTGGGCGATGGACCGCTCCAGTTCCGCCCGGCTCCGAAACCTCAGCGTTGACTCCGAGGTGAGCCGCGTGCCGTCGGCCTCCCGCACCACCACCGTCCGGAACGATACGCGGCCCGGTGCCACGGTCAACCACTCGTGCCAGGCGGCGATGCGGCCCATGTCGGGAACTTCGTGGTGCGTTTCCGACCGCACCCGCGTCCACTGGCGCCAGGCCGCCGCCGCGGGATCCCGGGTCTCAAACACCAGCCGCCCACCCCCGACCAGCAGGTCTCGGCAACTGGTCAACACGGCGTCCCACTCCCGGTCCTCTAAAAATACCTGCGCGACGTTGCCCGTCATCACGACCAGGTCGACGGCCAGCCCTAGGCGACGCGCCGCCTCGACGTCGCCATGCACCCACCGCACCCGCTCGGCCCCCGCCCGTCGCTCGGCTACGTTGAGCATGGCCTGGGCGGGGTCCACCCCAATCGCGTCCACTCCGCGAGCCGCCAGCCGGCATGCCAGGACCCCGGTCCCGCAGCCCAGATCCAGCACGCGGCCTGCCTGAAATTCGCCCACCAGGGCTTCATAGGCGTCCAGATCCGACCGAACGCCCTCCAACACGTCATAGAGCGCCGCCCACCGAGGATCTTCGAACAAGGCGTTCGCCATGGCACCCCCTCTGCTTTACTGGCTGCCTCGACATCCGGACACGCCGCCGGGCCCGCCTGAGCCCTTCTCCCACCGCGGCCGGGATCCTGCGGCGGGCGCGAGCACCTCCCGCGCGCTCGGGACGCGAACCGCATAGGATAGTACCAAAAGTGAGACACCGCAGCGTTCGCTTGTGCCCATGCACACGAAAGAGGCGGCTCTGGCATGGACGTATCGGCAGATGGCGGCTGATGCACCATCGGACGTGGAGGGCGTGGGGCCCGAGGAACCGCGGCGCCGCATGCGTGAGAACCCAACCCGCTCGTGATCGATGTGCAGGACGCGGTCGACCACGGTGCCTGCGGCCTGATTCCCGGTGGCATCAACATCCCCGCCGGGGCGCGTTGCCCGAGGCCTGGCGGTGCCCGGAGCTGCGGGACAAGGACCGACCCATCCTGGTCACGAGCGCATGGAATGCGCGCGCGTCGCGTTTATCGATGGCGGCACCCCCGCCTGGAAGGCGCGGGGATTTGACGTGGAGCGATCGCAATGGCTCTTCGCGCGCCGGGATCAGGCACCCGCCGCGAGCTGGGGCGGGCGCCGGGCGACCACAAACTGGCCCAATTAAGGCGACGGCGCGGGCAGGATTGAGGGCCACAGGGCGTTCGCCGCGGGCCAGCCGCCGCGAGGAGGCGGCTGGCTGCCCCGTGAGTGTCCGACAGCGGACTCTCTCCCGGCGCTCCTGCGCCGCCCACCTGCCCGATAGGCTGTCGGCCGGTGCGCGTGGGCTGATTCATCGACTGACTGTCCCACGGCTTCGGCAGGGCCCGACAAGCCCCACGCTAGACGCGGCCGTCCCGAAGACCGCCAGCGCTCTCTCGTGCCGTCCCCCACCTGATATTCAACCGCGGGAGCCCGAGTGGTGTCCGGAGCCTCCGCACGGCCACGGCGACGGATCCCGGCGCTGTTGCAGGGCGTGACCCTGGCGGGCCCTCAGAGCCAGAGCCGACCTGACCGATATGCGCTGCGGCGGGTACCGGACCGGTCCGGGTGGGGTCACCCCCCAAACACCCGACACCCAGGCATGAATCGATCCTGCGGTTGCCCGGGTGCCTTGGCTCTTAGTGATGCGTGCCCCGACCGGCCAAGGGAAGGGGACCGTCCAGCGGGACGGTGGGGGCGGAAGCCGCCACCGTCTCGGGATACTTCAGTCCCGCTCCGGTGTTGAGCAGCAACACTTTGTCGGTGGGCCGGATCCAGTGTGACTGTGCGAGCCGTATGGCGGCCGCCCACGTGGCGGCGCCTTCCGGACACACGAAGAGGCCCTCGGACCGCCCCAGTTCCGCTTGCGCTGCCAAAATCTCGGAGTCGGGCACCGCCACAGCGCAGCCTTCCGTCTGATACAGGGCATCCAACACCAAAAAATCGCCGAGCGCTTTCGGGACATTGATGCCAAACGCTACCGTGTAGGCAGCGTCCCATGGGTCGCTCACCCTCTGACGATCCTGCCACGCCCGTACGATGGGCGCGCAGCCTTCTGCCTGGACGGATACCAACCGAGGCCGCCGCTGGCCAACCCAGCCGAGCTGCTGCAGTTCGTCGAGCGCCTTTTTGATGCCGATCAGGCCCACGCCGCCTCCCGTGGGGTAGAGGATCACATCGGGAAACTCCCAGCCGAACTGCTCGGCAATCTCGTAGCCCATCGTCTTCTTGCCTTCAATGCGGTAGGGCTCCTTGAGCGTCGACACGTCATACCAGTCCGCCTGCCCGACCGCCTGTCCCACCAGTCGTGCGGCGTCGGTGATGAGTCCGTCCACCAGGTACAAGTCGGATCCGGTGATGTCGCATTCCTTGCGAGTGATCTCCGGAGCGAGCTGGGGCATCACGACCACGGCCCGCAGACCAGCACGTGCACTGTACGCGGCCCACGCCGCCCCGGCGTTGCCATTGGTGGGGAGCGCCAGTGTCTCGATGCCCAGCTCCTTCGCCCGAGACACCCCCACGGCGGCGCCGCGCGCCTTAAACGTGCCTGTAGGCAACAATCCTTCATCCTTAAGGTACAACTGGGGCAACCCGTGACGCGCACCGAGCCGGCTGAGTGGGACAATGGGCGTCATACCTTCGCCCAGCGACACTTCGTTCTCATCGTGCTGGACGGGCAGCAGCTCACGGTATCGCCACAGGGTCGGTGCGCGCCGCGCGACGTCATCGGGCGTGACGTGCCGCCGAGCCCGCTCGAGGTCATAACGCACCAGCAGCGGGGCCCCACACCGGCACAGGTGCTGAATCTGCCCGGGGTCGTATGTTTCGCTGCACTTGGGGCACTCGAGATGGGTCATGAAACTTCTCGGCATTCTGATCACCTCTCCCTTCATATGCGGGGGCGCACGCCATCACTCAAGTGGCGGATCCGTCGTGACGGCGCGTACGGGACGACCCAGGCGGATGCTGACGCGCCTCGCGTTCCAGCAGCGGGCACTGCCCAGCAGTCCGGCCACCCTGGTTTGAAACGCCGGCTGAAACTCCAACGGGGTCTTCGGCACGACCCACGTCCTGCCCACCAACAGCCCCGCCACCAAAATCGCCCCCATCGCCGCCACGGCGATCACCCCACCGCGCGTGCCGTGCGGACGCCCATCCCCGAGGGCCACGCGTCGGATGACCCTGGCCGCCAAGTGACGTATGCCCAACGCCCGACCACCCCCAGGATGCTGAACGACCGCACGAGGCGCTTGCCCCGAGTGCAGGGCGGCAGGAGGGTGGCGCCTCCTGCCGCCCTCGGCACGCTACCCGCTGACGGTCCAGTGGTTGGGCTGGTTGTAGTACGTCACCGAATTGAACCACCGGTTGACCCCGTGAACGTTGGGGGCGTGGACCGTCAGCAGTGCGTAGTGGGGCATCCACAGCTCAGGCAGCTGAGTGATGGCATACCGCTGGTATGCCTGCATGCGGCTGGCCACTTGCGCGGACGTGCCCGGCAGGTACGTGTTGGTGATCAGGTGGTCCATCGTTCGGCTGCAGTATCCCGTGCCGTTGCTCGCAGCATTGCAGGCGAAAAGCTCGCCCCCGGTTGGGTAGTAATCTGGCTCGTAGGTCCAGCCATTGCCCGCCCAGGACGCGGCCCACGTGCTTTGGCCCGGGCTCAGCCCGTAGATGGAGTTTTTTTGCATCAGCCGCAACGTCACGCGAACGCCTTCCTGCGCCCAGTACCCTTGGATGAGCTGGACGATGCGAGCGTCCGTCTGCGATCCGGCGGGGTAAATCAGTTGGAAGCTCAGGGTGGCCCCGTTGCGCGTCATCACGCCATTGTGCATCGTCCACCCGTGACGCTCGAGCAGCGCCCGGCCGGCGGCCGGATTGAAGTGGTACGGCTGAGGGAGATTGCGGTAATAAAACACGGTGCCGGGCTGTGAGGGCACGGGACCGTAATCCGGGACCGCGAACCCATCATACATGCGCTGCACGATGGCCGTCTGGTTGATGCCCATTTCCAGCGCTTGGCGGATGTAGAGGTTCGTGAACAAGTTGCCGACGTTGGGCGCTGCAGCCGTCTCGTTGAGCGCGATGCCCGTGAAGCCGAGCACCCACACGTGGGACACCACGTCCGGCTTGAGTTGGCTGCGCGATCCGTACAGGCTGAACGGCAAATATGCCACATTGACCGTGTTGCGTTTCAGAGCCGCGAAGATCGACGCGCCGGATCCTTCGTACTGGTAGACCAGAGACCCGATCGACGCGTGATGTCCACTGTAATGGGTGTTCGGCTTGAATGCCCAGTACTGGGAGTTTCGTGCCGCCGTCAAGGTCCAGGGTCCATCCACCACCTTGTAGGGAGCCGCCAAGGGCGTGTTGGCGACCTGCTCAATGTATTTCAACTCCTGGGTCATATTATTGGGATACTTGTCCCACACGGACATGGGAACCGGCCAAATTTGGCTGAGCGCATTGTGCACGAACCAGAGGGGGTTCGCTGACTGCGCCAGGGTGACCGTCACCTCTCCCGGATTGGTGGAAACGACGCTTTTCCAGTCCGCCGGGATGCCGCCGCTGCCCGTGCCCCCATAGGTCCATGGCGCGCTTTTCGCGGTGGACCCCTTGATGATGTCCCACGCAAACACGACATCGCGAGCGGTCACGGGCCGTCCGTTGGACCAGCGCAGTCCGTGGCGGAGGAACACATGGTACACGGTGCCGGTCGCGTTCCAGGTTACGCGCTGCGCCACGGCCCCCTGGGCCGTGACGACGTCTTGCGGCGTGACATTGATGAGGGGCAAGTACATCAGGTCGCTGATTTGCCCGTTGAGGTTGGTGTAGGCGGTGGCAGATTCGATTGGAAACCACCAATCGGGTTCGGTCTGGGGCTGCAGCGCGACCACCACTTTGCTGGCCGCGGCGGCCGACGGACTGGCCGGTCCACCGCAGGCCGACAAGGCGGCTCCGGCGAACACGATCGCACCAATCCACGCTCCGATGCGTGAGTGTCTCGACATAGGAATCCCTCCTCCACTCGTTCACTGCGCCCTAAAGGCCCACGCGCCTTGTGGTGCCGCGGGAGGCCCATCCGGACTCCCACTCACTCCCACTCATCCCCGCACCCACTCTGGGGCCCATGCCAGGTCCGGATAACTGTCTGAAAACGCCACGAGCCGACGGCCCTGCGAGCCTTCCCGGGTTTGGGCTGCTAGCAGGGCATTCCACACCGCTTCTTCGGTCGCATCCACCGTGGCGCCATAAAGCAAATCCATCACCGGCGCGCGACCCAGCGGGCGGTCGGCGACGAATCCGGCCGGCGCTGGCGCGGAACCTGAGTCGTCAAGCAGATGGGTCGAGACGGCGAGCGCTAGCTCCCCACTGCCCGACCGACCGATGGAGCCCGTGCGCGCCAGTCCGAAGCCAACCCGGGCCGCCAGCCGCTGCAGCTGATGAGGATGCAGCGGCGCGTCCGTGACCACCAGGCCAATACAGGAGCCCGGGTGCGGATCGGCGTCGGGACCCGGCGGCGCGGCCGCGCCCCAAGGCAGCCGCAGGTCCTCGGGCCGGCCGAAGTTCGTGAGCAACAGCACGCCGACCATGCACGTACCGGCATCCCAGCTCACGAGACGCGAGGCGGTTCCAATACCTCCCTTGTAGCCGAAGAGATGCATGCCCGCCCCAGCGCCGACGGAGCCTTCCTCGACGGGACCACCACCGAGAGCTCGAAAAGCCGCATCCAGCGTTGCCGGCCCGCAGACCACGTCCGGACTACTTAGATAGCCGTCGTCGCACTCGCCGACGACGGGCAGGGGCAGGTCGTTCACGACGGCCGCTCGGTCTTCCGCGAGGGAACGGGCCACCACCGCGTCATACACCGCCCCGACACTCCGGGTGCCGGTCAGCACGATGGGCCCTGTGATTAGGCCCTGTGAGTCGACGGCATCCCGACCGGTCATCAGGCCAAACCCATTGACGACGGCACTGCCAGCGAAGTAGCGGCACCGCCAACGGTCCTGCCCGGGCAGGTCGAGGACGGTCACGCCGGTGTGCGACGCGCCTTCAGACGCAACCAGCCCGGCGTGCCCGACACGCACGCCCGGTACATCCGTGACCGCGTTGTGGGCCCCGCTCGGGTGCATGGTCCTCATCCAGCCTCGCTCTCGTGCCCGCCTGCTCACCATCCACCTCCTTGGCTCAAAGATGATAACGCTCTGCGTTACCACTATATCGTTTTTGCACTTGCTAACGGGCTTCGACACGGCCTCCGCCATTCCTGCCAGGTTGAGAAAAAATTTTGCAAACTCTTGCGCTTGGCCCGGATAGGGGAGCCTGGGTTCATCCTGCCTTCGACGACCAAAACTTGACGAGCCCGGACGGACCCATCACAATAATCATGGGTGTTGCAGTGCGATACAATGTGCGATGGAGGGATGCGTCATGACCTTGGCCGAACGTTATGGACGAAGCTTGGCAGCCGTCGTGCCCATGGAGTCACCGATCGAGATCGAGCGAGGCGAAGGCGCTTACCTCGTGGACCGGGACGGTCGTCGCTATTTGGACCTGGTCATGGGCATTGCGGTCAATGCGGTGGGCCATGCCCACCCAGCCGTGGTGCGCGCGGTCGCCGAGCAGGCAGGGCGGCACCTGCACGTTTACAGCGGGACGGGGTATCAGGAGGCGGTCGTCGCGTATGCCGAGGCGCTCCTCGCCGACATTGGGCCGAACTATCGGGTGTTTTTTGGCAACTCGGGAGCCGAAGCGGTGGAAGCCGCCATCAAGCTGGCGCGCGCCGCGACGGGGCGCCAGGCCGTCGTGGCGTTCCGCGGTGGCTTCCACGGGCGAACCATGGGGGCCTTGAGCTTAACCGCCTCCGCCGCCCGCTATCGGTCCACCTATGAGCCGCTTGTCCCCGGCGTTTACCACGTGGATTTTCCGGCCGCGACGCGTTTGGGGTTGGCACCGGAAGCCGCCTTTCAGCATACGGTCCAACAGTTCGAGCAGCTCTTGGCCTGTGAGGTGGAACCCGACCACATCGCCGCGGTGGTCGTGGAGGCCATCCAGGGCGAAGGCGGCTATGTGATTCCTCCGAGCATGTTTCTTCCCTGGCTGCGACAAGTCACCGCACGGCACGGCATCTTGCTGGCGGTGGACGAGGTGCAAGCGGGTATGGGCCGCACGGGCCGGATGTGGGCGTACCAGCATGACCGCATTGAGCCCGACCTCATCATTATGGGCAAGGCCTTAGGGGGAGGGCTGCCTCTGTCCGCCATGGCGGGCCGGGACGACTTGATGGACCGCTGGCCGGCAGGCCTGCATGGCAGCACGTTCGGCGGCAATCCGGTGGCTGCCGCCGCGGGGTTGGCCACCTTGCAGATCATTCGACGCGAAGGGCTGGTCGAGCGCGCGGCCACGCTCGGCCGCCGCGCGCTGGAGGTGCTCGAACCCCTCCGGGCGCGACCCGATGTCAGCGATGTACGCGGCCGCGGCTTGATGGTGGCCGTGGAGTTCCAAGGAGACGACGCGCCCGCCCACGTGGCGCGTCTGGTTGACGCCAGCCTGCGCGAGGGGATGTACATTCATCCGGCCGGCATCCACCACCAAGTCATCCGGCTCATGCCGCCCCTCAATATCGAGGAGGCGGTGTGGCTGGAGGCCCTGGCGGTCTTGCGAACGCTCGTAGAGGAAACAGCCGGGAGGTGAGCCGCTTGCCCCGTCCGACAGCGGAGGATCAGAATGTTCCGCGCTTCTTCATTCAGGCCGTAGCCCGGGGCTTGGCCATGTTAGAGGTGTTTGACGCGGAACATCCGGACTTGTCGCTCACGGAGTTGGCGCGGGCCCTGGGAACCAACAAGCCCACCGCACGTCGGTTCGTCCAGACCCTCTTGCAGCTGGGCTACCTGGAGGCGCTGCCCGGCAAGCGCTACCGGTTGGGCACACGCACCCTCGAACTGGGGCGCCGCTACCTGGCCAGCGTCTCCTTGACCGACCGCGCGCGCCCGTTCTTGGAGGCACTGGCCGCAGCGACCGGGGAGACGACCAACTTGGCCGTGCGAGAAGGACGAGACGTCGTGTACGTGGTGCGCGTCGAAGCGGCGCCCCGCATTCTCAGCGTCAACCTGCGGGTGGGATCGCGCCTGCCACTGCACGCCACATCGCTCGGCAAAGCTCTCGTGTCTCAGATGGCCGATGAGAAGCTGCTGGACATCATGGGGCAGCCGCCGTGGCCCGCGCTGACACCGCACACGGTGCGCAGCCCCCAGGCTCTGCGTCCGCATTTGCAGCACGTGACGGATCATGGCTATGCCGTGTCGGACCAAGAACTGGAATTGGGCCTGCGGTCCATTGCGGCGCCGGTTTACGATGCCGAGCGGCGCTTGGTGGCGGCCATCAACGTGTCAACCCCGGTCGCTCAAGTTTCACGCGAGCAGCTGACGGGCCCGTTCGCGGTGGCGCTGGTCAGGACGGCTCACCAACTGTCCGTGGCGCTCGGATGTCCAGAGGTGACCGCGTAATCGCAGAGGAAGCGGAGGTGCAGCGATGGGTCTTCCCCCTTTTGCCAACGAACCGCTGTTGAAGTTTTCCGAGCCGGCCGAACAGGCGCACATGAGCGAGGCCCACCAGCACGTGCTGGCGAACTTGGGGATGGAGTGTCCCTTGAGGATCGGCGACCGCGAAGTTTACGGACCCAATCGAGTGGTGGTGCACTGCCCGGATGCCGTGAACCTCGCTTTGGGGTCGGTGGTCATGGGCGGGGTCGCCGAGGCTGCCGAAGCGGTGCAGGTGGCTGAGGAGGCTTTTGCGTCGTGGTCCCGCACCAGCGTGGAGGAGCGGGCCGCGCTGCTGTTGCGTGCCGGAGACATCCTTCGCCACCGCCGCCGACACATCCTCACGTGGATGGCGCTGGAGGTGGGCAAGAACTTTGACCAGGCCGATGGCGAGGTGGCTGAAGCCATTGATCACTTTGAGTGGAACGCCCGGCAACTGTTTTCCTGGGCTCAGGGTCGCTCGCTTGCACCGCATGCTCAGGAGATCAACGAGTATCGGTATCGCCCTTTGGGTGTCGGCGCGGTCATTGCCCCATGGAATTTTCCTGCGACGCTGCCCCTGGGCATGGTGGTCGCCGCCATTGCCGCCGGCAACACCGTGGTCCTCAAGCCGTCCGAGCACGCGTCGCTGACGGCGTATCACTTGGTTCAGATTTTGCGTGATGCCGGCGTCCCGCCGGGGGTGGTCAACTTCGTGCCGGGAGCAGGGACCCTCGTGGGCGACGCACTCGTCTCGGACCCGCGCGTGCGGTTTGTCGCCTTCGTCGGCTCGCGGGATGTGGGAATCCACATCGCCGAACGCGCCTCCGCCGTGGCGGTCGGCCAGCACCACCTGAAGCGCGTCATGACCGAAATGGGTGGGAAAAACGCCACGATTGTCACGGAGGCCGCTGATTTCGACTGGGCGGTGGCGGAAGTCACCCGGTCGGCCCTGGGGTTCCAAGGCCAAAAGTGTTCGGCCACCTCCCGGGTGATTTGCCTCCCGGGGATTCATGATCGTTTTGTGGAGGCCCTAGCGGCGCACATGGAGGCCACCGCGGCCAAAAGGGGGCGTGCCGTGGACAATGCGCCGTATGGGGCCTTGGTGAGCGCTCAGGCGCGCAACAAGGTCGAGAGCTACGTGGCCACGGCTTCGACGCACGGGCGGGTGCTGCTCGAGGGCCAGCGTGACCCGACGCTGGGATACTGTGTCACGCCGACGCTGGTGGATCGGGTCGACCCGCAGTCCCCCCTGGCCCAAGAGGAGATTTTTGGTCCGGTGGTGGCCGTGCTGGAAGCGAACACCCTCCCCGACGCCGTGGCGGCGGCCAACAATGTTCCGTATGCGTTGACGGGCGCCGCGTTCACGCACGATCCGCACGAGCTGGACTTCATCCGGGAGCATTTCTACGTTGGCAATCTTTATCTGAACCGGAGTTCCACCGGGGCGATGGCCGGTGTGCACCCGTTCGGGGGGTACAAGCTGTCGGGCACCGGCCCTAAGGTTGGGGGCCCGGACTATTTGGGGTTCTTTCTTGAGGCTCAAGTCATCACACAGGCGGTACGCTATCCGGACCCTCGACCCACGGTCCCAGTCCATACAGAAAGTCGGTGACGGCCGTGGAGTGGCTGTCGGTGTCCGAGGCGGTGGCCCGATACATCGAAGACGGGCAGGTGCTCTATCTAGCGGGGTTCACGCACCTCATTCCGTTTGCGTTTGGCCATGAGATTATCCGCCAGCACAAGCGTGGCCTGACGCTGTGCCGCGCCACGCCCGACCTCCTCTATGAGCAGATGCTGGCGGGGCAGGTGGCGGACAAAGTGGTCTTCAGCTATGCCGGGAATCCCGGCGTGGGGCTGTTGCCCGTGTTTCGCCGCGCCGTCGAGACGGGGGCGGTCGCGATCGAGGAGTGGACCCACTTTGAGATGGTGGCCCGGTTGGCGGCGGGCGCGGCCGGCGTGCCCTTTTGGCCCGTGAACACGCTGGACAACGATCTGAGTCGGCGTCGAGCCCGCCCACGGGTGGCGAGCCCGTTCACCGGGGAGCTGGTCCCGGTGGTTCCCCCCTTGGCTCCCGACGTCACGCTGCTGCATGCGCACGCGGCGGACGAGGAGGGCAACATCTACGTGGACGGCCTGCTGGGGGAGATGCGCGAGGCGGCACTGGCGGCCCGACGGGTCCTGGTGTCCGTCGAGACCTGCGAACCTGCCCGGGACCTTCGGGCCGGACGCCTCACCCTGCTGCTGCCCGCGTTCCGCGTCGCCAGCGTGTCCGTCGAGCCCTGGGGAGCCCATCCGTCGTACGTGTTGGGCCGGTACGACCGGGACACGCTGTTCTACCGCGAATGGGACGCGCAGGCGCGCCAGGAGGTGGCGGTGGACGCATGGCTGCAGGAATTTGTTTACGGGGTCGCGGACCGCGCGGAATATGTTCGGCAGCTGCCCGCGGGACGGCTCCGAACACTGAAGGAGGCGGCTCTCATATGAGCGATCCCCTGCTGACCCGCAAAGAACAAATGGTGGTGATGGCGGCTCGACTGCTTCGACCCGCCGAGCGGGTGCTGGTGGGCGTAGGGCTGCCCAATCTGGCCGCCAACTTGGCCAAGCGGGTTCACGCGCCGGACCTGGTGCTGATTTATGAATCCGGCATTCTGGATGCGAACCCCAAGTCCCTGCCGTTGTCCATCGGCGATCCCGTTCTGGTGCGCGACGCACTGGCCACGATCCCTATGCTGGAACTGTTTAGCAATTACCTGCAGACCGGCTGGATTGACGTGGGATTTCTCGGCGGTGCCCAGGTTGACTGCCGTGGAAATCTTAATTCCACGGTCATTGGGCCGTACGAGCACCCGGTGAGGCGCTTAGCCGGTTCGGGCGGGGCGGCCGATATCGCCTCCTGCGCGCGGCGCCTCATCCTCATGCTCCCTCAGGACCTCCGCCACTTTCCGCCCCGGGTCGACTTTGTCACCTCACCGGGCCACCCGCCCGAAGGGCGGCGCCCGGATGGTCAGGGCCCGGCGTGGGTGGTCACCGATCGAGGACTGTACGATTTTGACGACGAGGGCCGGATGCGGCTCCGTCAGCTGCACCCCGACGAAACCGTCGCCACTGTGCAGAAGGCAACCGGATGGCCGCTGGCGGTTCACCCTGACGTCCACCACTGGGCCCCTCCCACGGACGCGGAACACGAGGCGTTGAGGCGTCTGGTGTCCACGACGCCGGTGGACCGCCAGGCGTCGGCATGAGCGATGTGTTTTATCGGTCGCCGGCAGCGCACTACCCCCTTATCGCCGGCGGCGCGGGCATCTACCTGTGGGACGCGGAGGGCCGCCGGTATTTGGATGGATCGTCCGGGGCCCTGGTCGCCAATTTGGGCCATGGCCGCCGCGAGATTGTGGACGCGATGGCGCAGCAAGCGGGGTCCGTGGCCTTTGCACACACGCAGCGGTTTACGTCGGCAGCCCAGGAAGCCCTGGGTCATCACGTGGCCCGACTCCTGCCAGGGGACCTGAGCCACACGTATCCCGTCTCCGGCGGGTCGGAAGCGACGGAAACGGCCATCAAGCTGGCGCGGCAGTACTTTCTGGAGTCAGGGCAGCCCGAACGCTACCGGGTCGTCACGCAGTGGCCGTCCTACCACGGCAATACACTGGGCGCGTTGGCCGCGTCCGGCCACCTAGCCCGGCGGCGGCCCTACGATCCCTTGCTGAGTTCGGCGGCGTTCGTTCATGCCCCGCAGCCGCGAGCCACTTGCCACGGGCGGGCCGCCGGCGAATGGTGCCCGTGCGCCGAAGAGGTAGCGGCTGCCATTGAAAGGGCCGGGCCGGAGACGGTCGCAGCCGTCCTGTGGGAACCCATTAGCGGGTCGGCCGCCTCCGGCTTTGTGCCGCATCCTGGCTTCTTCAGCCAGCTCCGCGCGCTGTGTGATCGCTGGGGGCTCCTGCTGATCGCCGACGAGGTGATGACTGGCCTCGGCCGCACGGGCCAGATGCTCGGCGTGCAGCACCATGACGTCATCCCCGACATGGTTACGCTGGCCAAAGGGTTGTCGGGAGGATATGCGCCCCTCGGTGCCGTCGTGGCCACCGACCGCGTTTACAACGCCGTGGCCCAAGGATCGGGTCGATTCGTGCACGGCTTTACGTTTGGAGGGCATCCCGTCGCTTGTGCCGCGGGAGCCAAGGCGCTGGAGATCCTGGAGGCGGAGGACTTGGTTCGACGCAGCGCGCTCATGGGTGTTCAGTTGGCGGCGGGACTGCAGGCGCTGGCGACACGGCACCCGGTGGTGCGCGAAGTGCGCGGCCGTGGACTGATGCAGGGCTTAGTGCTTGAGACCGACCGCCAGGTGCCGGGAGGACGGGCGAGCCAGCTCGGTCAGCGGGCGTTCGACCGGGGTCTCCTGATCTATCCGGGAGGCGGCGAAGGCGCATCCCCGTACGGCGACCACGTTCTCATCGGGCCGCCGCTGGTAGTCACGGAGGAAGAAGTCGCGACCTTGCTCATGATGCTGGACGACAGTCTCGCCGCGCTGCTGTAGGCTCGCGCCCAGGCCAGGCCATCTCCCCTCTTGGGCGTGATGAGGATGGCCTTTCCCACAGCGCCGAACCTGATAAGATAGGCACGACCAATCGGGAAACGGCGATAGCGGGTGATAACGCGTAACAACGTTGGTTCCGAGAGCAGATGAGCTGGCAGAGGACGAAAGGGGTGGTGGCGTGGCATGGACGTTTCGGCAGATGGTGGCGGACGCACGCGCCGACGTGGAGGGAGTGGGGCCCGAGGAAGCCCGGCGCCGCATGCGGGAGCAGCCGAACACGCTGGTGATTGATGTGCAGGACGCGGTCGACCTGGGTGCCTGCGGCCTCATTCCCGGCGGCATCAACATCACGTTGGGCATGCTGCCGATTCGCGCCGACCACGAGTTGCCGGAGGCGCTTCGCTCGCCCGAACTGCAGGACTTCCGGCGACCCATCCTGGTCACGTGCGGGGCCGGCGGCCAGGCGGCCCTGGGAGCGCACCTGTTGACGCGCATGGGGTACGAGCACGTCGCGTTCATCGATGGGGGCACCGCCGCCTGGAAGGCGCAGGGGTTTGACGTGGAGCGGCCGGCCTGATCTTGCGGGCGCCGACGCCGTGTTCGCGGTCGTCCCGCCTGACCTGCGGGGCGTCCCCGGACAGGCTCTCAACCGTGCGCTGTGGCCCGGCGGGTGCGCCACCACGCCAACAGCGCGGTCGCCGGCACCACCGCCACCGTCCACCCCAAATCCACGGGAGTAAGAATCTGAAACAGCCAGACTTTTGCTTCGGCCACCGACCCCACGGACAAGGCGCCGGCCACAATGGCGAAGCCCAAACCGGCCACGAGGTATTGTCGTCGTGGGTTGTATCCACCCACGGGGGGACCCACGTTCCACGCCGCCACATAGCTGTGAACGGCCAGATGGAGAATTATAGCTATTGTCCATGTAATAAGGACAAGCATTCCTACATCTTGCACAAAAAATGACGAAATATGTATAAGACTGAACATATAAATTATAGGCCATGTCATATCGGGAATAACCGCAGGGCCCAGCGTCGCCAGTGCGGTGTACAGGATAGAAAATAGAATGAGGCCCTCCAACGCGATGGCGGCCAGAGCGACCGTCCCGGCCCTCCAGCGGCCCGTTCGACGGACATGGGGCATCAGGGCCGCCGTGGTACAAGGATTGGCATAGAGAAACCAGGTCGCCACGGATGCGCGCGCCAACGACGCCATCGGGACCCCCAAATTCGGGGTGGCGGCCACCGGAAACCGCATATCGCCCGTGGCCAAGGCCAACACCAAGACGAACGACGCCAGCAGCAGCGGAAACCAGAACTGGACGTTGCGCGCGACCACGGTCAGCGACCGAATCGCGATCCAAACCGCCAGTACACCAATGGCACCCACCGTCACCCAGCTGGGCGTGGCCGGGTAAAAAAACGTCTGCAGCAATTCCCCATAGAGATACAAAACCGCGGCGTCCAGGGCCAGCATCAGGAGCATCGTGACCCAGGTCAGTACCGGTCCCAGCCACGGCGACCAGGTTGCTTTCATAGCGGCCGCGTATGGTCGATACGCCATGCGGCGCATCCACGCTGCCTGAAGCAGGGTGATGCCCGCCGCCACACCGGTCGCCACCAGCAGAGACGCATACGCCCCCGTCCCGGCCAACCTCACGACGTATGCTGGCCACAGATACACGCTGCCGGCTACAACAGATACCATAATGATCCAAAAATACTGGCCTGACGAGATGGGCTCGACGGGTTGGTTCACGACGTCACACCCGGCGTCGTCAGATTGAACGACACCGTGAAGGCCACGTGCGATGGGACGCTGGACCAGCCACCGCCGGGAGGGTGGTCGACCCACTGGGGATGCTCAAAGAGAAGCGTCCGCGCATAGCCAAAGGGGTCCACATGTTGGGCATTGGCTTGGCGGACAGCCGCCTGGCAGTCTGCCAACAACATCCGGGCGGTGGCCGTCTCGATCGCTCGAATTTCGCTGGGCCGCCCTGCGGTCCCATACGGCGCCTGGGCCAGCGCCCCACGCATGACGACATGCGCCTGCACGGACAGTCTGCCGCCCGCCCAGGCGACGTGCGTGGTGGCGTGGCCATGGACGCTCGTCAACGCGTAATGCGCCGTGCCCCGCGACAGGCTCAGAACCTCCCTCGTGACTCGGCTCGTGAGCAGGGCCCATCCCAGGGTCTGCCGCCGCGTGAAAATTACAGCCGGCCCCTGGCGCCCGTAGACAGCGATGTGACCCAACGCCCCGGTGGTCGTGATGTAAGGGACCACCGGCGACATGCCCGGCGTATGCACGTCATCCCACACGTGCCAAAATGTTTCACTGAGATGAATCGCTTCACAGGGCCCACACGAAAATATGTGCTGCCACTTAAGCCGCGGCACCACTTCTTGAGGGGAAGCCTGCAGCAGATCCGGCAGGGAGCTGGCACGGGCGACGCCGAGGTAAGCGACTTTGGATGTGATGCCTTGCCGATTGTAAGCATCCACCAACGTGGTCACCGCCTGGGCGGGCAGGTTGGATGACCACAGTATGACCTGCAGTTGGCCCAGGTACAGGTGGCGGTCCAGCAGACGCTGCGCGGCCCGCTCGGCACTGGCCCAACTGTCTGCCGCGACCGCCACGGTATACAGTTGCTGCGTCGACTTGATCTGGGACTGACTGTTCACGGTCACCGTCGGGTTGGGGAAGTAGAACGTCCAGTCCGACCGTCTGGATGGGTGCCACGCGACACTGACCATCAGGGCGGTCGCGCGGTCCGAGATGCCCAGCTGGTCCCAACAGCCGGCCAGCAGGACGAGGCCCAGCAGCACTGCCGCCGCCGTGGCCAGCCGAGCACGCCAACGCACTACCGGTCCCCCCGGCGGCCGCGCCGATGCTGCGCTCGCTGCAGGTGGGGGGAGAAAGAGCGCGCCGGAGGCTCCCGCCACGTCCCCTCCTGCGGGCGGGCCTCCTTCCGCCGACTCTGCACCCGGGTCCATGGGGCACGCCAGACGCTGTCCGACCAGTCCGCCGCTCGGAATGGGGCTCCGGGGGCAAAATACGGCACGCCAAAGGACTTCATGTCCAACACCACCGCCACCACCGCCACTGTGGTGAGGACGATGCCCAGGATACCCAGCACCGCCGCACCGATGAGCAGCAGGAATCCGACGAGGCGCCAGGCTCCGGTCAGTTCGTACGTGGGCGTCGCAAACAGGGCCAACGCGGTCAGCGTCATCATGACGATGATTTGTGCGTCGACGATGCCGGCACGCACCACGGCGGTCCCCACGACAATAGCCCCCACGGTGCCGATGGTGGTACTGAGAAATTTGGGCAGCCGGATGGCCGCCTCGCGCAGCACCTCAATGACCACAATCATGAGGACGATTTCCAGAAGGGGAGAAAACGGGAGCCCCGAGTGTCCGCCTTGCATCATAATGTACAGGGACGTCGGCAGCAGATTGGGGTTGACCTCCGCCAACGCCACATACAGGGCGGGCAGATACAAACCGAGGCCCCACGATATGAGACGGATGAGTCGCGTGAAGGTGGCGTCGGACCACGACGTGGAGTAGTCCATGGCCGTGCGGTAAAAGGACACCAGCGGCGCCGGAGCCAGCAGCACGAACGGGTCCCCGTTCGTCAAGACGGCGGCTCCGCCCTGAAGAATGTGCCACGTGGCCACATCCACGCGCTCCGTGGCGCGGATCGTGGGAAAAATGGACCGCGGATGGTCTCGGATTACACCCGCAATCTGAGTGGACGTCGATATGCCCGCCACATCGATCTGTTGGACGCGACGCGTCAGGGTATCCACCAGCGATGGGTTGGCCACGCCGTCCAGGTGGGCCACCGCCACCGGGCTCCGGGCTGTGCGCCCCACGTGGAGATCCGTAAACCGCAGCGCCGGACTGCCGAGAGCTTGGCGCAGCTGCGCCTTCTGGACCGACAAGACTTCGATGAACGCCTGCTCCGGCCCGCGCACCGCCAGCTCCGTCTGGGGACGCGTTACATCCCGCTGGACATATTTGGCCGTGTCGGCCACCCAGGCGTGGGCCAGCCCGTTGGCAAAAATCAGCGTGGACCCCTGTGCCGCGTCTTGCAGGAGTTCGGTCCAACGGTCCTCCGATTTCAGCCCCGCGCTGGCCAGCGCGGTGTCCCGCCACGACGCGGCCGGCTCTGTCGCTTGGGCTAGAGGGCGCACCACCGTCTCCCCCACGCGCTGGCTGTCAACCAGGCCGTCGACGTAAGCCACCAGTGCTTCGTGCTCGGGCCCCTGGGTGGCGACGGATTCCATCCGGACGTCCGCACTGCTGCCGAGGTCGCGCACCAGCCTCTGCCGGACCTCCGCCGTCTCGGCGGGAAAGGGGGTGCCGGCATCCAGCATGTGGTCCAGCAGGCGCAACAGATCACGCAGGCGCTGATCCAGGTCAGCCACCTCGTCCGCGTCCAGCTTCACCCTGGCTGACCTCCCTCTTCCCATTCGTCTTCCCACCCGTCGCCGTGCCCCTCCCCGGCGCCAAAGGTGCGACGCGGCCGGCATGGACACAGAGCTGGTAACCCATAGGATGCCCAGCCGGATGAATCTCATGGGGGCGGGACCGCTGCCAATCCGCATCCACGCGGAAATCGGTGTCTCGGGCCACATCTCGCCGGATTTCTACCGATTCCCCTGCCCAGCCGCAGAGAGCGCCCGAGAGACCGCCAGAAGCCGCTCATCGCGGCCAGAGCCGCCGGGATCTATGCAATCCTGTTGGCTATGCTGGAGGAGTCCCAGGTTTTTGCCCGGGACTTCTTCTTTTTCAGGTCGCGCCTAACGCGTGGACGCTGTGCATGGCCTCCCGTCATACGCGCTGCTGTGCGAAGGGTTGATCCGGGGTAAAAACCCGCATGTGTCCGAGCAATCCGAGGGTTTCACGGAAGGGAACGGAAAGGAGTGGTGCGGGTGGCCCGCACTCGTGCATTTCGACGGGCTCTGACGCTATGGGATCTGGTCATGGTCAATTTGGCGGCCATCATCGGGTCGGGGTGGCTCTTGGCCGCCATGGCGGCGGCCGGCCTCGCGGGGCCGTCCGCCATTCTCGCCTGGCTCATCGGCATTGCCGCCTCCCTGGTCATTGCCCCGTTCTTCATGGAGCTCGGGACCCTGTTTCCCGAGACCGGCAGCATGGCGCGGTACGCGCAGTACACCCAGTCACCCTTCGTAAGCCACTTGGTGGGCTGGGCCACGTTTATTTCCTGGGCCGCGTTTTCCCCGTTGGAAACCGTCGCCATGATCCAGTACGGGAGCTCGTGGGTCCCGGGCCTCTATGCGAACGGGTCCCTGACGCCCCCCGGGTTTGTGGTGGGGGCGCTGTTGATGATCGGGTTCATGGCCTTAAACCTCATGGGCATGAAGCTGTTTGCTCGGATCAACAACTATACGATGGCGTGGAAGATGGTCATTCCCGCCCTCACCGTGGTGGTGCTGCTGGTGGCGGCCCACCACGTGGGCAACCTCACGCACGGCGGCATTCTGCCGTACGGCGTCTCCGGGATGCTGGGGGCCGTGTCGTCCGGCGGCATCATCCTGTCGTTGACGGGTTTCCGGCACTCTATTGATCTGGCGGGCGAAGCCAAAAACCCGCAACGGGATGTGCCCCGCTCCATCTGGATCTCGCTCCTGCTGGCCGGCGCGTTGTATCTCTGCTTGGAAGTCGCCTTTGTGCTGGCCGTGCCGCCGTCCGCGCTGCACCATGGCTGGGCGGGGTTGTCCTTCAACGCGCCCTACGTGGACTTGGCCCTGGTGGCGGGCTTGGCGTGGCTCGCCCTGCTGCTGCGCATTGACGCAGTGATTTCACCGGCCGACACCGCGCTCGTGAACCTCACCAGCGCGTCGCGCACCGCCCACGCCATGGGGCGCAATGGGTCATTTCCCACCGTCTTCACGCGGCTCACGGATGCCGGCCAGCCCATCACCGGACTGGTGGTGACCTGGCTCGTGGGCTTCCTGTTCCTGCTGCCGTTCCCGAGCTGGCGGGCGCTGGCGGGCGTCGTGTCGGACGTCATTGTGCTGACGTATATCATGGGACCGATTTCGGTGGGCGTCATGCGGCGGGTGGCGCCGAAGCCCGCGCGGAATGTGAGCCGCGTCCCGTGGCTCTCGATCTGGGGGCCGGCCGGATTTATTATCGGGAGTCTCTTGATTTACTGGTCCGGCTGGCCCACGATTGGCAAGGTCATGCTGGTGGAGCTGGCTGGCGTGATTGTGTACGGATACTACTGGACCCACCACCGCGAGGACGCGGCCACGGACCGCGTGGTGGCCAAAAGCGCCTGGTTCGTGGTGTATCTCGCGGTGATCACAGGGTTGGACTATCTCGGCAGCTTCAACGCGGCGGCCGGCGCCCCCAAGGTGCTGCCGGCCCCTTGGGACTCGCTGGTCGTGGCCGTGGTGGCGCTGGCGTTTTATCGCTGGGGGGTGGCCTCCGGCTACGAGACGGAAGACTTGAGACGAGTCCGCACAGCACTCCCCGCCATGCGCCGCGGGCAGGCGACGCAGGGCGAGTCGCAATTTGACGTGCCGTCCGGTGAGGCGGCCGACGACTAGCAGGAACCCAGGCCGCCGGTCGCGAACTCCCGCCGGACCGAGCCGTTCGGCGGGGAGGAATCATGATGCTGGTGGCCGAGCAGGCGCCCAGGCGGCTTCGGGTATCGGAAAACCTAGCGCTGTCTTTCTTCTGGTTCACGTCCAACGCGCAGTGGACGGCCCTGATTATCATATTGGGGCCGGCCGTCATACGACAGTTTGTCGGTGACACCCAGGCCGGCCTGGTACTGTCCGGCCTCACCGCGGTAGGGGCGCTGATTGCGAGCGTGGTGCAGCCGCTCGTGGGCGCCATCTCCGACCGCAAGGTCGGAAGCCTTGGGCGCCGCCGGCCCTACATGCTGGTGGGCGTGCCGGCGACCGCGCTGCTGTTGTGGTACATGGGTGCCGCCCCCTCCATCCCGCTGTTTGCCGCCGCGTACTTTCTTTTACAGGTGGTGGCGAACCTGGCGTCAGCGCCGTATCAGGCGCTCATTCCGGATTTGGTGGTGGCCGACCAGCGGGGGACCGCATCGGGCTACATGGGGCTCATGACCCAGGCGGCCGTCATTGGCGGCGTGGTGATTGCCAGCGCCTTTTCCATCCGCACCGCGTTTGAGGTGCTGGCGCTCCTGCAGGTGCTGGGGCTCCTGGTCACCATCGTGGGCGTCCGGGAGGTGCCCCAGCGCACTGCGGCGGCGCCGTTCCGCTGGCGGACGTTTCTGCAGAGCTTTTGGATTCCCCCGCGCGAGCACAGCGACTGGTGGTGGGTGTTCGGGACGCGCCTCATGGTGCTCTTGGGCTTCGGAACGCTCGAATATTATCTCAACTACTATCTCGTGTATGTCCAGCACATGAAAAACCCCAACGGGCCCTTAGAGAGCATCCTGCTGCTGGTGACGATTGGGTCGCTAATTTCCGTGCTGACGGCGGGGTGGCTGTCGGATCGGCTGCAGCGGCGCAAGATGATGGTGCGCTGGGGTGGCCTGGTCATGGGGCTGTCCGCGCTGGGCTTCGTGTTTTCCCACGGCATGACGCAGATCCTGGTGCTGTCCGGGCTTTTCGGGGTGGGGTATGGCACCTATCTCTCCACGGATTGGGCGCTGGCCGTCGATGTGCTGCCCAAGGGGCGGGATGCTGCCAAAGACATGGGGCTCTGGTCGATTTCTCAGACTCTGTCCCAAACCATTGCGACTTTGATTGCGGGGGGCCTGCTGGCGGTCCTGGTGTCCAGCGCCGGGCTCGCGGTGTCGTACCGGGTGCTTTATCTGGTGACCTTCGTGTACTTCCTGGTGGGATCGCTGTTGATCACCAAAGTCAAAAGCGTGCGGTAGCTGGCCCGATCTGTCCAGGTTAAGAGGGACATTGGAGGTGGGAGACGGCCCAAAGCGTACCGGGGTTTGGGGGCCAGGCGGGCGTCACGCGCAACCAGGTGTGTCGTGCGGGGCGGACTAGTCGCCGCCTACCCCATCCCGATCTCGCCATGCGGTACCGAAGTCACGACGCGCATGGATAATCGCGAGAACCCACACACCCTCCCCACCGACTCGGTAGATGAGCCGGTATGGCGACACGAGGAGTTCTCGTAGATCCGGGTCCACCAACTCCGGGACGCGTCGGCCGCGGTGTGCAAACACTGACAGCGATTGTGCGGCCGCGAGAAGTTCCGTAATCAGCGAGGCCGCGTAGCGCGGAGAGTCGCGCGCAATATAGTCAGCGGCGGCTTCCAAGTCTCCCAACGCGGCCAGCGTCCACGTTACTGCCCGATCCACTTGGCCATCCGCCGTTCGACCTCGTGCTGGGTGACCCCCCGGCCCTGCCGGACATCGTCGAGCGCACGCTCCACCTTCTGCTGGACGTACAGATGGTACTGGACGTCTTCCAGCGTGCAGTCGTCGGGCAGGCGTTCAATCAGATCGCGCAACTGCTCCTTTGCCGTTGCCATGCCGGCCCCTCCCTACAAGTCAGTGCTCCCAACGCCCACCGCACTCTCAGACTCTCGGCGCCGTGCTCCCGTCATTGTATACCCGCGTAGACCCGCGTAGACCCGCGTACGGTACGGTCCCCCGAAGACGTCCAGCGGGCACTTGTCTTCTACGTTGAGGACCGCCTGACCATTTCCCTGAAAGAACCATGTGGGAGTTTACACTAACCCCTTGACACTCCCGACTCCTCCTCCATGCGTCTCGGAAGGAGCGTGGTAGCGTTGAGCGGCCAGGCCCTTGGGGGTGCCCCACGCGTCTGGCCGATCGCGTCGGCCATCTGCTGCAGGGCCAGGAGGATGCGCAGCTTATCGGCGTACGGCAGGGCGGCCAGCGCCCGGCGTCGGCGCTGCTTGGCTGCCAAGGCTGCCTGCACGATGGGCGGCAGTTCGGTCATGGCGCCTCCTCCCCGGTCGGCACGGCCAAACCATAGCGACCGCAAATATCCGCTAGGCGGGCGGGGTTCACAGACCCCTCGCACATCGCAGCTGAACGCGCGCGCGATCCTTGAGCCGACCTGTCTGCACGGCCATGGCAATCAAATGCTCAAGTGGCAAGGCGCGCGTAGGCACCCCCTCGACGTCCACGAGCCGCGCCAGCGCCAACGCTTCTTCCACCAACGGATTGTAGGCCGGTAGAAATTGGACCGGCACGCCCTCAATGACGATGCATTCGCCTTGGGGTTCATATCCGCGCTGTCTCAGCGCGTCATAGATCGGCGTGAGCGTCAGCAATCCGCTCCGCGTGGACAATACGACAAAGATATCCATGTCGTAAGTAACGACTGGCTCGACGTAAAACATAGCGCCCATAGCGCCGCCGATGGCATACCGCTGAAAGATGCCCTGTCGCTCCAGTTCGTTGAGCACCGCGAGGGTTGCTTTCACGTCTACCACCCTTCGTTCGCTATTATGCCACGGCCCTCGCCGGAAAGCGGGCCACCACCAGGATGGTCTCGGGGCCGTAGCGCGGTCGGTCGATCCCGCCTCCACCCGTGTCCGCAGTGGGTGCCCAAACCCAGATCTTGCGCGCTGGGAGGCGCCAAGGACGATCTCCCTGGGCGCGGTCTCGCCGTCGCGGGCGTAGGGGCCGGGAGCCTCTTCCGCCGCTTGGTGGCGGTGTTGAACCAGTCGGCGGCGGACACCCCTCTGATACGGGTTCGCGGCCCACACCGCCTTTAGGCACGGATGCCCATGCCGTGCACGCTGGGGTCACGGACCCCCGCTGCCCGACTGTCGTGTTGAGGGGGGTGAGGGGGACGGTGCCCGCTGGAGTCGGGCGTCGGTGGACCTCGATGACGCGCCACCGGGATGATGCCCCGAACGGTGGGGCTGGCCTCCGACGCGACATCATCGCGTCCGAGCCTCGTGAATGTGTGCGGTCGCCGGGTCAGCGCGCCTCGGTGAACCCGTACGCCGCCTCGGGCAGGTCCACGCCACCGATGGCCACCGTCCGCGCACTCAAGGGTTGGCCGCCCATGTGTTCATAGAAGCGGTCCGCGCGGTGATTTTGGGTCAGCACCCACACCACAAAGGGCACCAGGCCGGCCCGCCGCAGGCTTTCCACCGCGTGACGCCAGAGGTGCACACCCGTGCCAGCGCCCTGGGCGGCCCGCGTCAGGTATATGGAATACACCTCGCCTGGCCACCCCGGCAGCGCCCCGTCGCGCTGGGGACCACACGACGCATGGCCCACAATCACCCCAGACCGCTCCGCCACCCACACGCTCGTCTCGCCCTGGTCCAGCAGTCGCCGCCATCGGGCTTGCTGGCGCTCCGGATCCATCCCGTCCAAGAACG
>JAJYPH010000083.1 GCA_021795575.1 Bacillota bacterium
CCCCGGACATTTTGCCCCGGCGTCATCCACCCCACCGTGCCAGCACCGTGATGGGGGAGCACACCCAGCTTCTGGCGGACCGTTTAATCCCTCCCCCGCCGCCGTAGCCGAGGTCGGGCGGCAGACGACGCTCGCGCCGTCAGCCAAAGACCCATGCTTTTTCAGCGCCGGACGGGCATCCCAGACGTGACGCAGCGATTCAGCCCGTTGGGCTGGCCACCGATTTGGGGAGCCAAACCTGGGTGGGCTTAACGCATTTGCGCGCGCGAAACCGGGATCCCTCCGACCGCGTTATCCAGGACAAGGAGGAGAGAGGAGGCCATCATGCCGCGCACAAAGCTCGTGTGGGGAGCGGCTGCGATAAGCACCGCGCTGTTGCTGGCTGGCTGCGGCTCCCCGTCGGCGACCAGTGTCTCGCCCGAGCAGTGGGGTCCCCAGCTGGAAGGCACCATCACGGCCATCCAACCCGGCCCGGCCACGCGAGTCACGTTGTCTCATGTGCAGGAAGCCCTGACCACCGACGGCGCGTTTCACCACTACGCTTCCATGACCATCACCATCGGCCCGGGTCACTGGGTAGGGCCAAGGCACTGGCAGGGGTCCCACGACTCGATGGATCTCTTTGTCGGAGAAGCCATCGCGGCCTCTCCCAAGCACATTGCCCGCACCATTGCGGGTCAACCGAATGGGTTCTCCGGGATTGTCCGCCGCATTCAGGGCAGCCTGGTCACGCTGCAGCGCACCAAATTCGTGGGAGACAACAGCACCGGCCACGCGATCGAGCGACTCATGCCCGTGCTGACCACCTTTCGCGTCGCTCCCTACAGCCAGTTTTCGTGGCAAGGCGGGAGCCAGCCGCCGTTTTCGGCCCGACAGCTGAAAGCGGGCCAATATGTCGACGGCCTGTGGGAAGGAGCGATCTCGCACCCGATCGTTGACCAGTGGACCATCTTCCCCTCGGCCACGGCCTGGGGTGTTCTCCAGTCGCCAACCTACACCCATCTGTCCCACCAGCCCCCGCCAGCCAGCTCCTCGGGGGGAGCGGCTCCGTGGTAGCGCCCGACGCTTCGTAACCGAGGGTCCCTGGCGAGCCCCCGTGCCCGGCGGGGCGGCCCTGTGTGAGGCACTACCTCCGGCCCTGGCCGGTCACTGACCGAGCCATCGCCATCCCTATGGACCGGGCGGTCTGCGCCGCCAGCTCGTCCGTGCTGTCGGTCTGTTGGTGCGTCACGAATATCGGGTGCCGGCGATGCTGGTCCAGGCCGGGCGCCACACGTGTGCGGGATCCCATAGATGCCAGGCCTCTGACGTGTCTTGGCCGGGTCGGGCACGGTAAGCAAGTTCATGAAGCAGCCGTCTGCCCGCAGGTCAATCCAGCGGGTGGCGTGGCACCGAAGATATGCTCCGACGCCTGACTGTCAGTTTTGGAGCGCACTGCACGAACTCCTCTGCCACACGCGCCGCACCGAGAATAGTGAGCTAGTATCTTTTCCAGGAGGCTAGTCTGTGCAAGTGGTGCTGGTGACCTGCGGAGTTCCTGGCATCGGGAAGTCCACTTGGGCCGACGCCCAATCCATCCCCATTGTATCGCCCGACCGCGAGCGGGCTCGCCTGGGCGATGCCGCCAACCAAGGGTTTAATCCCATCGCATGGCAGCGGGTCCGCGACCGCATCGCGGACTATGTCGCCGCCGGCAAGCCGCCGATCTTCATCGTGGATGGCACGTTCGCCGGCCGGCCGGACCGCAAGAGCATTATGCGCACCATTGGTCCCACGCCTCGGCGGGTTCTGGTCGTATTCCCCCTGGACCGCGCGCGGGCCCATGGGCAGAACCAGTCTCGGCAGCGGGTAGTGCCCGCGGAGGTCGTGGACCACTTCCTGGAGAAGCTTAAGCAAAGCTTGCCCAAAGTCGGTACCGAAGGCTGGGACTTGGTTTGGGACGTGGCAAGGGCAGCCCCCTGGGGGGGCCAGCCGTGGACGCCGGAGTGGGCGGACATTGCCCAAGCCTGCGGATGGCCAACCCCTGCCCCCGTCTAGTGGTGCTGGTCCGGCGACGGCGGCGGCTGCTACAGCGACAGCTGCCGCCGCTGAAAGGCCGCAATTCCTGCGATGACCAGAAGCCCTGTGGCCGCTGACAATCCCACCACGTCGGCCGCAATCGGGCCCTGCCCATGGATCAGCTGGGACGCGTTGAACACCGAAAACAGCGACACGTGGGTCAGCCAGTGCACCGACGGCGTCAGCTCGCCCACCAGATCGAGCCCGTAGAAAACCAGCGTCAGCATGGTGGAGAGCCCCAGCGCCGTGCGCTCATCCCGAGCGGCCGCCGACAAGCCAAACGCGTACGCGCCCACGACACAGAACATCAGGGTGCCCACCAGGTTCATCGCAATGAATGGCCCGGTGGCGAGGGGCACGTTGGGCGCGAGCCAGTGCACCCCCAGGATCCCCCCCGCCACGGTGGCCCCCCCGATGACGACCACCCCCGTGATGAGAACCAGGGCTTGGGTCGCGGCGACTCGCGCACGGGACACCGGCGACGCCAGCAGATAAGCCATAGAGCCGTTGTCCACCCAATGGGCCATCAGCTGGGAGGCTGTGAACAGCGCGTACATGCTCATGATGACCAGGTAGATGAGGCCGTAGAATTCTCCCGCCAGGAACCCCGCCAGATGCGTTGCGCCCACATGGTACCCCAAGACCCTCAGCATCCCCGGCGGGAGCCCCTTCAGTAGCGTGGCAAGCGCCCGCGAGTGGGCAAACGTCGGGAAAATCCCGATGATGAGCCAGAGATACACCACCATGCCCACCGCGTAGCTGGCCAGCGTCTTGGCACTGGCCCGCAGGACACTTTGATACAAGGCCCCGCTCATGATGTCGTCGCCTCCTCGGTGCCGTAGAAGTGCATGAACAGCTGCTCGAGGGTCATCGGACGAATGTCCAGCGCCCGCACGTCGCAGCGGGCCAGGACACGTACCAGCGCGTTGTAGTCGCCCTGCACCTCCAGGTCGACCTCCCGCCCGCGCCGGCCCACCACCGGAAACCCGGCGCTCGCGAGCCCGTCCGCTTCGGCGTCCGTCCCCGTCCGGACGCGAAAGACCTTCTTTTGCAGCCGCCGCAGCGCGGCCACGTCCAGAGTGGCCGCCAGCCGACCGTCCTTCAGGATTCCGACGCGGTCCGCGACGCGCTCCACCTCGGCAAACACGTGCGACGACATGAACACCGTGGCGCCTCGCCGCTTTTCGTCGGCCACCAGCTCCAGAAAGCGCTCCTGCATGAGGGGGTCCAGCCCCGACGTTGGCTCGTCCAGAATAAGCACGCTCGGCGTATGCATGAACGCGGCCACCAGCCCCACTTTTTGTTTGGTGCCCTTCGACATCTTGCGGAGTGGCGAGGCCGGGTCGAGCTCAAAGCGGGCAGAGAGCGCGGCGCGCCGGTCGTGGCTCGGGTCCAGGACACGAAGGCCCGCTACCAGATTCAAGAACTGCGTCCCCGTCATGTCATCGGGAAACCCGATCTCGCCGGGCAAGTACCCTACGTCCGCCTGCACACGGGGCGCCTCCGTCCAGCAATTGTGGCCATTGATCTCCACGGACCCCGCGTCGGGCCGGAGGAAACCCATCAGATGGCGGATGGTCGTGGACTTGCCAGCGCCGTTGGGCCCGAGGCAGCCAAACACCTCGCCGGCCGCCACGTCAAACGACAGGTCAAAGACGCCGCGCCCACCCAAAAACGCCTTGGTGACCGACTTAAGGGCAATCATGCTGACCACCTTCCCGGAAGGCTCCGTACCGCAAGATGTCGAGATACACGGCAAATTCGTCCAGAATCGCCTGGTACGCCGCGTCCAGCCGCTCGTCCGCCACGTCTGGCAGCGTCGCCGCGGCGCTAGCCTCCATCCCCCGCCCGATCCACGTCAGCACGTTGACCACATGGTCGGGCCGCACACCCTCCCGCAGCGTCCCTGGCGGGATGGCCTGCCGAAAGGGATCGACGTCCTCCCCTCTGACGGCCTGCTCGCGCGCCTTGGCGTACACCGGATGCCCAGGCTCGGTGACGATGCGCATCCACAGCTGATAGCCCAGGGGCTGCTCACCTAAGAACCGCAGCTTGTAGACGGTCGTTCGCTGGATGAAATCGAAGATCGACCCGGGCGACGAGGAGGGCAGTCCGTCTAGATACGAGCGCACCACGTCCTGGGCGACGTAGAGAAACAGGGACTCTTTGTCCGTGAAGTACTTGAACAGGACGCCCTTCGAAATCCGGGCCCGGGCGACAATGCGGTTGGTGGAGGCCGCGTCGTAGCCGTGCGCGGCAAACTCCACCAGGCTCGCCTCCACGATGCGCTGCCGCGCACCCGGCGGCAGCGCGGCAAACTGCGTTGACGGCACCCGTCTTCCCCCTCACAGCGTGACCATGTGGTCACGCTGTGAGGATACGATCACCCAGCGACCTTGTCAAACAGGTGCTCGCGCAAGCGGCACCGCTGGTCCACGCCATCCCGAGCTTCCCGCAGCCGGGTGATTTATAGCTCCGTTAGGAAAGTATCGGAGACTGGCTATACTCCCGACAACTGGTTATACTTTGACTCATGAACCGCGTGCAGAACCCGTATAGCCCAGGGGCCGGTGCGCCTCCGCCGGCGCTGGTGGGGCGGCAGCAGCCCCTGGAGGATATGGACGTCGCGCTTGAGCGGCGCCTCATCGGTCGGTCGGCTAAAGGCATTATGCTGACCGGTCGGCGTGGGGTGGGAAAGACCGTGCTGTTGGCGGAGTTTGCCGCGCGCGCCTTGCGCTTTGGGTATGTGCACGAACACATCGAAGCGGGCGACGGGGTGGACTTTGCTCGTGAGGTGGCGTCGGCCGTGCGGCGGGTGCTGTTGCAGCTGGAAGCTCGTCAAAGGCGGCCCATGGCCCGAGCAGCCAGAATCCAGGTGCGGAGGGCGTTGGGCGTCTTGAAGGCCTTTTCGGTGCGTCTGCCCCAGGGGCCGGAGTTCACCCTGGAGGTGGCCCCCGTCCCTGGCCCGGCCGATTCCGGCGATCTGGCCATCGACTTGGCGGGACTGTTGCGCGAGACCGGCGAGGCCGCCCGCGCACTGTCCGCCGGCGTCCTCCTCACGCTGGACGAGCTGCAGTACCTCGCTCCCTCGGACCTGTCCGCCCTCATCGTGGGACTGCACCGGGTTGAGCAGGCCGCGCTACCGGTTCAAGTGGCCGGCGCAGGTCTGCCGTCGCTGCCCGGCCTATTGGGCGAGGTGCGCTCGTACGTCGAGCGCATGTTCACGTTTGTGGACATCGGGGCGCTGTCAGCACCGGATATTGCCGAAGCGTTGTCCCGCCCCGCGCGGGATGCGGGAGTGCATTGGACGGACGAGGCTATCGTACGCGTGGGCGAAGCGTCGGAGGGCTATCCGTACTTCCTCCAGGAATTTGGCAAGACCAGCTGGGATGTGGCGCCGGGTCCCAGCCACATTGGCCTTTCGGACGTCACGCAGGGGATTCCGCTCGCCGAGGCGGAGTTGGACGGGAGCTTTTTTCGCGTGCGGTTCGACCGCACCACGGATGGCGAGCGGGCCTATCTCCGCGCGATGGCCCACCTGGGACCGGGGCCGCACGCCACCGCCGAGGTGGCCAAGGCTATGCAGCGGACAGTCCAGCAAGTTGGGTCCGTCCGGGACAGCCTGATTCGCCGAGGTCTCTTGTTCGCGCCCCGCTGGGGCCTGATTGACTTCACAGTGCCGATGTTTGACCGGTTCCTCCGCCGGGCGCTCCATTAGGTGGCATCGGGCGACGTGCGGGTCCGCCCTCTCCCCTACATAAGCCACTGGGACACCGGCGCAGTCCATCAGATGGCCATCCACGCCGTCCCGGCACTACATCGCATGTAGTATTATACTACATGCGATGTAGTGCCGGGAGGTGAATCATGCCCGTGGTGCCCTTGTTTCCGGTCGGGACGCTAGCCGGGCCAGACGATGTGGTAGACCGCGAAGCGTTTATGGCCGACGCGGCCGCGGAACTCACCAGCGGTCAGAGCTTGGTGGTGGCAGGACCCCGGCGGACGGGAAAAACCAGCGTGGGTAAAGCCGTGCTGGCAGAGCTTGACCGCGCCGGCTGCCACACGGCCTATGTCGACCTGTTTTTCGCGACGGGGCTGGAGAGTCTGGCCACCCAGCTGGTCCAGGCGGTGGTCTCCAACCGACTGGGGATGAAAAACCGCGTCATCCACTCCTGGGAGGAGCTTTTGAGCTGGCTCGGCGGGTTTCAAGTCACGGAGCGCCTCGCCGGCCTGGAGGTGGCGCTCACGCGCATCGGCCCCCATCGCACACCCGAACAGATGCTGGATGCCGCATTGGTCCTGTCGGAGCAGATGGCGGCTCGGGACCAAAAGCGTCTCGTGGTGTTGCTGGACGAATTCCAGGAGGTCAATCGGCTGGGCGGCACCCTCTTGCTGCAGCGGATGCGCGCCCACTTTCAACAGCAGCGGTGGTGCACATATCTCTTTTTGGGGAGCCAGGCGTCTCTCCTGAACGCGCTGTTTGCTGAGCGCCAGCGCGCCCTGTATCGATTTGCGCTGCTACGAGATCTGCCGCCGGTGCCGGATGAGGCCTGGCGAATGTACCTTCACCGGAAGTTCGAAGGGGCGGGAGTGGAACTGACCCAAGCGGGCGCGGACACGCTGCTCGCCCGCACCGGCGGCCACCCCTACGGCCTGATGCAGGTGGCCAACCGCGCCTACGTGTTGCTGCAGCAGGGGGACCTGCGTAAAATCACGGCAGATGTCGCGGTGTTGGCGTGCCAGGACGTCTTGCGCACCCTGGATCGCGTGTACGAAGCCGAGTGGGCCGACGTCCGTCGGGTGAAGGCCGCCGGTCGGATCCTGGAAGCGCTGGCACGGGGCGAGTCCCCCTACCAAACCAACTTGCCGGCCGCCACGGTGTACCGGGCATTGGCCGCGCTCGTGCAGCAGGGTGTGATTTACCGCCCAGCACCACGGGCTCGATACCGCTTCACCGAAGTGATGTTTTGGGACTGGCTCCTCGGGAAGCTCACCTGATCGGCGCCACGCGGTCCTCTGGCTGCCGGGTGCTGGCGCTCTCGCGATGCACTCCTGGCAGGAAAACCCCCATGCCGCCGCGAAGTCCCTGATCGACAGCATGATGGCGGCCCGGGGAACCCGGGCGCGGCTCTGGGGGACGGCCGGCGACAAAGACGCGTCGAACGGATCGGGCGGGGCCCTCCCAGGGGCCATCGAAAGTGTTGGGGAGGTGGTCGGATGGCAGACGAGAGGGACATGCGCGACGGCGGGAACGTGGTGGAAATGACGGAGCGGCAGGGTCGCGAGGGCGTCGAAGCCACCCAGCCCGGGGTCATTGGCCCGGAGGAATTTGACTTGCAGGCCAAGCCGATGGCCGCCCGCATCGCCACCCTCACCAAGCGGGTGGGCCGCCTCGGCCGACTGCCGCGCCACGTCGACGAGTGGGACGTGTTCAGTGCCACGAAAGTCGCGGACGAGGTGGCCGCCGTGGTTGACGAGCTGTCCCAAGAAGTGGGCCGTTTCGGCGATGTCGTTCGCTCGACGCGCCTCGCGGCCACAGACGCCGACGAGGCGCGCTGGGCCAGCGAATTTGAGCAGGCCCTTTCACTCGCCGAAGTGCCGTTTGCCGGGCGCTACCCCCAGTACGACGTGTTCCCCTTCTACGTGAAGGTGGACCTAAAGGGGGGCGCGGCCGTCATCAACAACCGCACCGGCCACGTACTGCGCCCCGCGGCGCTGGCCAAGCTGGTGCGCGCCGAGTGGGAGAAAGTGCACCGCGCGGCTTTCAACGACCAGCAGTTTTTGAAGGCCCTTTACGCCCTGTACGACGTGCTGCCCAAGAATCTGACCCGGGGGGTGGCGCTGCGACGGGCCCACGAACTTTTGACGGTGCGCATCGGCACGGCGGCGTATCCCTTGCGCCAGTTTGCGTTTGATCTGTATCGCCTGCGCCGTACCAACATGACGGCCGACGGACGGCGGCTGGTGCTGAACCCGAGTCGCGACAAAAAAGGCGTGTCGGTGCCCGACGGACACGGCGGCACCGACCTTTTGGGCACCTACGAAGTGGTGCGGGCGTGACACCCGAAGGGTGGCGGACCCAAGGCGAGCCTCCCACCGAGCGGCGGCTCCTGCGGCAGGTGTCCATCGACCCCGCCCACATGATCGCGTTTCTTCGGGAGCACTACGCCCAGCGCTTCATTCCCCAGGGTGGCAGCAAAGTGAAGTGGATCATCGGCCCCCCCGGATCGGGCAAAACCCACGCGCTCCGCATGCTGGAGTTGGCCGCCGCTGAAGATGGGCTGTTGACGGTGGCTCTGGACGCCGGTGCCACACCGCTGCGCGGGATCCAAGAATTCGGCCAGGCGGTCCTGGCGCAACTGGACACCACCCAGGTTCTCCGCGGCCTCCGGGACCGGGTCATTCGCCGCCTTGGGTACGACACCACCAGCATTCCCCCGTCCACCACCCTCGTGGACTGGCTGGTGGCCGAGCGCGGCCGCATTCGGGACACGGCCATGGCCGACATCCGCGAGCACGTGGACCAGATGCTGGCGCCGGTGGACGTGGGCCTGTCGCTCAAGGTGGCCGTCTCCTTTAAGGTTGGTGAGCTTTTGGGCGTTCCCAGTCCCGACACCGACACCTTGGATGCGTGGCTCACGGGAGCGCCGCTGCGAAAGCCGCTCATGAAGCGGCTGGGCCTCACGGAGGCGCTCAATCGGCAGAACGCCCGAACCATCCTGCAAGGATGGGCCGTCCTGGCCCGCACGGCGGGCCGGGGCGGCATCCTTATCACCGTGGACCAGCTGGACCAGCTCGTGGCGCCCAAGGGTGACGGCACCACCGTGTACTACACCGCCGGCCGCCGCGAAGAAACCTATGAGATGCTGCGCGAGTTCATCGACGACGGCGATGTGCTGCCGGGGCTCTGGCTGGTGCTGGCGGCACGGCCCGCCTTGTACCAGGATGAGAAGCGAGGCATCTCGTCGTATCCCGCCTTGAAGGATCGGGTGTCCACGGAGCTCACGTCCGTGGAGTTGAATCGGTTTTCCGACTGGCTCGACTGGGACAGCGTCTTTGCCGCCGATGAGGGCGCCATGCGCCGAGTGGCCGACGCGTGGGCCGTGGCCACCGGAGGCCGCCCGCATGTCGCCCCCGCCGCCGGCTCGATGTCGCAGGTGCGGCGGACCATGCTGGCCAGCGTCGGGGGTCCGGCCCCCCACCATGACGCGTGGACTCCGCTCGCCGATCGAGAAGACCCGCTCGGCAGCGAGGGTGGGCCAAACCCCAGCGACGAAACCGCCGACCGCACGGGCGAAGGGGGGAGCCACCTTGGCCACTGACGCACGCTACGAGGCCGAGCGCGTGCTGGAGAGCCTCCGGTCCGGTGTGCCGTCCGCCGCCCTGGCCGAGCGACTGGCCATTGGGCGCGAGCGGCTCTTGGAGAAGGCGGATCAGGTGCTGCAAGGCGCGCTGGCCCGGCCGCTGGTGGTGCGAGCCAACTACGGCGACGGCAAAACGCACTTCCTGGAAGCGGTCGCCGTACGGGCGCGGCAGGCCGGATGGGTGGTGAGCACCGTCTCGGTGAGCCGCGAGGTGCCGCTCGCCAACCTGGACAAGTTCTACAGCGCGGTGGCCGCGGCCACCCGCCTGCCCGACTCCACAGTAGCGGGTCTGGCGCCGCTCTTGAACAAGGTGCGCGAGCGCGGCCGGCCGCGCACCAACCTGGAGGGCGTGCCCGAACGTCTGCGGTATGCACTGGACGCCTACTGCTTGGACGTGGTGGATTATCGCGACGAGCTTTTAGGCGAGTTGTCGGGCCGGCCCATCGGGTCGCTGCGCAAGATCCTGCGCGACGCGTTTGCCCACGCGGTGAAGTTCGCGCCGTTTGCACCCAGCCGCGAGGGCATCGGGTACTTTCGCCTGATGGACCGGCTGGTGACCCTCGCCGGCTACCGCGGGTGGGTCCTCCTGATCGACGAAGTGGAGCTGTTGGGCAAAACCGGCATCGGGCAGCGCGCCCGGGCGTACGCCAACCTGGCGCGCCTCATCCACGGCGGCGACGAAAGCCTTGAGCACACCTGGGTGGTGGCGGCCCTCGCCTCCAACTACTACCCCGACGTGATCGAAGCGCGCCAGGACCAGACCGCCGCGCCGGAGTGGCTGGACAAGCGCGCGCGCCCGGACGACGCTGCCGATGCCACGCGCGGGGTCCATTTCCTGCTCCAGGCCGAGCTTTTGCCGCCACTCACCCTGGACGAAGTGGATCAGCTGCTGCTCATGGTGCGCGACGCGCACGGGGCGGCCTACGCCTGGACGCCTCCCGAACCGGAGGCGTACCTCTCCGCCGTCCGCCACCTGGCGAAGTCCGGCGCTCCGGTGCGCACCCGCATCCGGGCCGCCGTGCAATGGCTCGATCTTTGGATGCAGTACGGCCACGCGCCCACCATCGAGGTGTGGAATCCCGAGGGCACAAGCTTGGCGGAACTCCCCGACGAGGCCGCTGAGCAGCCGACCGGCGTGAGCCGGCCGGCCATCTTCTGACATGGCCGGGGATTCCGCGGACGCCCGGGTGGCGCTCGCGGCGTTAAAGGCCAAGGCCCACGCCGTGATGGGGGCCCTGGTGGTGGAGCGCACTCCTGACTTGGGCGGCGTGTTTGCCCAGATTCCCCGCTACGTAGGGGAATACCTGGTGGCCGCCTACGGCCTGGCCGCCGCCCGCCAAACCATCGCGGAGTTTTTTCCGGCGAGCGACCGCATTGAAACGCTGCAATACCGGCTCATGCGCGAAGGCGGGCTCACGGTGCTGGCCGAGTTGTCCGCCACTCCCAACCTCCGTCAGGACCGGCTGGACGGCCGGGTGGAGCCGCTGGGACTGGCCGTCCAGGTGCCGGATGCCCTCGTGGAGTACGCCCCCGGCCTGTTGGGGGGCGGGCTCTGGGGCCGCATTCAACTCGCCTACCGGCCGCCGCGCCAAAAGGGCGAGCCCACGGCCCAGGTGCTGGACTTTCAGCCCATCCCCACCGATGCCGACCTCAGGGTGTTTGTCGGCTATCGCCGTGAGTTTTCTCTGGAGGAGTGGATCGACCTATGGCTGGTGTCCATGGGATACAACCCCGTGGCGCTGGCCGAAGGCGTCCGGGACCCCCTGCGTGTGAAGCTGTTGCTGTTGACGCGGCTCATTCCCCTGGTGGAGCCGCAGTACAACCTCGTGGAGATGGGCCCGCGCGGCACGGGCAAAACCTATCTCTACAGAAATGTGACGCAGACCGCGCTGGTGGTGAGTGGCGGCCGAGCCACCCCGGCCGACTTGTTCGTCAACCTCCGCACCGGCCGCCGCGGCATGCTTACGCGCACCGATGCGGTGGTGTTTGACGAAGTGGCGGGCTTGCAGATGCATGACGACTATGGCTCGGTGTCGATTCTGAAGGACTACATGGAGAGTGGCCACTTTTCCCGCGGGGGCCAGGATCACGCGGCCGACGCGTCCATCGTGCTGCTGGGCAACCTCGCCGTCGAAGGCGGCCAGCCCGCTTCCTACTACGATCACCTGTTTCAGGTGTTTCCCCCCGCCCTTCAGGACGCCGCCATCGTAGACCGCATTCACGCCTATCTGCCCGGGTGGGAGCTGGGCAAAATCACGCCCGCGGCGCTGGCGGTCGACTTTGGCTGGCCCGCCGACTATGTGAGCGCACTGCTGCGGCATTTGCGGGACTGGCCCGTCGACGACGCCGTCGGGGAGCTCACGGCGGCCCGCCCACTGGAGGACGCCACCACGCGCGACCAGCGAGCCGTGTTCAAAACCTTGAGCGGGCTCGTCAAGCTCCTATTCCCCGACGGCAATGTGCCCGACGAATCGGCGTCCTTGCTGCTGGGACTCGCCGCCGAGTTGCGCCAGCGCGTACACCACCAGCTGGTGTCCATGGCGCCGGGGGAGTTCCCGCCCAAACGCCTGCAGTTTTTCGGCGTCGACACGCTCACCGCGGCCGACTTGGTGCGCGCGCGGGCGCTGGACCAGCACGACGAGCGGCTCAACGAGCACCCCGATGTGGGTGAGATCACGGCGCTGCTGGCGATGGTCAATTCGGAGGGCGAGCCCATTGGGGGCGACGTGCAGGTGATTCAGTCCTCGCTCTTGCCCGGAAACGCCGGCCTTACCCTCACGGGGTTTCACGGCCCCGCCATGGAGCAGTCGGCGAAGGCGGCGTATCACTATCTGAGAGATCACCGCACCGAGTTTCGCATCCCCGTCGAGTCCATGGAGAACGCTCAGCTGGCGGTGCATCTTGTGCAAATCGAGCAAAACCGCGAGGGACCGTCTGCCGGCCTCGCCTTCCTGCTGGCCATGCTGTCCGCGCTGACGGGTCGCGCCGTCAGTCCTGCCCTCGCGGTGACCGGCGAAGTGGCGCTCCATGGGCAGATTCTTCCCGTGGGCGGGCTCATACCGAAGCTCTACGCCGCGCTGCGCCACGGCCGCCGCCGCGTCATCGTACCCGAAGAGAATCGGCGCCAGGTGGACGATGCGCCGCCCCCGTTGCGCGATCACCTCGAGATTTGCCTGGTGGCCACGGTCGCCGAGGCCGTGCAACATGCCTATGGGCTCCGGGTGGTGTCACCACGCTGGACCCAGGAATCGTAAGGCCGCAACCGCACCGCAGAGCGGGTTCCTGGATGCAGAACCGAAGGGATCGTCATCGCACAGTTTATCGCGCATCCCATCGCCCATCCCATTGCACATCCCATGACCTCGTAGTACGATGAAGACCACGCACCGTGTTTGAGACGGAGGGGAGGTTGCCGGATGAGGCAGTCCATCACGCAGTTTGATCTGGACGCCGACGTCACGGTGTCTCAGTTGCGTACGACCAACTGGCAAGCCGCCCTGAGGCGTTTTGGGCGACTCCGGGTACAACGGCGCGGTCGCGGGGAGGCTTCCACGGTGGGTATATTGGTCACGCCGGAAACGTGGCGTGCGATTACTGAAGCCTTGGATGCCCTTGAACAATTCGAAACGGCGCAAGTTGCTGCCTTGATTGATGCCCGAGCGGGGTCACCGTTAGAAACCGGTGACACGTTGGCGGCGTCCATTCTGGCTCATTTGGCGATGCCTCCTGAACCCCGTGCCTGAACAGTCCGCCGCGACTTTAGCCTTCGTCGAACGCTTGCGGCGGATTCCGGTGCAAGCCGTAGCCGCATACGTCGCCGAGGACTTGCGCGCACTGGCGCTGGCCTTTCCGGATGAGTTGCTGTTCGCGAGTGCGTTGCAGGCGATCGGCGACGAACTTGGCCGGTTGGCGCGCGACCCAAACCGCGGAGTGCGCATGCAGGGGCACTACGCCGACTGGCACCGCACGGCATTCAGTCGGTGCGGGGCCAGGGCCACCCCGCAGACCTGCGCATCGTATACCGCGTGCTGCTTTCAGACCATGCCCAACTAGAGTTAAGGGTATTCGGGCATCGTTTCCTTCCCGACGTTGTTTACTTGCGCGGCCGGGACCGACGTCTGATGGGCACCACCGAACCACCGCGGTAGCGGTGGCCCGCCCTCATGTGGGAGGTTCCGCTCGTCACGGTGGTACCCACCCGGCGATTCGTCGAACCATCACCAACTGTGCCACAATTAGGTGGTGCTTCGGAGGCTCAACATGCGCGTCGTGCTGTACGGCGTCAGTGGCGCCGGCCATGGCCTCTATGGTGGCGCCCGCGTCCAGGAGGCGGTGTTTTCTCTGGAGCCCGATGACGTGCGGCGCGCTTTGGTCCACCACGCCCCCGAAGCGCTGGTTATCTGCGCCACTTGCTTTAGTTGGTAGTGCGCCGCGCACCTGCCTGCGTCGACGCACGTGCTCACAAGCGCGGGCTTTGGCGTGTGGCCAGCCGCACAGGACGCCTGTGCTGGCCTCGCTGGTCAAAAAGCCAGGGCTCGTGCTTGGCCCCTACCCCGACGTGGTGGCGCCCCTGGTCAAATCCCGGGGATGGTGCGAACCCCTGGTCCCGTGCATCGCCAGCGCCACCACCACCGGCCTGACCGTCCGCGCGGAGTACGACGGGGGCCCCGATCCGACCGGGATCGGCGTGACGGATGAACATTCCACGCGCTCCATGTCACGCGGGACACCACCGCCTTGCCCCCGCACACCGATCACGGAGTCGACGGTCCGTACCGCGCCGTACTCCACCTCCAATCCCTCATTCTCCAGCACCGGCCGAGCCGGCCCCTCCGCCGTCGGCCGCGAACGTCCTCGGGTTCATGGCAATCACCTGATCACCCCGGGTGGCGCGGTACATACGCCCCGCCGAGAGTCGGCCGCCCTGTCTTGACTCCCCTCCAACGAGCGAGACACGCATGGGACGGCGTGAGGCCGCGCACTCGCCGGGCGCGGCCTCTGGGTGCGGGCACTCGGGCAGCCCGGCGATGCACGTCAAGCCCACTGTCGAGCCCACTACTGATGCTTCTCCATGGCGGCTTGACTTGGG